>JANNNO010000577.1:0-18492 GCA_031398585.1 Myxococcales bacterium | reverse complement strand
GTCCGCCGCGCGCCCGCTTCGGTCCAGCGATCATCGAGACCTTCGAGCATGTAGCGAGCCCGCACCTGGTTGGGCTCGACCAACGAGATGGCAGCGAACTGCAGCTCGACGCGGCCGGCCCCCGGGGCGAACTGACCAGATCCCTCCGTGCTCACGGTGCGGCCATCCACCGTCACCCCCTCGATCACCACGGTCGGCGGCAACAAGTTGATCCGCACGCGCCGAGGATCGATGGTCACCACCCCGCGCAAGGTCGCGAACCAGAGCCGACCGTCCCGCGCCTTCCACGCCCCTGCGGTGCGCGCCCGCTGCGCCGATGGTTCCTGCCGCCGGTCGGTGCTGTCGAACGCGATGGCATTGACCCGCGCCGCCTTGCCTGCCGCCACGGCAGCCAGCTCCGCGCGGGAGACGCGCGCTATCCGGTTCATCGTTGCGATCCACAACGACCCGAAGTCGTCAGGTAGAATCTGACAGACCCAATCGAGGTCGATGCCCTGCTCTTTGCCGTAGACCTTGGCGACCCCGTCCTTCATCCCGACCAGCTGCGTGCCCTCCGCCATCCAGAGGGTGCCTCCCTCGTCGCGACGGATTCCCCTGCCCGCCCGCGCGCCGGGACTGCCGTCGGGCACGGCGGGCCGCAGCCGATCGCCCTGCACACGGCCAAGGCCGCCGCTGCCGCTGACCCAGATCCCGCCCGCAGGATCGAGTTCGATCCCGCGAATTTGTCCCGGAACAAAGCCCTCCGTCACGATCGGCGTCGTCTGGTCGCCGTCCCTGCGGAAGACCCCTTCGGCAGTTCCGATCCAGAGGCGCCCTGCCGGCTCCCGCAGCAGCGTCATGATCCGCTCGGGATGGAGGACCGTCGGTTCGATCCGGCCGTGGCGCCAGCGGACGAGGCCGAACCGGGTGCCGATGAACAGCTCATCGCCCTCGCCCGGCGCCAGCGCGTAGACCTGATTGATGGGCAGACCGTCATCCTGGGTGTAGAGGCGCTCGACGCCGTACTTCCAGCGGGTCAACCCGCGGTAGCTGCCGAACCAGAAGGTGCCGTCGGAGGACTCGGCCACCGCCTCGACCGGCTGGTCGCGCAGACCGGGGGGCCCGACCTGCGTGGCCAGCGTTCGATCCGAGAGCTGAGCGAGTCCATTTCGCGTGCCGACCCAGAGGCTGCCCTCGCGATCTTCGAGGATCGCGGTGACGTCGTCGTCGGGCAGGCCGTCCTTCTGGCCGAAGGTCTGGAATTGACCGGCTCGCAAACGAATCAGCCCTCCGGCGGTCGTGATCCAGAGGTTCCCGTCGCGATCCTCGACCATGCGAGAGTTCACCCCTCGGAAGGCCCGGGCTTCGTTGTACCAGGCAACGAGTTCACCGGCTTCGAACCTGAGCAGCTGATGATCGGTCAAGATCCAGAGATGCCCAGCCGCGGTTTCGTGAATCGCGTGAACCGCTGCGGCCGCCGGTGCCCCCGTCCCCAACGGTGAGCCGAGACCCGCACCCATCAAGATGGCCGAACCAAGTCCCGCCCCGACCGTGCCCCTGCCCTGCACCAGCCGGTAGCCCTTTCCGTCGTCGACGACGAGGCCGGTGGGACCGCCCACCCAGAGGCGGCCGCTGCGATCCCGATGAAGCACGGTCACCCGGTCGAAGGGCAACGCCAGCTCCGGACGATGCGGCAGGAGCCGATCCTTTACCAGCCGCAACACCCGGTGGTTGGTGCCGATCCAGACGTGGCCATCGGCGCCGGTCGAGATGGCCGAGATGCGCTCGTCCTCGGCGAGCTCGCTGCTGGGCGCGCACGACACCAAGCCGGAGCCCTGCACGCAGAGCAGGTCCCGCCCTGACGCGATGACGATGGTTCCGTCGGCGGCGCCGGCCACTCCCGACACGTCGATCGGGGGTCCGCCTTCGGGCACGCGGCGAACCCGAGAGCCGTCATAGCGGGCGACGCCACCGTAAGTTCCGATCCAGAGATGCCCCTGTGGCCCCTGCACGAGCCCCCTCACCCAGGCGCCAGGCAAGCCGTCGCGGTTCGACCAGACATCGATGCGACAGTCGGTGGGAGGTTTGTCAGGAGCCAGTGCGCGGGCAGTCGACGCGGACGACAGGGCGGCGATCACCAGGTAGGCCCGCAGAGCCCGTCCGGCACCCCGCCGCTGGCTGGAGACGTGATGTCGGCAGACCACCCGGTTGACCACGACCGAGGCGAGTCTACTCGCTGGCAGCAGCCGCACCCCCTGGCCATGTGATCAGGCCCTAGCAGGAAGGCGCAAGCTGACCCGCCGGGTCATCGGTGTCGATGCACCGCTGGGCCCGATGCTCAGCGAAGCAAGGGAAGCGTGCCCCCCGGCCCGATGCTCGGATCGCTGACCTGCGTGACCTCCGCCCCCATGTACTGGCAGAGACTGACCAGCAGCTGCGAATGGTTCGGGGTGGCAGTCCGACCGCTGCTGCCAGAGCTCTTGGGTGGGTAGACGATGTGGCGGCCGGTCTTGAAGTGGCCGCCGCCACTGCCGACCATGAAAGCCTGCGACGGATCCGGCGAGTGGCTGTGACCATCGTGCGCCTCGTTGGCGAAGACCACGGCGGTGTTGTCGAGCAGCGTGGCATCGCCCTCGCGAATGGCGTCCAATTTGCCGAGCAGGTAGGCGAACTGCTGGAAGTGGAACTCGTTGATCTTGTCGAGCGACGGCGTCGTGGTGCCCTGGTGGGTGAGGGCGTGGTGCTCGCCCTTGACGCCGAGCCAGTTGTAGATGATGTCGCCGTTGCCTTGCGAGAACTGCAGCGTGACCATGCGACTGCGATCCGAAGCCAGTGCAGCGACAGCGAGATCGATGTGCATCTTGCCGATGCGGGGATAGTTGTCGTTGGCAAGAAAATCGATCTTGGGGAAATCCGTGCGCGAAGGCGGCATGAAGATCGCACCTGAAGAGGCCCCCGTGCCCGCGGTTATGCGCTGCTCGATGGAGCGCAGGTGAGCCAGGTGCTGCTCGACCTTTTGCCTGTCCTGGCCGCCCATGCGGGCCTGGATGCTCTTGAGGTCGTGGCTGACGATGTCGAGCACGCTCTTGCGTTCCGCGCGCAACCGTTCGGCCAACTTCGGATCGGTCGTCGGCGCGGTCACGCCGTCGGTGAAGACGCGATCGAAGGCGCGACTGGGGTCTTGCTCGCCGCCGATCGGGTTGCCCTTGAGGTCGAAGAGGGTCTTCGACCGTAGGTTGTTCTGGTCCTCCGACATGACGTCGAGATCGAAAGTCGGAAACGGCACCGGCTGCGGCACCTTGTTGACGATCACGTTGTTGATCGACGGCAGGGTGGCCCAGGGGCCTGGCCCCGTCTTGGCCACCATGCGAGCGCCGCTCCAGACACCGCCGGTGCCGCCCTGGTGGGCGCCCTGGGATCCGTCCATGCCGCGACGGAGGTTCTTGAAGACGATCATCTTCTTCTTGAAGGGATCCAGCGACGACACGAGCGGTGGCAAGGTGAAGTCGGTCTCGCCACCGATCGGCCAATCCTGGCTGATGGCCGAGCCGCCGCTCCAGTAGACGAGCAACAGTCGTTTGGGCAGAGCTGCCGCTTCAGCGCGCCGCTGGCTGACGGGCAGAAAGGCAGAGAGGGCAGCGGTGGCCGCTCCACTCATGCTGGCTCGGAAGAGCGTTCGCCGCGAGATCGGCAGACGCGGGCTCTCGGTCAGATGGGGGACGAACTTGGCCTTCGGCGTGAACATGGAACTACTCCTCGCCTCGGTGGGTGCGGAAGGCGTCGCTCTCGACGATGGCGAGCAACAGATCGGGAACACGATGGCCCGAATCGGCAAAGCGTTTGCTGAGGGTTTTGATCACGCAGTCGTCGGCCCTGGTCTCCAACCGCCCGAAGGCGTAGCGAAACCACTGCGTGGTCACACAAGCCTGCATCTGCGAGCTGGTGGCAAGCTTGTCGGCCAACCCGCGCGCGCCCTGGAAGGGCCCGTCCACGTCGGTGCCGGCGAAGGAGCCTGAATCATCGACCTTGACGCCGTTCTCGGTGGTGCGAAAGCGGCCGATGCCGTCGTACGTCTCGAAGCCGTAGCCGATTGGGTCCATGAGGACGTGGCAAGCGGCGCAGCTGGCAACCGTGCGATGATTGTCGAATCGCTGCCGCGTCGTCTTGCTCGGCTCGGACTCGGGCACGTTCTGATCGGCGCCGGGAGGTGGCGGCGGAACCTCGGCGCAGAGAAAGCGCTCTCTGACCGCGAGGCCGCGACGAATTGGCGAGCTGCCGTCGAGCGCGCCATGCATCGCGAGGAAGCTGCCCTGGGTGAGCAGACCGGCGCGTTGGGTGCGGTCGAGCTCGATCCGCTTCCAGTCGGCGCCGCCGGTCTTGCCGTAGAGCGTGGCGAGCGGTCCGTTCACCACCGAGAAGCCCGCGGTGAGCAGCGTCGAAAGCTTGCCGTCCTCCTTCATCACCTCGCCGACGAAGCGGGTGGTCTCCTCCGCCATGGCGACGCGCAGGCTATCGAACCCCGGATAGAGGGTCGGGTCCTTGGGCAGCTTGGCCATCTTCTCGAGGCCGAGCCACTGCGTGTGAAAATCAGCGATCATGTGCTGCGCGCGTGGATCCGCCATCAGGCGGCGGGCCTCGCTGCGAAAGCCCTCGAGGTTGCCGAGCTTGCCGGCGTCGGCGGCACCAGCGAGCGCGTTGTCGGGGGGGCCCTTCCAGAGAAAGTACGACAGGCGCGCCGCCAGCTGATGCTGGGTGAGCGGCCCTGGTCCTTCGACCAGATAGAGGAAATGCGGCGACTGCAACATCGCCTCGATCACGAGCTTGATGCCGTTGGGAAAGCCGGCGCCAGTGCTGCCGAGCTCGTAGAGCTGGCGATAGCGGGCCACCTCTCCGTCGTCGAGCGGGCGGCGATGAGCTCTACGGCCGAACTGCCGGATGAAGGACTCGGCGCAGCTGACGTTGCCGGTCGCTGGATCACAAGGGACCAGCTTGCCCAGCAGCGCCTTGGAACGTTCGGCCACCGCCGCGGCCGCCGTGGCGTACTGCCCAAGCTGCAGCTCGGAGATCGGCGTGTGGAAGTTTCCCGAAAATTCGCCGGCTCGCTCGTCCTCGGTGAACTCGCGCGCGATGTCTAGGGACTCACCGATCAGATCGCGGATGGTGTTGTCGTACTCGTGGCGGGTCAGTCGGTGCATCGGCGAGACGCCGATCTCCTTGGGACCGCAAGTGGTAGGAGCATCGGAAACCGCGGGCGCGCCACCTCCGACCGGCGGCGTGGCGGGCTGGCCGACGCCAGGACCGGGCGATCCCGGGCCATTTTCTGGACCTTCCGAGGCGGCGTCGCCGATGGTTCCCGAACACCCGATGGCGAGCGACACGACGCCGATCGCGAGCATGCCCGTCGGCAGCACCCTGAAGCTTCTGTACATCTTGACTCCGTTGGTGAAGGGCCGGGCCCGCGAAAACGCGACGGCGCTGCGATTAGAGATCAGTGAGAGATCGGACCGGACGTCACGACTCGAATTGCTAAACGCGCGCTTTTGCTCGCGTTCCGTACGACGTGTAAAAACCAGATGTGACGGCGACGAGCGACTCGTCACTGTTCGGGATATCGCCATGGAAAGGCCCACGCCGGCCTCGGCCCGCGCGGCCACGGACGCCGCATTCGCCGAACGTCTGATGACCCAGCCCGAGGATGCCCTTGGTCCCGCGTGGCGTCGCTTTCGTCCGCTGGTGAGGCAAGTGCTCCGCAAGATGCTCGGCCCGGACGAGGAGGTCCGTGACCTCAGCCAGGAAGCGTTCGTGCAGTTCTCGCGAAGCGTGCGCGGGCTGCGCAAAGCCGATGCCATTCGCCCTTTCGTGGCGGGCATCGCGGCCCGGCTCGCGCTCGAAGAGATTCGCCGCCGTCGCGTACGCGGTCGGCAGGTGCTGGTGCCGGGCCAAGGCTTGATTCGCCCGCGAAGCACCAGCCCCGATCACGAAGCGCGCGAGGCGATGGGGCGGCTCTACGCTTTTCTCGGACGCCTGCGCGACCAGGATCGCGATCTGTTCGTGATGCGCCAGATCCAGGGGCTGGAACAGAGCGAGATCGCGGCGCTCACCAACCAATCGGTCAGTACGGTGCGACGACGCTTGCAGCGCCTGCAAAAGAGGTTGGATCGGCTGATCGAAACCGACCCGGCACTGGCGGCGTACGCCGTACGATTGGTGACTCCGCGGCGGCGATCGAGTCGGGCTGGGCATGCATCCTCCGCCTGACGTCACAGACCCGAGAGCATCTCGAGCACGGATTTCGAAGCGAAGGCAGGCCACTGATGCCCCCCCGGGTGCGGGCAGTACGTGGTGGGAACGCTGCAACCGTCGTACTGCTGGCAAGGTGAGGTGGACGCTGGCTTGCTGGCCATCTGGCAGCCGTTGCGCATGCGATAGAAGTCGGCGGCCGCGGGGGCGCCACCGAACGCGTTGTCGCCGCGGCCGATGATGTAAGTGAGCGGCTTGCGGTCCGGGCACTTGCCCATCGGATCCAGGCCACAGGCGGCGGCGACGACACCGGCCAGCTCGTCCTTCATCGTGCAGGCCAGGCGGCTCGCGAACCAGCAACCCGAGCTAAAGCCGGTCATGATGACCTTCTTGGTGTCGACGCAGAACTGCTCGCTCATGTGTTTGATCAGCGCACGCAGCAGAGCGAGGTTCTCTTCGGGACGATCCCGCCCGGGCACTTCCCAGCCGCTGCCGCCGAAGGACTTCGGGTAGACGACGATGCCGAGGTTGGCCATTGCGACGTCGCGGTTGAGGTTGCCCTGCCCTTCGATGCCGTTGCCGCGGCCGTGCAGATAGAAGACCAGCGGATATGGCTTCTTGGGGTCGTAAGCGGCCGGCAGCACCACGCGGTAGGGCGTCTGGGCGCTGCCAGCCATGATCATGAAGGTGCCCCCAGGATTGGTCTTTCCGCAGCCGGCGCTGGGCGCTCCCGGGACCGGCGCGGTCTCCGCAGACGCGTCGGATGCGCCGCCCGGTCCGGGATCGATCGACGTATCGGCGCCGGCGCCTCCGGTTGCGGTACCGCCGCCCGAGCCTCCGCTGGCTGGCGAGCCGCCGGTGTTGCCCCCGGATCCGCCGTTGGTGCCGCCACTACCGCCAGCAGCTGCGTTGCCGCCACTACCGCCCGAAGCGCTGCTGGCACTGCCCTGGCCGCCCGACGCGGTGACGCCGCCTGCGCCTCCGTTTCGCGGAGGCTCGCTACCCGCGGTCGGGTCGGGCGGTAGACAAGCCAGCGCACCGCAGAGGGCCAGCGCAGTCAGCGAAAATCGGAGGGCAGCATCCACGGGCATGTCAGGCGAAGTGATGCGAGGCGGAGCGAGTCGTTCATCACAAGCGCCGCCTGAGCCTCGGCTGCAGCAGCTTTTACCGAGTGGCGGCCAGACGGAGTGCGGCTGACCGATCGACCGGGGAAATCGGAGCGTCCTTCCCTTTACGAAAAAGCCGAGGCCAGGTGAACAAAACGGGCTAGGCGCGGCAATGCACCGTGGGGGTGGCGTCTTCGGGAGTCCGTGGCGGTCGCAACGTTCTGCTAGCCGAGGGAATTCATGCCAGGCCGAGGCTTTTCCGACTGGTTCGCCGCGCTGGATTCACTTTCCAGTGTGACTTCTCCTCTACCGCGGTCGCTCGCGGCCTTCACGCTGGTCCTGGCTCTGCCTGGCCTGGCTTGTTCCGGCTCGATCGAAGAAGGCAAGACGTCGGTCCCCACCGGTGGGGCGATGGGCAGCCCCCCGGTCGTGGGAGGCGGCGGGCAGGCTCCCGGCGGCACCAACCCGACCCCAGGAACCGGGGCCCCGCCCACCACGACGACGCCGCCCACCCCGGCTGGCGCCTGCGCGTTGCCGCCGCGGCGGATCTGGAAGTTGACCCCGGTCCAGTACGGGCGCGCGATCGAGGCGGTCTTCCCGGGACGCGCCAAGCTCGTCGGCGCCGGTGATCGGATCGCCGCCAGCCTCGGCGATCCTGGCGGCTTTTCCAACCGTGCGGACGCGCTGTCGATGACCGGCCCCCACGTCACCCAGATCTTGAAGACCTCGTTCGAGATCGCGAACGAGGTTGGCGCCGCGCCCGAGAGCCTCGTGCCTTGCCTGCCCGCGGGTGCCAAGGATGCCGCTTGCGTGCGCACGCTGGTGACGACGTATGCCCCTCGTGCGTTCCGCCGCGATCTGAGCGACGCCGAGATCACCTCGATCACGGGCTTCGTGTCGCGACAGATCGCGGGTGCCGATCTACGAACCGGCGTGCAGCAGTTCTTCCTCTATCTCTTCTCGTCGCCAAACTTCCTCTACCGGACCGAGCTCGGACCGGACGGCAGTCAGGCCGGCGCGGTGAGCTTGACCGCATTCGAGAAGGCCTCCGCGCTCTCGTTCTTCCTCGGCGATGGGCCGCCCGATGCCCAGCTGCTGGCGGCCGCGCGTTCGGGAGCGCTCGACAAACCGGAGGGTGTCGCGGCTCAGACCCGCAGGCTCGCGACAAGCGCCGAGAGTGCGCCCGGGCTGATGCGATTTTTGCGTGAGAGCCTCAGCCTCGACCTCGTGCGCGCCTCACGCAAGGACGTCATGGTCTATCCCGCCTGGACCGATGGGATCGCGGGCGCGCTGGCCGACGAGTCGGAGCGTTTCGTGCGCCATGTGCTGTGGCAGGACGGCGGCAAGCTCTCCACGCTGTTGACCGCCGAGTACTCGCTCCTCGACAGCAAGCTGGCCAGCTACTACGGCGTTGCCGCCCCCGCCGGCGCCGGCTTTGCGAAGGTGAGCTTCCCCTCAGGGCAACGCGCGGGTCTCTTCACCCAGGCGGCGTGGCTTGCGGCCAAGGCCGATGACGACGATACCGCGCCAGTCCGCCGCGGGCTCTTTTTGCGCGAGCACCTACTGTGCGAGAAGGTTCCGGATCCGCCCGCGACGGTGAATGCGGTACCGCCACAGCCCGATGGCAAGCGGACGCAGCGCGAGCGCCTCGCCACGCATTCGGCCGACGTCACCTGTGCGGGCTGCCACGATCTCATGGACCCCATCGGCCTGTCGTTCGAGACTTATGACGGGGTCGGCCGCTACCGCACGATGGACGTCGGCAAGACGATCGAAACCGCAGGCACCATCACCCTCGGCGGCGGACGACGCAACTTCGACGACGCCGTGGCGTTGATGAAGATCCTGGCGGCGGCTCCCGAGGTCTCACGCTGCTTCGTCGCCACGGCGTTTCGTTATGCGCACGGCCGATCGCCCGACGAGGGCGGCCGCGACCAATGCGCCCTCGATCGCTTAAGCACGGCATTCGGAAAAAGCGACGGCAACATCATCGATCTGGCGGTCGCCCTCACGACCGACGAGACCTTCTTCGCACGCCAGTAGTTCCCGGAGCGCCACATGCACATCATCGGACGTCGCAATTTCTTGGGGGGCCTCGGCCTCGGCGCGGGCGCGCACCTGCTGGGCGGAATCTTCCGGCCCTTGCTGGCCGAGGCGCAGGGACAGGCATCGCGCAAGCACCTGTTCCTCTTCACGGCCGCCAACGGCCTGCTCGAACGCCACACCACCTGCACCGCGCGCAGCGAGACGGACTTCGATCTGTCGGCGTCGTACGCGCCACTGGCGCCCTACAAGTCCAACCTCGTCATTGCGAGCAAGTTCTTCAATCCCTACAGCAAAGCGCTGCACGGCAACCAGATGGCGACCCTCACCGTGATGGAGAGTCCCGACCGCGGGGCTGCGCAGGCGCGCGGCGGTCCCGGTGGCATCTCGATCGATCGCTTCATCGCCAAGCAGATCGGAGCTGGCGATCCCTTCTCGTCGACGGCCGTCGGGTGCACGCAGTTTCGCACCGGCGGCTCGGCCGAGCGGGCCCTGTGCACCAGCGCTGACGGCCCCGGCCAGCCCTTCCCCGCCTTTGGCAGCCCTGCCGTCGCATTTCGCGAGTGGTTCGGAGCGCGCATGCCCGGTGCCATGCCGGGCGGCATGATGGGCGCTGCCGCCGATTCCTTCGAAGCCAGCCTGGGCAAGAACCGCAGCTTCCTCGATCTCATCGCCGAGGACGTGACGCGCATGAAGATGCGTCTCGGCGGGCCCGAACGGAACAAACTGGACCAGTACCTGGAATCGCTGGCCGTGGTGGAGAAGGAAGCCGCCAAGCGCACCACGGTCCAGGCGGGCTGCGCCACGGTGGGTGCCCCGGCACTGCCGGTCGCCCGCGGCGCCCTCGACGAGGGCCTCGATCCGGAGGTCCTCGACCAGCACATCGATGTCACTCACGCCGCGCACATGTGCGGCCTCACGCGCGTGAGCCACATCGCCATCGAAGGCATGGAAGGCCCGCACGTCAAGTACAGCTGGCTGGGCGATCCCAAGAATCATCACGACGATCACCACGCGAACGACAACACGATCCTGCAGAAGATCGTCGTCTACTGGTTCAGCAAGATGGCCCGGCTCGCAGACCTGCTGGCCAAGACTCCCGAAGGCAACGGGACGATGCTCGACAACAGCGTCATTGTCTTCATCAACACCTGCGGGGGCGCTCACCACCGCGGCCACGACAGCCATCCGCTCATCATGGTGGCCGGCAAGGCGAGCGGCCTGCGCGGCGGCCGCTACCTGAAATACGCCGAGGGCCAGCGCTGCATCAGCGACGCCTACGTCTCCCTCGCCAACCTCTTCCTCCCCACGCCCATCACCACGTTCGGCAACCCCGCCGTCTGCAAAGGCCCCCTGCCCGCCTTCGCATGATCCCCCGAGCGAAGTGACGCGACCGACTGGTCTTCACCACGACCGAGCTCGCTGTCATCGACGCTGTCATCGACAATGATTGCGGGCACCAAGCATTTGTAGCGCGAAGGCTTGCTCAGCTGGCGCGCCGCAACCAAGGGCAAGTACTGTCAGGGGAAGCTTGCCTCGCACCAGGGCTGCTCCTTTCCAGAGGGATGTGTATTCTGCCGCGGTCCGCGACCGAGTTGCGCCTGGAGGAGCTTGATGGCGAACGTCGATGTGCCGGTGAGTCGTCTGCGGTTTGGGCAGTCTCTGCGACGCGATGCTTGGTGGATCCAACCGCTGATCGTGTTCGTGATCCTGAGCTCGTTTCTGATCTACGCGACCTGGGCCGCTTTTCAGAACGCGCACTACACCTTCGGCAACTACCTGTCGCCCTTCTACTCGCCCGAGATCTGGGGCTCATCGCCCCACGCGATGTTCGGGCCCAAGCCGGATTGGATGCCGGCGTGGCTGCCGTTTTCGCCCGCGCTCCTCATCCTCCCCTTCCCCGCCGGCTTTCGCCTCACTTGCTACTACTACCGCGGCGCCTACTACAAAGCGTTCTGGGCGGATCCGCCTGCCTGCGCCGTGGGTGAACCTCGTCACGAATACCGGGGCGAGCAGAAGCTGCCGCTCATCGTTCAAAACGTTCATCGCTACTTCCTCTACGTGGCGCTCGTCTTTCTCATCTTCCTCGCGCACGACGCCTGGAAGGCGATGTGGTTCGACGACGGGCGCGGCGGGCAAGAGTTCGGCATCGGCGCGGGCACACTGGTGCTCACGTTGAACGTCGTCTTGCTGGGCGGTTACACCTTTGGCTGCCACTCACTTCGCCATCTGGTGGGCGGCGTCTTCGACGTTCTGTCCGACAAGCCGGTGCGCAAGAAGAGCTACGACTGCGTCACCTGGTGCAACAAACACCACATGCGCTGGGCTTGGCTCAGCCTCTTCGGTGTCGCCTTCTCTGACGTCTACGTTCGTCTGCTTTCCATGGGCATCTGGTCGGACACGAGGATTCTCTGATGACGACGCTGCAAACACATGAACACGACGTGATCGTGATCGGCGCCGGCGGTGCCGGTCTGCGGGCCACCATCGAAGCCTCCGCCGCCGGGCTGTCGGTCGGCCTCATCTGCAAATCGCTGCTCGGCAAGGCTCACACCGTGATGGCCGAAGGCGGGCTCGCAGCAGCACTTGCCAACGTCGATGATCGAGACTCCTGGAAAGTCCACTTCGCCGACACCATGCGCGGCGGTCAATACGTCAACAACTGGCGCATGGCCGAACTACACGCGCAGGAGGCTCCGGTGCGTGCGCGCGAACTGGAAGCCTGGGGCGCGGTCTTCGATCGCACCCAGGACGGCAAGATCCTGCAGCGCAACTTCGGCGGCCATCGCTACCCGCGCCTGGCGCACGTCGGTGATCGCACCGGCCTCGAGATGATCCGCACGCTGCAAGATCACGGCGTGCACCAGGGGATCAAGGTCTACATGGAGCACACGATCTCCACGCTCCTCAAGGACGGCGGACGAATCGCGGGCGCCTTTGGCTACGACCGCGAACGCGGCTACCTGCGCGTCTTTCGCGCCAAGGCCGTCGTGCTCGCCACGGGTGGCATCGGACGCGCCTACAAGATCACGTCGAACAGCTGGGAATACACCGGCGACGGACACAGCCTCGCCTATCACGCGGGCGCCGATCTGCTCGACATGGAGTTCGTTCAGTTCCACCCGACTGGGATGGTTTGGCCGCCCAGCGTGCGCGGCATTCTGGTCACCGAAGGCGTGCGCGGCGAAGGCGGTGTGCTCCGCAACAACCAGGGCCGTCGCTTCATGTTCGACGACATCCCGGAGAACTATCGCGGCCAGACCGCAGACAGCGAAGAGGAGGGCTGGCGCTACTGCCAGGGCGACAAGAACGCACGCCGCCCGCCCGAGCTGCTCACGCGTGATCACGTCGCCCGTTGCATCATGCGCGAGGTCCGCGACGGCCGCGGCAGCCCTCACGGCGGCGCGTTCCTCGACATCGCGTGGATCAAAGCGCGCGTCCCCAACGGCGAAGAACACATCAAGAAGAAGCTGCCGAGCATGTACCACCAGTTCAAGCAGCTGGCGGATCTCGACATCACCAAGGAGCCGATGGAGGTCGGCCCGACCACCCACTACATCATGGGTGGCGTGCGCGTCGACGGCGACACCCAGATGTCGACAGTGCCCGGCCTCTTCGCAGCAGGCGAGGTCGCCGCGGGTCTGCACGGGGCCAATCGCCTTGGCGGCAATTCCTTGTCGGATCTCCTGGTCTTCGGCAAACGTGCGGGCGAGCACGCCGCCAAGTACGCGCAGCAAGCACCCGCCACGACCATCAAAGACGACCAGATCCAGGCAGCGTCTCGCTACCTGCTGGCGCCCTTCGATCGCGGCGAGGCCGGCGAGGGCCCCTACAAGGTTCAGTACGCCCTGCAGGACGTGATGCAAGACAAGGTCGGCATCGTCCGCAACGAAAAGGACATGCACGCCGCGCTCGAAGCGCTCACCGGACTCAAGCAGCGCGCGGCCAAGGTTGGCGTCGGCGGCAATCGCGAATACAACCCCGGCTGGCACACGGCGCTGGACCTCGACAACCTGCTCACCTGTTCCGAAGCGGTCACCCGCTCCGCCATCGAACGCAAGGAGAGCCGGGGCGGTCACTTTCGCGAGGACTTCCCTGACAAGTCCCCCGAGTACGGCAAATTCAATGTGATCTGCCGCAAAGGCCCCGAAGGCGCGATGCAGGTCGTGCGCAAGCCGGTCGAGCCCTTGCGCGCGGACCTGCAGCAGATCATCGAAGAAAATAAGTAGGGAGATCAACGCATGCCGAGCGCGACGTTTCGCATCTGGCGCGGGGACGCCCAGGGCGGCGACTTCAAGGACTACACCACCGAGGTCTCGGAAGGCATGGTGGTACTGGACGCCGTTCATCAGATTCAGGCCGACAGCGCCAACGACCTCGCGGTTCGCTGGAACTGCAAAGCCGGCAAGTGCGGCTCGTGCTCGGCCGAGATCAACGGCATGCCGAAGCTGATGTGCATGACCCGGTTGTCGGAGCTCTCACTCGCCGAACCGGTCACGGTCGCGCCGATGCAGGCGTTCCCGAAGGTGCGCGACCTCGTCACCGACGTCTCCTGGAACTTTCGGGTCAAGCCGACGATCAAACCGCTGAAGACCCGCGCGCCCGACGCGCCCGATGGCACCTGGCGCGTGCAGCAGGCCGACATCGATCGCGTGCAGGAGTTCCGCAAGTGCATCGAATGCTTCCTCTGTCAGGACGTCTGTCACGTCATCCGTGACCACGGCAAGACGGAGGAGTTCATCGGCCCGCGCTTCCTGGTCTATGCCGCCGCGCTGGAGATGAACCCGCTCGATGCCGAAGACCGCGTCGACGACCTGAAAAACAAACACGGCATCGGGTACTGCAACATCACCAAGTGCTGCACGAAGGTCTGTCCCGAGAGCATCGCCATCACCGACAACGCGATCATTCCCCTCAAAGAGCGGGTCGCAGATCGCTTCTACGATCCCGTCAAGCGGCTCTTCCGCGTGTTCCGCGGAAGCTGACGTCGCAGGAAAAACGGAGGCTGACGAACTAGGAAGGAGCGTGGGTCATGAGCGAGATCTTCGAGCTCAAGCGGTTGTCTGCCGAGGGCGTGGACGCGGCCCTGGAAAAAGCGCAACGCTACCGTCTGCTCGGCGAGCCTCAGGAAGCCGAGAGCATCTGTCTCGACGTGCTGGCCGTGAGTCCCCTGGCCGCATCTGCGGCGGCTCAGGCCCGCGCCACGCTGATCCTCGCGCTGTCGGACCAGCTCGGCGACGACATGAGCTGCTTTGACGAAGCCATGCAGGTGATCGCCGATCTCGGCCCCTACGAGCGCGCTTACTACGAGGGCATCCTCTGCGAGCGCCGGGCCAAGGCGATTCATCGGTCGGGCGGCTTCTTTGCGGGGAGCATGGCCTACGAGTGGTTCCGTCGCGCGATGGCCTCGTTCGAGCTCGCCTCCAAGACCCCCGCACGCCCGCCCGGCAACGAGGACGCCCTGCTCCGCTGGAACACCTGCGCGCGCGTGATCATGCGGCATCCCGAGTGCAAGCCGCGCGAAGAAGACACCAGCGAGCCGTATCTGGAATAGCGCTCTCGCGCGCCTGGAATCGCGCTTTCGCGCCGTTGAGACCTCTTCGCACCGCATAGGGAGCGGCGAGGCGAGGTCTGCCCGCCGATCGGCGGATTGACCAGCGCGGCGTGCGCTGGCTTGTTGGAAGGCATCGGCCCTTCCTCTGGATCGCGAGGCACGCCATGTCGCTTCTCCCTTCGACTTCGTTGACACTTTCGTCGCGTCGGTCCACCCGCCCGCTTGATCGACGGCGATGTTCCGCGACGACGCTGCTCGCACTCGCGTGCGGCGCCGCGCTGCTGGTCGCCTGTTCGAAAGACCCCGTACCGCCGGGTGCCGCCAGCGAAAGCACCGGCGGCAAGAGCGGACGCGGCGGCTCGGGCGGCAACAGCAGCGCGACGGGCGGCAGCGGCGGAAGCCCCACCGCGACGGGCGGTAGCGGCGGCGCTGTCACGACCGGCGGCGCCTCCGGCACCGGGGGATCGGGCACCGGCGGAAGCACCGGTGGCGCTCCCGGCACCGGCGGCGCAGGCGATGCCGGCCCCACGACCGATTCTTCCGTCGATGCGACGGCTCCCAATACCAGCGAGGTGGCGCCCGCCGACACCGCCGCCGGGGCTTGCGGCATGACCGGCCAGATCTGCTGCGCGGCCAACACCTGCCTGGTGGGCGCGCCGCAGATGACGGTCGGCCCCGAAGGCACCACCGTGCTCGAGCTCAAGGCGAGCGGCGGCAACCCGTATCAGCTCTTCGCGATGAAGAACCTGCTGCCGATCGATGGCCCGTCGTCGGGATACATCACCGACACCGGCTCGTCGTTCCTCTTCGTCTTGCACGAGAACGGCGCCGAAGAGACCGTGTCGAGCGGCGCTCAGCGCCAGCGCAACGAAGTGACGGTGAACCCGCCCAATCCCGCCATCTACAAGGGCATGCGCAACGACGTCATGAGCTACACCTGGCGGTTCAAGCTCGACGTGATGAACTCCAACCCCACCTGGTGCGACATCTTTCAGATCAAGCAGCACGGACCGCTCGGCGTCGCGCCCTACATGGCGTTCGAGGCCGACAAGGGACAGCTGAAGGTCGACACCGAGAAGATGGGCATCATCCGTTCGATCCCGCTATCGACCATCATGGGCACCTGGATCAACGCCAGCGTGACCATCAAATACGCCGATCAGGGCTCACTCGCCTTCACGCTCAAGAAGGACGACGGCACCGTCGTGATGTCGTACGCCAACGACAACTTCGACATGTGGGACACCACCGTCGACTTCGTCCGTCCCAAGTGGGGCTTTTATCGCAACAAGCGCGCGGGCGCCGGCGAGGCGGCCATCCACTACAACGACATGAAGATCATCCGCGGCGGTCTCGGATCGTCATGCACTTGCCGCTGATCCCGCTTCGGGTTCAAGGTATGTCGAGCCCGCGCTCGGGCGCCGTGTAGCGCTTGAGCGCGGTGTTGACGTCCGAAACGTAGAGGTCCTGGCAGGGAAATCCGCCGCGGCCAAACGCCAGGCCGCTAAATAGGCCGGTCACAGCGAACAGCGGATCGACCATTCTCGACGGCAAAAGGCGGGTGAGCTCGCGAGCGCTGGACCCGTTGAAGCTGGCGATGTAGAGGGCGCCTTTGACGTCGAAAGCGAGGTCCTGAACCGCCGCGCCGATCAGCGAAAATAGCTGCGGAGCCCCGAACAGGCCGTCTTGCAGAGTCAAATGAACGATGCGGCCGGTGCTGGTGCCGACCCAGAGCCGACCGTCGGCGCCGAACGCGATCCCGAGTGGCCGTTCCGCGGTGTCCGGAGTCGAAAGCGCGAAGGTCGTGACGACCGCGCGCCGAACGGTGGGTTTGTCGACGAGCCGGTAGATGTGGCCGTCCCGAGCGCTGATGTAGACGCTGCCGTCCTCGTGCACGGCAAGGCCATGCGCGCCGGGGATCTGGCTGGCGCCGTAGGCAGGCTGGTTGCTGACGAGGTCATAGGCCGCAACGGTATCGGTGCCGGTCAAGGCAACGTACAGGCGCCGGCGCCTCCGATCGATTCGGATCACACGCGGCTGAGAATTCGCGGGCAAGGACTGCCAGCTCGTGGTCAGCCGACCTCCCACCTCCAGACGACCAACACTGACGACGCCGCCCGCATCACGCGAAAAGTAGATCGTGCCGTCGTCGTCGATGGCGATCCCGCGCGCGCCGACGATGGCGTTGAGTGCCGGTTGGGCGGTGCCGCAGGCGTGCGGCGGCACGGGTCCGTAGGGAGCCGCATCGGAGATCGCATCGGGCGCGCTGTCCGCTGACCCGTCGCCACCGCCACCGCCACCGCCACCGCTGCCACCACCGCCACCACCACCACCTACGCCGCCACCGCCACTGACCTCGGCCTGCCCGGTGACATCGGTCGGCTTTGGCGCCATGTCGCCACGCCCGGGCATGAGGTCGGAGGGCGGAACCGTCGAGTCTCGCGCCTGATCCAAACCTCCCGTGGTCCCTAGATCGACGGCGCCACCGTCCGATCGCCCGCTGCCATCGGACCGCGCGAAATTCGGGTTCGAGACGGTGCAGGCCGCTGGCAACGCCGCCGCCATGAGGGCAAGCAGGATCCCGACTCTGCCGCCTCCGACTACACCCTTCCCTCTTCCGGACGTCATGGCCCTACACACATCGGCCCCCTGCGCCGTGCACATGAGGGCCAACGGCAGAACCAACCGCCGCCGAAGAGGCCGCCGCCGCTCACTCCCCCGACGCCACGAGCCGACAGGCGCTCGCGACACACGTGTACAGCTGACCATCGCCGCAGTCGCTCGCCGTCGAGCAGCCGGCGAGACAGATCCGATGTTCGCCGGCGGTGTCCACGGGAAGACAGGTAAGGCCGGTCGCGCAGACCGCTAGTTCGGGCATGCCTACCAGGTCGCACGGCATGTTGCGGGTTCCGCCTGTGCCCGTCTTGCGACCGTGGTCGGCCATGGCAAACCGGTTGCCATACCGGCAGGTCACGCCCTGCGTCCGCCCAGCGGCAGCCAACGTGAATCGCGATGAGCCCTCTGCCCCCCGCACCGCCGAGTTGCTCCTTTCCACTGTCACGACGAGGGGCGCCTCCGCGGCCACACCCCGGACCTCGAACGCGAAGTCATAGAGACACCAGCCGCACGCCGCGATGGCTCCGCTCGGGTTGGTGAGTGAGAGCGTGATCGCCTTGCCCCCCTCCTCGACGAAGGCACGTCCTTGATAGCCAGCGCCGCACGCGCCCTCCACGTTGCTCAGCCGGAAGGTCGTGGTGCTGGGACCCGTCTCCCAGCTCGCGCATGAAAGGCCGGCGTGAGCCGCGTTGTCAGGCAAGGTGGCGGCCAATGCCGCACCGGCCGCCGGCGGGCGGCTCTTGCAATTCGAGCTCTCGAATTTGACGGTCGCGGTCTGATCTGCGTCGTCACCCGACGCGCAACCGCCGACGAGAAGCAGCAAAACGGCTGCCATCGGCGACGCAAACACGACATGGCGATCCCGGTTCATGAAGCCCTCCTGCACAAACGTTGTGATTCGCCACGATCGCGGCGCCTGTCGCACTCAATCTAGCAAGCGCCGGACCCGACCGG
>JANNNO010000572.1:0-15749 GCA_031398585.1 Myxococcales bacterium | reverse complement strand
TTTCCTTCTCCAGCTTGGCCCGTTCAGCATCGAGTGCGCGTCGCTCCATGAGTCGGTTGAAGTCGAGGCCGAAGCTGCCGCCGCCGAGGCTGGGACCGCTCACGCCGCCGAGACCGCCGTCACCGCCACCTGGGCCCCTATGCGACAGGGCGTACTTTCGTCGGAACGCCGCCTCTTTGGCCTCGTAGGCCGCCACTTGCCGTTCCACTCGTCGACCTTGGCGTAGTGAGCGGCGCCGTCTTCGATCAACTTGGCCTGCTGCTCGGGGTTGAGCGCCGCCCAACCGCGATCGATGTCTTTGCGCCATTCGTAGCCGGTCTCGCCCTGCGCCCAGCCTGATAGCTGAGCCCACCCGGCCTTGGCCATGTAGTCGTTGCCGCCGTTCTGGAACTGCCAGACGTGGGTCATCTCGTGCACCAGCGTCTCGAAGGACTTGTCGTCCTTCATGTAGATGGTGTTCCCCATCGTGAGCGCGCGATCGCCGGCGAAGATCCCGGCGCTGCCCTCTTTGACCGTCACGGCCGAGTAGTCGATCGAATCACCGAAGATCTTGCGCAGCCGCTCCTCCTCGTCGGGGCGCAGCCCGCGACCGATCGGCTCGAGCCCGACCGCCGTCTGCACCGCCGAGACGGTGTCGATCGTCAGCCGTGCGAACGCGTGATACTGCGAGAAGCTCTGGTCGAGGATGGCGACACCGATGTCGGCGAGACCGCCAGCGAAGTCCCCGCGCGACAGCTTCACGAAGCCGTTCGCGATCTTCTCCGCGCTCTGGAGCATCTGCGCGCCGTAAGCCTTGGCGTTGGCAATGAGATCGTCGAACCATCCCTTGGTGGCCGCGTTGAGCTGCGCCGACAGCTGACCCACCGCCTGGAGCAACCGATCCTTGGTTGCTTTCAGGGTGTCCTGCACGGGCTTCGAACCCCAGATCCAGTCGCCCAACCACTTGGGAAAGCCCCAGTTTTCGACCTCGACGGTCTTGCCATCGATTGTCATCCGGCCGTGATCGTTCTCGCTGCGCAGATCCGACAACGTGGCATCCGAGAGGGTCTCGCCCGTCACCAGGCGGCGAAAGATCTCGCCCTCGTCGCCCGCCGAATCGCGGCCTTTGTTCAGCAGCTGATCGAGGTGGTGGCCGAGCTCTTCGATCAACACCTCGGAGGCGCGCTTGGGCGAGACCATCTCGCGTTGCAGGTAGATGGCGCCGCCCGCTTTGTCGTAAGCGCCGAGCGCGCCGCCCAGATCATCCGCACTCGCCAGCTCGATCGTAGGCAGCCAGGATCGGTCCCCCGCCAGCAGCTTGCCGCGGATCGCTTCGGCGGCTTCACGATCGTAATCGGGACCGAACGACTTGCTCATGTGGGCGTGGAACCGGTCAGGGTCGGCGGCCAACTCCTCGAGCTCCCCCAGGGCTCGATCCACCACGTCATCCTTGCGGATGGTCCTGCCCGGGCTCGCCGCCAGCTTCGTGCCCCAAAGAGCGTCGCTGCTCCCGCCGAGATCGGCAACGCCGTCTTCGGCAAAACCTCGGTCCGTAACGCCCCGCTCGGGGGCCAGGAACTCCTCGTCGGGGAGCGCGGCGAAATCAGGGCGACGGTTGGCGGCGGTGATGGTGGGCATCGAAATCCTCCTTGGCGACGGCAGCGGCGGGGGCCGCCAGCCCGTGGCTGTGTGCTCGAGTTCTCGGCCAACGCCCAGCCGAGTTGCCTGGGCGTAACGTCAATCACACGCCGAATCTCAGAAGAGCCATCCGACGCCTAGCTTCATTCCGGCGTAGCCAGCCTCGGCCCGCAACGTCAGGTCGTTCTTCATGCGGTACATGAGGCCCGCCGTGAAGTTGCCCGAGACGCCGCCGTAGCCCGGCCGCCCATCCCAGCGCGAGTCCCACCCCGAGAACCAGCCCATCGCGTAGCCGAGCTCGATCTTGGGGTAGATGACGAATCGGTCGCTCAGCCAGACGTTCCACATCATGCCGACGACGGGCGCCACCTGAGTCCAGCTGTAGTTGTGGCGGTAGTAGCTGTAGGAAAAATGCAGCACGTCGGCGCCAAACTCGAGGGCGAAGCGATCGCGCACTTTGCTCCCGGTGATCAGCGGATCGATGTCGAGCGGCATCATGAATCGGGCGCCGGCACCCATCCCATGCCAAGGCAAGATGCCCCAGGCCGAGAGACCTGCCGCTTCCGGCGCCCGCCCCCCTCGTTCGAGACCTCGGCCGGCGCGGCCTTGGCCGGTGCGACGGGTGCAGCCTTCGGGGCGGCGGCCACTGCTCCAGCACTGCCACCGAAAACCAGCATTGCGAGGGCCGCGAGGGCGAGACGGGATCCGAGACATCCGCTGTGGTTGTCGGACGCAACGGACTGGGAGGAGGCGCATCGGTTGTTCATGCCGGGGGATTCAGCAACCGGCGTGCCCGCCTCCCTTCGCGGCGAACCGACGTGATCCCGTCCACATCGTCGCGATCACGGCCGCCGCCGGACGTCCGCCGCGCCTAGGCCTTCGCCGGGTTCTTGCGGCTGGACGTCCAGCACGGTGCGCTCTCGAGCCCGAACGCCTTGATTCGTTCGTAGAGCGTCGTCTGGCTGATCCCGAGACGCCGCGCGGTCGCGCGTTTGTTGCCCCCGCACGCCTCGCAGGCACGCAGGATCTGCTCGGCGGTGAGGGTGGCGGCGGTGATGCCCTCCTCGACCGGTGGCTCGTCCCCCCGGCGCATGATGTCGCCCACGCACGAGATGCCGTGACGGTCGCGGCCGGCGCTGGCCATCAGCTGCTCGAACGCTTTGACCTCGATGCGGCTCGCCCCGCTCCCCGCGGCGTAGTCCGCGATCAAGCGACACCGTCTGCGGACGTCCTCGAAGTTTGATCGGACGTCCACGAGCAGTCCGACCCACTCTTTGCCCAGCCGCAGGACGGACCCCGGGGGTAGCGCCCGCCGGGCCGTGATCGTGATCGGCTCGCCATCCACGAACGTCCCGTTGCGGCTGCCATGATCCTCGACGGCGATCTCGTCTTGCTCGACCGTGATCGTGAGGTGAAGCCGCGAGACCTCTCCGGTCGGCAGCACCAGCTCGGCCTGCGCGCCATCGCGCCCTATGCGCAATTGCCCGCTATCGGGCAGCTCGCGGGTTTCATCGAAACTCTCGAGATCCACAACCGGCCGCACGTAAAACGAGCCCTCTTCCCCGTCGATCTGTGTGAATCGCCAGAGCCCCAGGCTGTGGCGGGTCTTGCCGCCGGAGAGCTTGGTCGGCGCCGCGGCACGAGTGGGATCGAGCGGATTTCCTGACCGTGGGCGAGGCTCCGTGCGCGGCAGACGGGCCGCGACGGTCGGCCCATCGATCACCTCGCCTGGCGTGCGCGCCAGCAGCTCTTCGATGAAATTGCGAAGCTCACGAACGTTGCCCGGCCAGTCGTAAAGACAGAGTCGTTCGATCGCGTCTTCGGTCAGTGTACAAGTGCGTTCCTGCTTCATGCAGAGGCTCGATAGCAAGCGGCTGGCCAGCAACGGCAGGTCCTCCTTGCGCTCGCGCAACGGCGGCAAGTCGAAGCGCACCACCTGCAATCGGTAGAGAAGATCGCGGCGGAAGCGCCCCTCCTCGACCATCACGCCGAGGTCACGATTGGTCGCGGCCACCACGCGGACGTCCACCTCGCGTTCGCGGTTATCGCCGATGCGACGAATGCGACGCTCTTCCAGCGCCCGCAGCAGCCGTGCCTGCGAGGCCAGCGGCAGCTCGCCGACCTCGTCGAGAAAGAGCGTCCCGCCGGAAGCCTCTTCGAAGAGGCCGGCCTTTTCACCTGTCGATCCCGTGAAGGCCCCCCGGGCATGGCCGAAGAGCTCCGTTTCGATCAACGATTCGGGCAGCGCCGCACAGTTGATCGGGACAAAGGATCGGCTCGCCCGCCGGGACGACGCGTGGATGGTCTTCGCGAAGACCTCTTTGCCCGTACCGGTCTCACCGACCAGCAGCACCGTCGTGTTCGACTGAGCGACCTGGGCGATCTCGGCAAGCAGTCGTTGCATGACTGGTGCCACGGCCACGACCTCCGGGACGGCGAACGAATCGTTCCTGATGCTAGGCATGAGCGGCGAGTCTGCCGCGCCCCTGCGGCAAAGAGAAGCGCGTCGGCTCAGCGGCGCGTCGAGTGACCCATTTCGGCGGCAATCTCCATCCATCCTTCATATCGACGGCGCGCCACATGAGCCAACTGCCCACTGCCCTGTAGGGCCGCCAGC
Source organism: Myxococcales bacterium (assembly GCA_031398585.1). Classification (GTDB taxonomy): domain Bacteria; phylum Myxococcota_A; class Polyangia; order Fen-1088; family Fen-1088; genus JANNNO01. The sequence continues at coordinate 11,515 of JANNNO010000572.1, read as the reverse complement.
GCTCGGCGTGGGCCGTGAGCTCGGCGGCGGTGCCGGGACGCCCGAGGCCAAAGCAGATCCCGAAGCCCTTGCGCACACCGAGATCGTCGACCGGCAGGACGTCGGGACGGCCGAGGCGAAACATCAACATCATCTCGACGCTCCACTTGCCGACGCCCCAGACCGAGGTAAGCCGCTCGATGATCTCCTCGTCGCGCAAACGATGCAGCTGCGCAAGGCTGGGCACCACACCGGCCAGCGCCTTGCTGGCGAGATCGCGCAGCGCCTTTTCCTTGGACCCAGAGAGACCGGCCCCGCGCAGCCGCACGGGATCGGCGGCGAGCAGCTCGTCGGGCGAGGGAAACCGTCCGCCGCCGAAGAGCGCCTGGACCCGACCGAGGATGGTGGAAGCCGCCTTGCCCGATAGCTGCTGGTAGACGATGGCGCGAAACAACGATTCGAAAGGATCCTGCATGGCGCCGATCTCCATGCGTTGGCCGCGTAGCCGACCGATGAGCTTCGTCAGAGGTGGATCCTGCCGTCGCAAACTTCGCAGCGCCGCGCCCCAGTCGTATTCCAGGCCGTCGGGTCGCCGTCGCGGCAACGGACTGCGCGGCACCGACGTGACGACGCCCTCGAGCTTGAGCAGGGCGCGCTTGGTGAGCACGCCTCCGAACGCGGAGAAGCCGTGCAGCGCCCCACCGGCCCCGAGCACGCGATGGCAGGGCACGGCGAGCAAGAAGGGGTTCGCCGCCATCGCTGCGCCCGCCGCCCGCGCGGCACCAGGCAGGCCGGCTTTGCGCGCAAGCTCTTCGTAGGTGACGGTTTCGCCCGCGACCACGGTGCGCGCGGCCGCATAGATCTTCTGTCGCGCGAGCGGCAAGCGATCGAGAGCCAGCGGCAGGCTCGACAAATCTTGCGGCCGCCCTGCCAGGTGCTTGCGCAAGCGAGCCACGGCGTCTCGCACGAACGGTGGTGGCTGTCCGCGCTGATGCCGGCGCGAGGGGAGACCTTCGAGCACGGCCTCGGTCTCGGCGGGGCTGGCGTCGGGAAGCCGGATCTGCGTGATGGCATCGCCCTGCCAGGCGATCGCACAGGCGCCGAGGCGTGAATCGAACAGGACGTAGAACTGAGTCGTGAGCATCTGGCCAGCCTCCGCCAGCGTACCCATCTTGCCTCAGGAGCGTCGGTCACGCGCAGCCAGGGGCTGGTAGCTGGGAGCCCCCGCAAGAAATACGGATTTTGACCTAACCACGCGACCTGACGTGTTCGTCCCGGGGGCGTCAGGGAGAGCAAAGGCCCCGACATCGCGACAATTTCCTGCTCGATGAAGCCCGCGTGTCGATTGGGCGTCCCTCGGAAGCCATGAAGAAGTTCTCACCCTCGTCACCCCGCTTCACTCTGGCCGCGGCCACCCTTGGCGCCGCCGCCGCGCTCTGCGTACAGCCGAGTGACGCAGGCGCGCAGGGAAAGACCTGGGGTGTGGACGTGGACGTGCGAGCCGGCTGGCCCAGGGGCCGTTCGGCCGAAGGTGAGCTCCGGCAGGCGGCGCGGGATCGCATCCGCAAGGTGCTCGATGGCTGGACCGGCGCGCGACGCCGCCCCGGTAGCCCGCGCACGCCACAGACATTTCCGATTCCTCGCCCACAACCCGTCCCATCAGCGCGACGTGAGCCAGACGTCGTCGCAAACGCTCCCGCGGGGGCCGATCGCGCTTGCCTCGATTCCCTGCGAAGTGCCGGCGTGCCCTTTCGTCCCAGCGGTGCGCTCAAAGGCGTGAAGACGCCGATCGAGATCACGGGGCCGATCGCAGGCGTTCGCATCATCCCGCGCGCTGGACGACCTCCGATCATGGACTGCGAGCTGGCAAAAGCGCTGCTCGACGGCTCACCCGTCTTTCGCCATCTCGGGGTGACTGGCCTCTCGTTCTCGGGGACCTACGTCTACCGCAACGTCGCCGGCACCTCGAAGTTGTCGGCCCACGCCAACGCGCTGGCCATCGACGTGCACGCGCTCGAGACGACGATCGGCAAGATCGACGTCCTGCGGGATTACCCCCGCGACGGCGGCAGCTGGGGACGCCGGGGACGTAGCGCGGGCAGCGTCGCAGGCTGTGTGGGACGCCCGCCCTCGGCCGCCGGTCGGCTGTTGCGACAGCTGGCGTGCGAGCTTGCGGCACACCGATCGTTCAACCTGATCATCGGTCCCGACGACAACGCCGCTCACCGCAACCACCTGCACCTCGAGGCTCACCCCTCGCGGCCCACCGATCTTTACTCCAGTAAGCCGTCGGTCGTGCACCGGGGCCATCGCCACTCGCGGCGATGACGAGTGCTGAGCGCGGCGGCAGAATCGCCCGCTCGGGTTCCTCATCGTCACGATGATCAACCCCGACCGTCTTCAGTACTTCCGTGGCTGCCGACGTGGCTACCTAAGTCGCCGCCTGCTCTCCGTCATCGCCGTCGTCATCGTCTGGCTGCTGTCGCTGGCCGGGCGCGTGCAAGCGCACCCCTCGAATCTCCGAGCCAGCCGCCCGTCTGCCGTCATGCCCGAGCTTGGACTGGCCCTCACACCTCCAGCCCCCCTGCCCGGCTACGCCTCGCTCGGCCTCACCCTCTCACATGCGCCGTCCCGCCATCTGGCCCTCGATGCAACGGTCGGCTGGGGACTTCCCGCCTCGGCCCTGTCCCGCAGCCAAGGTGAGGATCGCGAGGTCTCGATGAGCACCGGCATTCACGGGCGCGGGCTTCTGCGGGGTGTGCTGCCGATCGGCGCGGACCAGGCATTCGCCCTGTCGCTGGGGATCGGTCCTGGCGTCATCAGCGGCGGCGCCTTCGGCACGGTGCTTTTCGCGCGCGGGGAGGCCGCGATCGAATGGCGCGGTGAAAGTGGGATCACCCTGCTGCTAGGACTCGGTTACGATCTCGCTTTCAATGACTCCCGAACGCCGATCGGCAAGAGCGCTTGTCTCACCGCCGATTGCCCCACCCACTTCGTCGCGGGACAGGGACAGGTCGCGGCCCGCTACGCTGTCGGCTACGCGTTTTGACAGCCGGGGAGCGACCGCATGACCTGGGCGCAGCTGTGCCGCCACGGCTGTCAGTTACCCGAGGTGGTGCAGGACATCTGGTTCCGCACTCCCGCGCTCAAGGTGAGGGGCAAGGCGTTCGTGCGACTCAAGGAAGACGCCAAGAACGTCGTCTTCCTGCTCGGCTCGGTCGACGAGCAGCAGTGGCTCTGCGAAGCCCGATCAGACATCTACTTCATCACCGATCACTACCGCGGCTACCCCGCGGTGCTCGCGCGCCTCGCTCAGCTCCGCGTTGCCGAATGCCGTCTGCGACTGGAACAGGCCTGGCGGCTCAAAGCCCCTCGCAAACTGGTGGCCGCCTTCGACGACGACAAGTGACAGCGCCGGTGCTAAATCACCTCGAATGTCTCGCGGCGTCGGCATCGATTTCGGCACCACCAACAGCGCGGTCGCCATCGCCGGCACTGATTTGAACGCACAGCTCTTGCCGCTGCCGGACGCCGGGGGTGGGACCAGCCCGACCTGGCGAACCATCCTCTATTTCGAAGAGGGGGCGGCGCCAAACCAGGTCGAGATCAGCGCCGGCGCCGCCGCGATCGACCGGTACGCCGCCAGCGAGGGCCAGGGTCGTTTGGTTCAGTCGATCAAGAGCCACCTCGCCAGCGAGCTGTTCGCGGGGACTCAAGCGCTGGGGCGGCGCTACCGCGTGGAAGATCTGGTGGCGATCTATCTGCAGAAGATCCGCGCCGCTGTGCCGGTCGATCTCGGACGGCGTGCCGTGGTCGGTCGGCCGGTTCGTTACTGGGGGGCACGGACCGACGCCGACGAAGCGCGAGCGCTGGGGCGCATGCAGACCGCGCTCGAGCTGGCGGGCTTCGACGAGGTCGTCTTCGAACCCGAGCCGGTCGCGGCCGCCAATCGCTACGCCGCTACCCTCGACCACGAGGAGGTCGTCCTCATCGCCGACTTCGGCGGCGGCACCAGCGACTTTTCCCTCATGCGCGTCGCCCGCCATCAGGCGCCCGAGGTCCTTGGCACCAGCGGCGTCGCGCTCGCGGGCGACAGCTTCGATGCCCGTCTCATCGACGAAGTGGTCGCCCCGTCGCTGGGCAGCGGCAGTCAGTACCGGGCGGAATTCGATCGCTCGATGCCAGTGCCGCCGTGGCTCTACACGAACCTGCGCCGTTGGCACCATCTGTCGTTTCTACGGTCGCCCAAGACGTCCGCGCTGCTCGACAAGATTCAGCGCGGCGCCGAGGCTCCGGCGGCGATCGAACGGCTCATTCGGATCGTGGAGGACGAGCTCGGATTGCCGCTGCACCAGGCGATCGAGACGACGAAGCGCGCGCTCTCCCGCGCCGAGACGGCTGGTTTTTCCTTCGACGGCACACCGGCGTCACCCGGGATTGGCCTGTCGTCGCAGGTCGCGCGCGCGGCGTTCGACGATTGGATCGTCGAAGAGGTGACGGAGATCGACGCCGCGGCGGCGGAAGTTTTGACCACGGCCGGAGTTCCAGCGTCAGCGGTCAGCCGGGTTTTCACCACGGGCGGGTCGTCCCTCGTCCCAGCGGTCCGCCGCATGCTGACCGCGCGCTTCGGCGCCGACCGGCTCATCGGTGGAGACGAACTGACCAGCGTCGCTTGGGGTCTCGCGGTCTCGGCCGCTCGCCGCTTCGTGAGCGGCTAGCGCGAATGATCGGCGAGCGCGAACGATTCAGCCGAAGGCTTTGTGCACCAGACGCACGAACCGCTTGCGGGCCCGATTGGAGAGCAGCTGGCTGCGACGTTGTCGCTGCACGCCCATCGCGACCAGACCACTGACGACGCCGAGAACCAGCGCCCCCGACAGGAGACCATAGAGCGGCTCCTCCTTGAACTTGCGTTTGGCGGCCACCAGAACGTGACGACGTTGATCCAGCTCCGCGACCAACGTGTCGAGCCGGGCGCGCGTGTCAGCGACCTTCTCGATCAGGCGGTCGGGATCTTGTGTTTCTTCTTCTATGCGGCTCGTTCCTTCACCCATCGGACGTCCTCCTCCAGTGATTTGCGTGTACGCGACAACGGCGACTTGATGTGTTTCCAGCCGACCGCTCCCGCGATGCCACCAAGCAACCCGACGACTGCCGCCACGATCAACGCCGCTGCCCATCCCGGCACGACGTTGGCCAGAGCAAAAGCCGCTGCGACCAGGAGCATATTGAAGGTACCTAGCGCGCAGATCGCGGCGACGCTGAGCCCCTTGGCCGCCGTGATCTCTGACTTCAAATCTTCTTTGAGCTCGGCCTTGGCCAGCTCAATCTCGGTTTTGACCAGGTTGATGGCCTCACGCGCTGCCTCGGTCACCAGCTGCGGGGTCGAGAGCGCCGACGCCGGAGCCACCGCGCCCGGTACCGTCACGGATGCCGGTGCCACTGCTGTCTGCTTTTCGTTCGTCATGTCGTTCCCCTTCGCCAACAGTTGATCCTTGCCTGTGGAACACGAGGTGGATGGGGATGTCATGGGAGAGAGCGTTTCCCGGACCCCGGCGAGGTCGGAGAGCTGAATGCGACGCTCTCCTCGCGACGCGAGGTCGGCCAGCGGTTCATGAATTCCTTCTGCGTGGCGATCATCTGACCGATGATGGCCAATGAGGCACGCCGATTCCCGTCCGCGTCCGCGCGTTTCAACTCCCCCTCCAACCGCCGCAATTCGGCGCGCAGGGCCGCTACCGATTCCGGGAAACCTTCCGTTGCCACGACAGTCGCAAGGTGGGTGCGCTCGGGCGGCCCGTCAACGTGTCAAAGTCAATCCCGGCGCGAACTTGACCGGGCCTTGACAGCGCCCCCCCTCATGCACCTGGATGGCGTCGACCCCATAGAAGGAAAAACGTGACGGAAAGCGATCCGAACCCACCTTCCTTTGCTGCCGCGCCCGCCTCGACTCAGATCCGGGCGGTGCTGCGGGTGCTCGTGACGGTGCTGGCAGTCTTGCTGGCGCTCTGGCTCGTCTACGCCTTGGCAGGGGTCATTGCGCTCATCATCCTGGCGGTCTTTTTCGCGTACGTCCTGTCCCCGGCGGTGGCTGTCGTGCAACGCGTGGCTCCGCTCCGCTCGCAGATCTGGGGACGAACCGCGGCCGTTCTCGTGGTCTATGCCAGCCTCTTTGGCAGCCTGACGATCGCCGTCTATGCGCTGGCGCCCAAATTCGGCGAGCAGGCCGGTGAGCTAGGTAGTCGACTGCCGGGCTACGTCGAGGCGAGCCGCGCCAAGGTGCAGGACTTGACGCGCACCTACCGAGCCTACCGCCTGCCACCGCCGCTCAAGGAGGCGTTCGAAGCGAGTGCCTCACGTGCCTTCGACGTCGCCGGCGAAAGCCTGCGCGCCGCCGTAACGACGGTGCTGAGTTGGATTGCCTACCTCCCTTGGCTGATCCTCATCCCGGTGCTCGCGTTCTTTTTCCTCAAGGACGCCGACGCCTTCCAGAAGTTTGCGTTGCACCTCTTGCCCGAGGGGCGCATCCGCTGGCGCGGCCGGGACTACATCGATGAGATCAACCACACCCTCGCGCTCTATGTCCGGGCGCAGTTGATCGCCTGCGTGATCATCGGCTTTACCTGCGGCGTGGGTTTCACGGTCATCGGCGTGCCCTATGCCCTCTTCCTGGGCGTGTTGGCCGGCCTGCTCGAGTTCGTGCCGCTCATCGGACCGGTCATCGTTGCGGTACTGGCAGGCTTTCTCGCCAGCTTGCACTCGCTGCCTCTGATGGGCGTCACGGTGCTTTTCCTGGCGATCCTCCGCCTGGTTCAGGACTACGTCATCTACCCGCGCCTCGTCGCCAGCGGCATGAAGCTGCATCCCCTCGCCATCATCCTCACCTTGCTCTGCGGATCGCACTTGGCCGGCGTGGCGGGTCTCTTCCTGGCCATCCCGGCCGCCGCGGTGTTGATGGTGAGCTACCGGTTCGTGCTGTTGCAGCTCGGGCAGGAGACCTTGCTATCGGCTCTCGTGCCGGCCCGTCCGACGGAAGAGCCGGCACCCCTGCGGATCAAGAAGACCTCGCGGCTTGGCCCATCGATCGAGGGCGAGCTCTCCGGCATCAGCGTCGCCATCGTCGACAACGACGAAGACGCCCGCACCGCTCTGGTCGACGCGCTCGAGATCTCGGGGGCCACGGTCTATTCCGCCAGCTCCGCTGCGGAGGCCCTCTCTCTGGTGGAGGCGAATCACCCCGACGTGTTGCTGAGCGATCTCGCCATGCCCGATCAAGACGGCTTCGACCTCATCCGATCCTTGCGCGCCTTGCCACCCGGTGCCGGGGGCGACATACGGGCCGCCGCGCTCAGCGGCTACGCGAGCGAGGAGGATCGCTCGCGCACGCTGGCTGCCGGCTTTCAACAGCACCTCTCCAAGCCGGTGGACCCGGTCTTGTTGATCGCCACGGTCCGCGAGCTGGCCCGTCCTGGCAAGCCGGCTTCCGTGCCAGGCGGCGCGATCCTGACCACGACCTGACCGTGGCCGCGCCCTTGCCCCGATCGCGAATAGACGCAGCGGTGGAAGAGCTGCGAGCCACACTTGCCGGTCATGGCTCCACAGTGCGCGCGGCGGGGGCCGCCAAGTACCTCAAGAGCGAGCTGGAATTTCTCGGTGTTCCCGTTCCGATCGTTCGCCGGACCGCCAAGGCGTATTTTCGTGCCCGCTCGGATCTGGACGCGCGCGGGCTGATCGCACTTGCGTCAGCTCTGTGGCGAACCAAGGTGCACGAGCTGCGCTCGGTTGCCATCGCCATCCTCGAACTTGGGCAACGGCGTCTCGATGGGACCGACGCCCCTCGTCTGATCGAGCTCGTCGAGGATGCCGACACGTGGGCTCACGTGGACTGGATCGCGATCAAGGTGGCGGGACCGCTTCTCGAGCGCACGCCTTCCCTGGGAAGGCTCGTCGACCAGTGGGCGCGCCACAAGAATTTCTGGGTGCGCAGAACCGCGCTGCTCGTCTTTCACGACGGCCTCGCGGCCGGCGCCGGTGATTTCGAACATTTCGCACGCCTGGCCGCGGGGATGCTCGACGAGCGCGAATTCTTCATTCGCAAGGCGATCGGCTGGGTCCTGCGCACGACGGTGAAACGGCGACCCGCACTCACGATCCGCTTCGCCGAGCAGCACGCCGCCGCCATGTCCGGGATCACCTGGCGGGAGGCAACCCGCAACCTGCCCGCTGGCGAAGTGCGGCGCCTGGAGCGACTGCGCAGGGCCGAGCGCGGGGATGCGTAGCAGCCAGGGCAACGAAGCCGTGTTAGGGAGCGGGCAAGGGAAAGCGGTCGGTAGTCTGCTCGGGCGCGACACACTCCTTTTCGACCTGCACGGCGGGAGGCTCTTCCACCGGCGCCGGACCCTTTTTCAGCTTCACGGTGGTCGTGCGCAGCAATGTCGGCGGGCTGGTCGCGCTCTCGGCCGGCACCAAAGTGAAGCTCGCGACGGACTTCACCAGGCAGATGTCGTAGCGATTTTCATCCGACGACCCGATGCCGGAAAAGACGTGAGTGAGCTCGCCCTGCCGCAGCCGCGCGAAACTCACGATCTCCTGGTTCACGATGAGATTCCCGCCCCATGAGGCGACGAGGTCGAGACGAATCCAGGCGGTCTCGTCGGCACGCTCGGTGGGAGGACGCTTGTCGAGCTTTGGCCGCGACAGGCGCATCTTCCAGGTCTCGGCTGCGGTGGTGATGGCTCGCAAGCCTTTGTCGGAATCACCGAGCTTCCAACGCAAAGGTTTGGTGGCGGAACCCTTGTCGATAGCAACGATCGTCTCGGGCGCGATGTCCTGCCCTAGCGGCGGCGCGAAAGCGGCCAGGACGCGCTTGCCACCGGCCTCATGACAGGCGGTCTGCCAGTTGTCCCCGGCCAGCGCGAGAGTCTTCTTGATGGACGCGCTTCGGGGACAGGCAGCCGCCGCCAGCCGCGGTGACACCGTCACGAAGCCCATCACCGACATCAGCGCGAGGCCAGCCCAAAGGAGCCCGCGGCTCGAAGACGCCAGCGGCAACGGCCGATGCAACAACCCGATCATCGGCGGGACGGTAGCACGCGGCGCGCTTGGCCTGCACCGGGCCCGCAAGCAGCTGCCAGCCATTGAGAACGTTTCCGACGGAACGGCGCCGGGTTAATTTCCCCCGCATGAAGCATGCCCTCACCCCATCCCTGTTCTTCATCGCCTCGCTCGCGACGGCCTGTGCCCATCAGAGCCCCGCTCCCGCCCCGGAAGCCGCGGCGCCCGCCACTGCCAGCGCTGCCGGAACGGCGAGCGCGGCTGCCACGACGGCCACCGCGCTGCCGATCGAAGCGGCAGGCAAGCTGCACGGCTATCACGTCAAGCTCAAATGCGGAGCTGCGCAGGACGCGCGCAGCTGCAAACTCTCCTCCGACCAGGAGCGCAGCCGGCTCGATGTCGTTCTGGCCGGTGACCCCGCCACAACCTACGACGTAAAGCTGCGCGTGCGCGGTCTCGTCGAGCCTCGCCGCTACACCGGCGGTGCTCTCGCCGATCCCTCCAACAAATGGTTCTACGCGGGAGGCCAGGCCGATCCGTCCAAGAAGAACAACGGGCAGGCGTACAACGTCTACCAGCTCGTGATCTCGCAGCCAGCGCAACACTACTTTCTCAATCGCGACACTGACGACGCCCTCGGTGGCGGCTACAACCGAGCCACACCACCTTCAAAATCGACTACGTCGTCACCGTCAAAGCCAAAGGGGGCGCCACTCTGTCCGTCGTGACCGACGACGAAGCCGGGTCCGGCATGATCAACAACGCCGACAAGACGGTCGTCGAAGGCGTCCCGGCCAGCCTGGTGCCGCAGCCCTGGGACGGCCAGTTCTTCTATTTTGAGGTCGAGGCGATCACGCCGTCGGCCGCCGCCACAGGAGGCTGAGCGCGCCCAACTATCCGTGAGCGCGGCGACGCGGGACCGGCCAGGACAAGACGGCCGACGATGACTCGGCGGCGAACGGGTCGGGCCGGGCCGCCCGCGTCGCCGGGATCCTGCGCGCGTCGTCGCCTAGGAGCCGTTCCACAGCCGCCAGTAGCAGCTGCGGATCGCACGGCTTTTTCAAAAACTCCACCCCGGCCGGTAAAGCGGCGTAGGGGGGGTCGAGCGCGATGGCGAGCACCGGCACGCGGGCCAACCCGGGCATGCTGCGGAGCCGTTCGATGACCCGCCGTCCATTGACCACGGGGAGGTACAGGTCGGTGATGAGCAAATCGGGACGCTCGCCATCCAGGGACGTCGCCGCATCGAGCCCATTGGCGACCGGTTCCACCCAGAAACCCTGGCTGAGAAGGAACCACATCATGGCCGCGCGGTTGTCGCGGTCAGCATCGGCGATGAGGATTCGCGTGGGCTCCATGAGGCAAGCTCCTCTTTTGCATCGTGAATGCCAGGTTGCGGAACTGGAAAAGGGGGGCTTTCGGTGAGAATTGTTCCCTAGGAGGAGCAGCTGTTTCCTCTTGCAGACGCCCACTGTCACCATGTTGTACGAAATGACTCAGCTCGACAGGCTCGCGTCGTGGATCACGTCCTCGGCGTAATGAGCCACACGGTCGGCCAGCTCCTCGTGGTCAGGCTCGAGGGTCAATACGGTGATCTCGGGCCGCGCGCCGAGCCGAATGGGTGGTCCCGTGGTACCGAGCCCTCGGTTGACGTAAAGAGCCGCCCTACCGAGTTTGTAGCAGCCGGCCGTGAAGGGTGTGATGAAGCGGGCCAGGTTGAGTCGGCGAGGTGCGATGGGAAAGGCGAGCTGCCCGCCGTGGGTATGCCCCGACAGCGTCAACGCGACCCCCGCGCCGGCCGCCGCCGGGAACAGGACGGGGTCGTGCGCCAGCAAAACAATGGGAGCTCCCGCTGGACGGTCCTGCAGCGCCTTGGCCAAGTCGTGGCGACGGCTCCAGGTATCGTCGACGCCCGCCAGGTAGAGATGCGCTCCGCCGCGGGTGAGCACGCGGCCCTCGTTGCGGAGCAGGATCATGCCCTCTCGTTGCAGCGCCTTCGCAAAACCATCCCCGTCGGTGAAGTAGTCGTGGTTGCCCATACATCCGAAGACACCATCGGGCGCGCGGAGCTGGCCGAGGCAAGTCGAGACGATGTCGACGTAGTCGGGCCCCCGAGTAATGAGATCGCCGGTGACGGCGATGAGATCCGCGCCGAGGCGGTTCACCTGATCCACCCACCGCATGACCCGCACGGCCGGAGTGAAGGGCCCGCAGTGCACATCCGAAATCTGTGCGATCCGGTAGCCGGCAAAGGCGGCCGGTAGCCCAGGCACGAGGATGCGCACGCGCCGGATGCGGGGACGCCGGCTCAGCGCGGCCAGTCCCATGACGACGGCGGCGCCACCGCTCACGAGCAGAGCCTGATCGACGGTGACCGCCGTGATCGCGGCGACCAGGAGCGCCAACGGCGCGTAGACGGTGACCAATCCAGAAAATTTACTCCCCGTCTCCCTACTGTCCAGTCCAATCGTGGATCTACAGG
>JANNNO010000216.1:0-5245 GCA_031398585.1 Myxococcales bacterium | reverse complement strand
CTCCGACCGTTTCGTCACCGCCACCGCCGTCGAGCTCGACCTTCACCAGCGAACCTGGACCGTCGCCAGTGCGGGCCATCCCGCCGCGCTCCTCTTTCGACGCGACGGCCGCGTGATCCCCCTGGCTGAACGCGGCGGCCCCGGCCTCGGCTTCGGCGGCGTCACCGCCTGGCGTTGCCCGGACGAACGCGCCGCCGTCGAACCCGACGACCTTCTGCTGCTCTCGACCGACGGCTTTGCCGATTGCGTGTCGGCCGCCGATCTCGCCGACATCATCACCTCCACCGACCGCCCCGCTCCTTTGGCGGATCTCCGCCAGCGCCTCTTTGCGCGCATGGCCGCCCAGCTGCACCCCGACGACGCAACCCTGCTCCTCGTGCGCGTCACCCCCGCTGCCCTCGGCTGACCGCCGCGCGACTCCGGTCTCCGCGCCATTCGTGCGCCCGATGCGTCGCCCCCCAAGTTGAATCCCCGCCCCCCGGATGGGAAGCTTGCGCCATGCGCGTTCACCGCCCGCGCCGGGCCGCCGCTCCATCCCACTCGCCGCGCACGCGTGGTCTTGCGGGTTCGGCTCGCGGATGAACGATCCCAAAGATCTCCGCCGCGGCACCCCGATGCAAAGTCGAGTCGTCGAAAGACGGCTCCGCACCCGCGCCGGTCGCGTACCCAGCGAGATGCTCCCCTTGGCCCTGCTCGCCGAGACCGTGGTTCTTGCCGGTCGCCTGATCGGCCGCGGCTTCACCGAGCTCGGCGATTGGCTGAGCCTCCCGCAGCGACCCGCCCTGCGGCACCTGCCCCCCGAAAACACGCTCACGCCCCTGCGGGTACGCGGCACGCTCGTTGCCCGCGGTCCCAGCTTCGAGACCCCCGGGTCGCCCAGCCCCGTGCTATTCGCCCGCACAATCTTCGTGAACCGGGAGCACCCCGGCCAGCCCCGCACCATCTCCGACGAGCTGCGCGGCAGCGATCTCGCGATTCGCTTGCCCTCGGGTGAGCTGCTCGAGATCTCCGCACAGGTGATCCGCCTCTCCGGCATCCCCCGCCGCATACCCGCACCCAACCTTGCCGAGCTCGCCCGCAGGGGCGGCGATCACCGCAGTGGCCCGCTCTTCGGCCTCCCGTCTGTCCGTGAGCAGTCAGTCGCAGAGGGCGACACCGTCGAAGCCGTCGGTCTCGTGGTCCGCGAAGTCGCCCCCGCCGGCGACGCCGCCTTTGGTCGTGGCACCCCGCTCGTCGCCCGTCTCGTCCCTCGCGCCCACGACCGCCACATCTATCTCCACAAGCTCGCGCGCCGATGATCCCGCCCGGCGCTTTTGCTCGCAATCCGGCGGCCCGCTCGTTGTAGAAGCCGCCCCGAATGCAACGCACGACCATCGCCGCGCTGATCGAACGCTACGACGTCTTTTTCCTCGATGCCTACGGCGTGCTCGTCCGCTCCAGCGGCGCGCTGCCCGGCGCCGCCGATTTCCTCCGCCGCCTCACCGACGCCGGCCGCGCCCACTTCATCCTGTCGAACGATGCTTCCCGCTCCGTCGAGACTTCGCTCGCCCGTTACCGCGGCTTCGGCCTCCCCTTGCAGCCCGAGCAGATCATCACGTCGGGCATGCTGCTCACCGATCACTTCGCTCGCCACGGCCTCGTCGGCGCCCCGACCATCGTGCTCGGCACGCGCGATTCCGTCGCCTACGTCGAACGCGCCGGTGGCGTCCCCGTCGCCGCCAACGATCCTGCCGCCCAGGTGCTCGTGGTCGCCGACGACGACGGCTACGACTTCCTCGAGACCCTGAACGACGCCGTCACGACCCTCTTTGCGCGCCTCGATCGCGGCGACGAGACACACCTCGTGCTGCCCAACCCCGACCTCCTCTTCCCGCGCGGTCCTGGCTCCTACGGCGTCACCTCCGGCGCCATCGCCGTCATGATCGAGGGTGTCCTGCGTCTGCGCGACCCCTCCGGCCGCCACCGCTTCGTCCCCCTCGGCAAGCCGCACTCACCGATCTTCGAAGCTGGCCTGCGCGTCTCACCGACGCAGGAACGTGCCCGCATCCTGATGGTCGGCGATCAGATCGTCACCGACATCAAAGGCGCCAGCGACTTCGGTATCCCCTCGCTCTTCGTGGAAAGCGGCGTGGGCCGGCTCGCCGATGCCGAGGCTCACGGTGTGCGACCGACCTGGGTGGCAGCCGGCGTCTCCGAACCCTGAGCCACGGCGGCCAGCACACTTTCGAGGCGCGCCAGCATCGTCGCGATCTCATCGCTGGTCACCGTCAGCGCCGGCATGAACCGCAAGAGCTGCGGCCGCGGCGCATTGAGCAGCAACGCTTCGTCAGTCCGCGCGCGCGCCACGATCGCCTCGCCCCACGCCTGCGGCAGCACCAACGCCCACAACAACCCGCGCCCCCGCACCTCGGGGCAACCCCACCGCGCCGCCAGCGCCCGCAGCCCCGCCTCGAGCTCCCCGCCTCTCGCCCGCACGCTGCCGAGAAGCTCCGGCGTTCGCACACGCGCCAGCACCGCCAGCCCGACCGCCGAGATCAACGCCGTGCCGGAATAGGTTCCTCCCTGCTCCCCCGGCGAAAAGCAGCTCGCCTCCCGACTGGCGAGCAGAGCAGCCAGTGGCACGCCCGCCCCCAACCCTTTGCCGAGAGTCATCACGTCGGGACGCACGCCCTCTGCCTGCCAGCCGAACAGATCCCCGGTGCGCCCCATGCCAGTCTGAATCTCGTCGAAGATCAGCAACACGCCTCGCTCCTGCGTGATCCGCCGAAGCTCCCGCAGGTAACCCGACGGAGGCACCACCACGCCCCCTTCTCCCTGAATCGGTTCCACCATGACCGCGGCCGTCTGCGGCCCCACCGCCGCTTCGATCGCGCCTGCGTCTCCATAGGCCACCTTCACGAAGCCCGGCATGCCCGGCATGAACAGCTGATCCCAGCCTGACTTTCCGCTGGCCGCCATCGTCGCCAGCGTGCGGCCATGGAACGAACCGGTGGTGGTCACGATCTCGAAGGCGCCGCCGCGATGAAGCTTGCCCCACTTGCGCGCCAGCTTGACCGCACCCTCGTTCGCCTCCGCCCCGCTCGAGGCCAAAAACACCTGCGCCAGACCCGCGGCCTCGGCGAGCTCGCAACAGAGCTTCACCTGCGCATCGTTGAGGTATGCCGGGCTGGAATTGACCAATCGGTCGCCCTGCTCCGACAGCGCCTGCCGCAACAACGGAGGCGAGTGCCCAAAGGCGTTCACCGCCCAGCCCTGGACGAAATCGAGGTAGCGCCGACCGTCCGCGTCCCACAGCCAAGATCCCCCGCCCTTCACCATGATCGGCGCCGGGCGAGTCTCGTGCAGCATGACCGCTTGCCGCGACTGCGGCCCGACCGCGTCTCCGACCGCGACAAGGGGCTCCGCTGCAGCGAGCTCTTTCCAGAAGACCGACGTGGGCAGCGGCCCTTCGGGATGGACGACGTAGTTCGGGATCTCGCCCGCAAGCGAATATCCCAACGATCGGTAGAGCCCCTCTGCTGGCGTTCCCGTCACCGTGTCGAGCACGAGCAGAGTTCTCCCCGCCAGGCGCGCCTCTTCCTCGACGGCCATCATCAAGCTCCGCCCGATCCCGCGGCCGCGCGCGTCCCGTCGACACAGCAGCTTGGCCACCTCGGCGCGGTGCCGCCCATTGGGCCGCAGGCAGAGCGACAACTGGACCGTCGCCACCCACCGTCCCTCTGCCTTGGCGCCCAGCAGAACGATCTCTTTTGCGGCCACGCGCTCCGCCACACCCTGCCAGTACGTGACGGCTTCCCCCGGATCCATCGGGGTGACGAAACCAACCGAGGCGCCGCCATCGACCACGTCCACCAACACCTCGACCAGCGCTGGCAGCGCGGTCTCCAGCGCTTCGCCTTGCAGGCGGACGATCTCCACCGCGAGGGGGCTGTCCATCGTCGCTCTCGCCGCGTTCCCCGCCGGCCTGTCGGCCCCCGAGTCGCCCGGCATGATCTCCGTAGTCGGTGCGGCGATTCGCTTTTCCATGTAGATGAGATCGAGCCAGCGCCCGAACTTCCGTCCGACCTCGCTCATGCGACCCACGGTCCGAAATCCGAACTTCGCGTGCAGCGCGATGCTGCCGGGCTGGTCCGCCGAGATCGAGGCGATGATCCGGTGGTGCCCTGCCGACTCGGCTGCTGCGATCAACCCCTTGAGCAAGATCGCGCCGATGCCCCTGCCGCGCCATGCGGGCGCCAGGTAGACGGAGTCCTCCACCGTCTGGCGATACCCGCATCGCGAATGGAACGGCGACAGGCTCGCCCAGCCCACCACTTCACCCTCGACCTCCGCGACCAGCACCGGATGTTTGCCCTCGTGGGCCCGCAGCCACGCCTCGCGCTCCGCCACCGTCTCCGGGTCGGTTCGGTAGGTGCACGTGTCAGTGAGGACATAGTGGTTGTAGATGGCCACCATGGCCGCGCAGTCGGCGACCCCGGCGGGTCGGATGTGGGGCGACAGGGTAGGCGGCAAGGCAGGCGACGACGTCGACTGAGGCAAGGGCATGGGGGGATCTCCTCAAGAGCTCTCGGGTCGAAAGGCTAGCCATTCGAGGACCCCTTCGTCCAAGATATCGTTCGTATCGAAACGATACCCAGAGAGTATGATTGGCTGACAGGTTCTCGAAATCCCCGCCGCGACGTTTGGCTTCGATCCTGCGCCGATCGCTCGCCGGGCTCCCCGCAACCACATGGAACTTCGTCACCTCCGCTATTTCATCGCCGTCGCCGAAGAGGAACACTTCGGCCGCGCCGCCCGCCGCCTCCGCATCGCGCAGCCGCCGCTGAGCCGCCAGATTCAACAGCTGGAACAGGAGGTCGGCGTTCCGCTGCTCGAGCGCCGGGGCCGCGGCATCGTGCTCACCGATGCCGGCCGCGTCTTCGCCGACGGCGCACGCCAGACCCTCGAGACCGCAGCCCGTGCCACCGCCCGGGCCGTCGCCACCAGCCGCGGTGAGGAGGGCAGGCTCTCGGTCGGCTTCGTCGACACCAGCGCCTACAACGGCGTCCCCCCTCGCATCTTCCGCCGCTTTCGCACGCGCTTTCCCCGCGTCGCGCTCGATCTCTTGCCGCTCACCTCCGCCCAGCAGTGGCAGGCGCTGCGCGACGATAAGATCCAGGTCGGTTTCGTCTACCACCTGCCCGACGACCCCGAGGTCGCATCCCGACCCATTTTCCAGGACGAGGTCGTGCTCGCCTTGCCCCGC
>JANNNO010000186.1:0-8313 GCA_031398585.1 Myxococcales bacterium | reverse complement strand
CCGTCCTCATCATGACCTCGAACCTCGGCGCTCAGGCCATCCTGGCCGCGGCGGGTGCGGGTGACAGGGCGACCATCGAGCAAGAGGTGAAGGCGGCGCTGCGCAGCCACTTCCGCCCCGAGTTCCTCAACCGGATCGACGAGACGGTCATCTTCAATCCGCTCGGCAGACCCCAGATCGAAGCCATCGTGCGCCTGCAGCTGGGTCGCATCGTCGCCGCGCTGGCCGAGCAGCGGATCAGCATCGAGGTGACGCCGCCGGCGTTGGCGGTTCTGGCCGAGGAGAGTTACGACCCAGCCTTTGGCGCTCGGCCGGTCAAACGCGCCTTGCAGCGCCGGCTGCGCGACCCCCTGGCGGAGAAGATCCTGGCCGGCGAGTTCGGCAAGGGCGACGGCGTGCGCGTGATCGCCGTGGGCCGCGAGCTGCGCTTCGAAAAGATCGTCGCGCCGGTCGGCTGAGAGGCCGACGCGGGCAGGCGCGCCAAGGGCCAAGTGCCTCGCGCAGGCCAACTTCATTGACTGGATATTCGGTGCAGCCCTTTACGGATCTTCCGTAGCCAAGCGGACGATGGCCTGGGCCAGACTTTCGTCGCTGCCGCAAGGCGGCGTCGAACAGACCATGTCCACCGACCATCCGCCGTTCCGGGAGGGATCCGTGCCTCGATCGATCTGTCATCGCGCCCCGTCTGCCGCCGTAGCCGCCGTCGTGACCACCGCTGTGCTGCTGGCTGCGCCCATCGCCCAAGCCGGGCGTCGCCCCGACCCGCGACCAGCCAAGGCCAAGAGAGCCTGTGCCGCCGGCCAGGTCGAACGCGGCGTCGCCATCCTGGCCGAGCTGCTGGTCGACCGCGGCGACGTCAACGCGATTTACAACCAGGGCCGCTGTTACCAGCAAAACGGCCGCGCGGAGCTGGCAATTGCGCGGTTTCGCGAGTACCTGCGGGTGGCGCGGGCCGTGAGCCCCGCCGAGCGCGCCGAAGTGACCGGCTTCATCACGGAGCTCGAGTCGGAGCTCGAACGCAAGGCGCGGCGATCGGCGAGCGCCGAGAGTTCGCCAGCGAACGGAGCGCCCGACCGGACCGACCTGGCCGCCTCGGCGAGCGCGAGTCCTGCGGCCGCTAAGCACGAAAATCCCGCCACCCCAGTTGAACGCGCCGACGGGCGCGGCGAGGGATCCGCCGACCGAGGCATGGCGAAAGCGCAACCCGACGCCACCTTCGGTCCCTCAACCGGGGTGCCCGGCAGCGAGCCTTTCGTCGGAGCCGGTTTGCCCCCCGCCGACGAGGTGGGCACGCGCCCGCTGCGGATCGCGGCCTACTCGAGCGCGGCGGTCGGTCTGACAGCGCTCGCAGTGGGCGGCTACTTCGCGGTGCAGACCCGAGCCGCCGCGCGCGACGTCGAGCGACTCTCGGGCACCGTCGATCCCCACCGGGTCTACGACATGATGATGCGCGGCCGCCGGGCCGAGACGTGGCAGTGGATCGGCTTTGGCACGGGCGCAGCTGCCCTCGGCACAGCGGTCGGTCTCTGGGTCTGGGATGGGCTTTCAGCATCGCCCATTGTCGTCAGCGGCCATGGCGTCTCCGCGCAGGTGGGGGGGCGGTTTTGAGCGCGGCGGCGCGACAGGGCGGTGAGCGGGGGGCGGCGCCATGGCGATCGACCGTGACTGAGCTGCCCCGAGCCGCGGCCGTGAGCGCGGCGGTGGCGTTGGGGCTGCTGGCCGGCGTGACCGGTTGCAAGTTCGCACCACGGATCCCGGACGCGGTCGTCTCGTGCAGCAGTGACGATGAGTGCCCGCGCGACTTCGTCTGCTCGGCCAAGCTCGCACGCTGCTGCCGTGCCGGCGTCTGTCCGGAAGGCCCGGTGGCGTCGCCTCCGCCGGCTCCCGCACGCCCCGATGCCGGCGCGTTGCCGCCCATGGCCAGCGTGGACGCGGGATCCCCCTTTACCATCGACGCCGAACCGGCGTTGCCCCAGCCGAGCACACCCGGCGATGCCGGCGATGCCGCCGCCGGGGATGCCAACGATGGGGGCGGCCCGCTGCCGCTTGTCTGTTCGGGCACCGAGGCCGTCGTAGACCTGGGAGCGGGGCGCCAGTCGTTTTGTACCATCGTGGCGCGCGGCGAAGACGTCGCCCTCGCCATCCATTCGCTGCTGCCCAACGACGCCGTCTCGACCCGAACTTACGGCGTCTGCTCTGCCTCGCTGCCAATCGAGCGGGACGTGCTCACAGGCGGACAATTGTTAGGCACAACGATCGCGAGTCTTGGCGATCTGGCGGTCGCGTACAAGAAGATTTGTGACCGTCACAACGCGCGCCTGGTGGGCACGATGGTGCACGCCTCGTGGGGCAGCAAGGCAGGCAACCTTGCGGAGCTGCGCTCGCGCCTGATGGAAAGGACCGGCGCCGGGCTCGATCTGTTCACCCAGGAGGAGGAGCTGCAACAGAGCTATCTCGGCGTCACTCGCAACCGACGAGGGCGCATCGTGCTGCGTGAGACCGTGTTCAGCCCGCAGCTGCTCTCCTGGCCCAAAGGGAGCGCCACCGTGATCCGCGACAGCTTGCCCGGGTCCTGGGAGGTCATCAACATGGCCTACGCGAACGCGAGCTACCCGACCTTCGAGGACGCCCGCCGGGCGTTGCGCGCGCGGCTGGATCGCGAGATCGAGGGTCCGCTGTTGCGACTGGAAGCGGCGATCGCCGACGGCAGCCTCGCACCCGGGGTCGCCGTCGGGTCGGCCGGCCCGATGATTCCGCTCGCGATCGGGGGGCAGCTGCGTGATGCCCGGGGCGCCTGGGCGGCCAGCAGCGAAGTCAATCGCAAGGTCAGCGAAGCGACCATCGGCGCCTCGCCGTATGGGCGGATCTACGGTGGACAGCCGCTTTTGCCCGCCCAGCTCGACGCCTTTTTTCCGACCATCGACGCGGGACAATGGCAGCAGTTGCGAAGCGAACCGCTGCGCACCGCTTACGGCGGCGAGCTCTTCTACATGACGACGCTGCTCGACCTGCTGGCCGACGAGATCAAGGCGACAGAGTTCCCGTTCGTCTACGCTCATGCGCACCTCGGCTATCTGTTCGGCAAGGTGCTGCCGCCCGCGCAGTGAGGGAAGCCCCTTGATCGGCCGTGTCATCAACAACTACGAGATCCGCGCCCCGCTCGGCGAGGGCGGCATGGGTACGGTCTGGCTGGCCGAGCATGCGTTCATCGGGCGCAAGGCCGCGATCAAGGTCCTGCGGCGTATGTGGTGCGACGACGCCGACATGGTCGCGCGCTTTCTCAACGAAGCGCGCGCGGTCGGCGCCATCGGCCACGCCAACATCATCGACATCATCGACGTCGGGCACCTGGAGGATGGCTTGCCCTACCTGATGATGGAGCACCTCGAGGGCGAGACGCTGGCCAAGCGGCTGCAACGGCCTCCGCGTCTGGCGCTGGCGGAGGTGCTGATGATCGTGAAACAGGCGGCCGCCGCGCTTGCTGCCGCCCACACCGCCGGCATCATCCACCGCGATCTCAAACCCGAAAACGTCTTTCTCAGCTCCGACGCCTTCGGCCGGACGCGGGTCAAGCTGCTCGACTTCGGCATCGCCAAGCTCCACGACGTCACCGGCGCAAAGCCCGTCGACACGACCTCCGGTCTGCTGGGAACCCCGACGTACATGTCGCCCGAGCAGTGCCGCGGCGGCAACGTCGCGGTCGACGCGCGCACAGACGTCTACGCGCTCGGCATCCTGCTCTATCAGATGGTCTGCGGCGAGGTGCCCTTCGCCGGTGCCGCGGCCGGGGAGGTGCTGGTGATGCAGATCCTGCAGGCCCCGCGTCCGCCGCGCGAGCTGGCGCCGGATCTGCCGGCGTGGATGGAAGCGATTGTCCTGCGCATGCTGGCCAAGGACCCCGCCGAACGCTTCGTTGACATGGACGCTCTGTCCGCCGCTCTCGACGACGGCCTGCAAGCGGCTGCCCAGCGGGTCGCTGAACCGCCAGCGTCCCTGGCGGCATCCGAGGCAAACGTTGCGGGTGCAACGAATTCGAGCAACGAAGCACCGGCCGCCGCGGGTCCAGATCGCGCGAATCCAGCGCCGACGCCCACGGCGATTCCTGCCGCCTCAACGGGGCCGGCTCCCATCGATCCGAGCGAGGACGCGACGCCCGTCCCCGACGGCACCAGCAAATCAGGCTCGATCACGCTCGCGGGCATCGGCAGTCCCGGCGCGATCAGCACGGGCACGAGCCGCCTCGCAAGCAGCGGCCCAGCCGTCAGCAACCGGGCAACGAGCGGCGCCAGCGAGAGCGGCTCGACGGCGAGCGGCTCACGCTCCAACAGTCCGAAAGCGAGCAGCTCCGGGCCGAGCGGCGCGACAGAAAGCGGGTCCGGCGCCCACGGCTCCGGCGCGACGATCGCGGCAGCGACTGGCTCCGCGAGACGTGCTGGCGCAGACGGCTCCGACGTGACAACGGCTGCTTCCCGGCCCGGCGCACGCGCGCGCAAACGGCAAACCGTCGAGTCAGGCCGGGGAACGGCACCCGTGGCCCCTCCTGCTTTTCCAGACGGCAGCGCCCAACAACCGACCGCGGCGAGCGGGGAAGTCCGGCAGGGACTGGAGCCGGTTCGCGGCGGGTCCACCATGGCCACGAGTCAGGCGACGGCTGCATCCGGCAGCCTGCAGAAGGATCCGATCGTCGGCAGCGGCAAT
The DNA here is from genome assembly GCA_031398585.1 of Myxococcales bacterium. Classification (GTDB taxonomy): domain Bacteria; phylum Myxococcota_A; class Polyangia; order Fen-1088; family Fen-1088; genus JANNNO01. Next base: position 3,615 of record JANNNO010000186.1, on the reverse strand, counting down.
GTTGGCGCGACGAAGGCGACGACGCCTCACCCCTCGATCATCGTTTCCAGCGCTACGATCGGCGGGACGACCAGCTCGGAAGCGACGCAAGCCTTTCGGTGGCCATCCCCCGTCCCCAACGGAGCTGACTCCGTTCCGATCCCTCCCGTGCCGGGCTGGATCGTCACGCCGATCACGTCGGACCTTCGGAGTCCGTCGCGCCCTCCGCTCGAGGGGCTGCTTACGCGGCCCCGTCGCCAGCTCGCACTGCCTCTGCTGGCAACGGCCGCGTTGGGCCTCATCGTGATGCTCGCAACCGCGCTCCGTCGCGATGGCGAGCCCGCGCCGGGACCCACTTTGCCTCCTCTCGTCGCGGCAGCGCGTTCGGCCGCGACAGACCGAATCCCCTCCGCGACGTCTCCCGCCGCCGCAGTTGAGCGCCACAGAACCAACACGGCCGTCGATCGCGCCAGACCTCCCGCTGAGCGACGCCGGGGCAAACGCCCCACCTTCGCCGACAATCGTCCCTTCCCCGGACAAGCGATCCCCACCGCCGCCCCCGCCGCTTTCGACCCCGCCTCACGTCCCCAGGCCACCCAACCACCTACTTCCGATCCCCCCCGCTCGCTGCCATCCGCCGGTTCGCGACCGACGGCTCCGCTATCCGCCGGTTCGCCATCCGCCGCGCCGGCGGTCGGCGCGTCGCCGACGTCCCAGTCGTCGGCCGCGACGCCATCAGCACCGTCGTCCCCATCCCGCTCGACCTCGGCGCCGCCTTCCTCGGAACCATCGGTTTCGCGGCCACCAGCTTCCCCGCCAACGCCCCAAGCCGCGCTCGGCGCGCAACCGACACTTGTTCCGCCGACCCAGGCAACGACGGCGGGAACGCCCATGCCCGAGGCCACTCAACCACCGCGACGCTCCCCGCGCCGACGCCACCGCCCCGCCCCCCCCACCCCATCCCTCCCCATGGACAAGTGGTAAAGGACGCCAGGCCAACCTGAGAAGCACCCTGCCCTTCGCATCCGTTCCCCTCAGCGTCCGGCGCCCCAATTTGCCTCAGCGGACCTCTCTGCCCGCAGGCCGAATCCTCCGCTTTCCCTCGCCCCGCCCCGCTCCGCTTCGCGGGGAGAGGGACAGGGTGAGGGGTCTGCGCCCGCAGCCCCGGCAGCGGTCTCGCCACCCAGCGGATCAAGTCCGAGACTGCCGGCCGTCGACCGGGCCAGGGATCTCGCAAACCACGTAGCTGAGCGGGAATCCACCGTTGTGCAAACGGTGACTGGCCACGATGGGCAAGCCGAGCGCGCTTACCCACCTCGGATCGGCGAGCAAAATGCCTGCTCGCCAGCCGCGGAAATGCTGTCGCAATTCGCGCCCGAGCTGGCGCACCAGACGCGCGGCCTCGCCCTTGTGGCCCAGACGCCGACCGTAAGGTGGGTTGACGACGACCAGCCCCGGGTCCGCCGGCAGACTCGGGACGCCCGGCGCCCCGCCGACTCGAGCGATTGAAAACGAGACGGCGTCCGCGACTCCGGCACGGGCGGCGTTGCGCCGAGCGATCTCGATCATCGCAGGATCGGCATCGAAGCCGATTCGACGATCGCCGTGAACCATCGCGGGCGACGTGTCTTCCGGGTCGTGATCCTGGCGGGCGATTGCATCGGCGCGCAGACCCCTCGCCCCGACCCTCTCCCCGCTCCGCGGGGCGAGGGAGACGCAAGGGGCAGCGGTCTCGGCGATCGCCGTCGAAGAAAGCGCGACCACGGCGGGCCAAAGTTGGTAGGCGAAGCGGCGGCCAACGCCGGGCGGGCGGTCGCGGGCGATCGCTGCGGCCTCGATGACGATCGTGCCAGAGCCGCACATTAGGTCGCAGAAGGGCCGGCGCGGGTCGTAGCCGGCCAGCGCCAGCAGACCTGCAGCCAGCGTCTCGCGCAGGGGGGCCTCGCCGGCCTCCGTGCGCCAGCCGCGTTTGTGCAGCAACTCGCCCGACGAATCGACGCTGAGGGTCCACTCGTCGTTCTGGCCGCGCACGAAGATCCGCTGCGCCGATTCCTCCTCGGTGTCCTCGCCCCCCTCGCGGCTCACCGCGGTCGGGGCCGCGCCCACGTCAAGCGCGCTGGCCACCGCCCCCGAGATCTGCGCCCCGATCGCCCCCTCCGCACGCGGCCTTCCCAGCGGTCCTGCGATCTCCAGCTTGCCGCCAAGGCGATCCGAGATCGCCAGCACCAGAGCGTCGGCGATGGCGCCCGTGTGATAGAGGCGCGAGGCGCGAGCTGTCACGTCGAATCGCACGGGCCGTTCTGCAGACACGACCGACGCCCACGGTAGCGCAGACGCTTGGGCACGAAGCTTGGCGAAGTCGCGGGCCCGCACGGTGCCAAGCCGCAAGAGCACCCGGGTCGCCACCCGCAGGCGCAGGTTCGCGGCCTGCCCGACCGCGAGCCCGCCTGTGAATTCCACGCCGCCTGCCGTCTCGACGACTTCGCTCACCCCGGGCAGCTGCGCCACCTCGATCGCCAGCGGCGCTTCCAAGCCGGGCGCAGCCGCCGCGAACCAGCGCAAGGTCGCTGGCAAGGAAGCCACAACGGCTCGCTTCGCCTCGGCCCCACGCTGCTCGCCGGCACGAGCTCCTGCGACGGCTCCCGCGCGAGCCCCCGGCCCGCCGCCCGAGCCACGCTTCGCCGCACCCCATGTCTTGCGATCGCCGACGCCCTGCCCGCCTCGCACGGTCGTTCCCGGACGCGCGCGATCGCGTGCGTCTCCTCGTCCGTCGGATCCTGATTTGCCGCCCGGGCGACGCATGGACCGCGCTTTATACCCGAGCGCCGACGACACCGCCGTCGACCAGGAATCTCACGGGCGCTTCGGGCCATCGGGTTAAACTCCGCGCCTTGGGCGCCACGACGCATCGCCCAGCCCCACCCGTAGACCGGGACTCAGACGTCTCCGCCGTCACCCAGCCCCTCTTGCTCCAGGCAACTCATGGCCACCCGCACTTTCAAACGCATCCTCGTCGCCAACCGCAGCGAAATCGCCATCCGCGTCTTCCGCACCTGCACCGAGCTCGGCATCCGCACGCTCGGCATCTTCAGCAAGGAAGACCGCACGGCCCTTCACCGCTACAAAGCCGACGAGACCTACGCCCTCGACGAACGCCTCGATCCGATCAAGGCCTACCTCGACATCCCCGGGATCATCAGCATCGCCAAACGCAACGGCGCTGACGCCATCCATCCCGGCTACGGCTTCCTCTCCGAAAACGCCGCCTTTGCCCGCGCCTGCGCCGAGGCCGGCATCGTCTTCATCGGACCGCCGCCGGCGCTGCTCGACATGATGGGCGACAAGACCGCGGCTCGCCGCAAGGCCCAGGAGGTCGGCCTTCCCGTGGTCCCCGGCACCGACGAACCGGTCAGCGATGCCGGCGCCGCCCTGGAGATCGCCCGCAAGATCGGCTACCCGGTCATCATCAAGGCCTCGTTCGGTGGCGGCGGCCGCGGCATGCGCGTGGCCCGCACCGACGCCGAGCTGCGCGAGTTCTTCGCCCAGGCCGAACGCGAAGCCACCGCCGCCTTCGGCCGGGGCGAGATCTTCCTCGAGAAGTTCATCGAGAGCCCCAAACACATCGAGGTGCAGATC
>JANNNO010000185.1:0-16839 GCA_031398585.1 Myxococcales bacterium | reverse complement strand
GCCAAGAGCGAGCGGCAATCCGCCATCGATCTCGGTCAGCAGCTCGGCGTGCGCCACGAGGTTGTCGAATCGAACGAGCTCGAACGGCCCGGCTTCGCCCAGAACCCAACCAACCGGTGCTATCACTGCAAGACCGAACTGCTCGAGATCGCAGGGCCCGTCGCCACCCGGCTCGGCCTGCGCGAGGTGCTGCTCGGAACCAACGTCGATGATCTCGGGGATCACCGCCCCGGCCTCGATGCCGCCCGCGAGCGCGGCGCACGGCAGCCTATGGTCGAAGCGGGCCTCACCAAGCCGGAGGTCCGCCTCCTGTCGCAGCAGCTCGGACTGCCGACCTGGGACAAACCGCAGCTGGCCTGCCTCTCGTCCCGATTCCCCTACGGCACCGAGATCACACCTCGCCGGCTCGAGCAGGTCGACGGCTTCGAGGACGGCCTGCGTGGCCTCGGCTTCAAGCAGTTGCGCGTGCGCTACCACGGCGACGTGGCGCGCCTCGAGCTCGAGGAATCCTCGCTCGCTGACGCGCTCCGGCCTGATGTGCGTCGCAGCATCGTCGAGCTGGGCAAGCGGCAAGGCTTCACCTTCGTGGCCCTCGACCTGGCGGGTTTCTCCTCGGGCTCGCTCAATCAGCTCATCGGCCTGCGCCGCGCGCGCCCCGTGACGACCTAGGGCGGGGCGGCCAACCTCCTAGAAGCCTCGAGCTGCTCAGGAACGCCCCGGAACTGGCAAGCCGGTGCTGGTGCCCTAAACTGCGGCGACGCGCACCTTTGGCGCCCTCGGCCCGATAACACAGCTGGTCAGCCTCAACCGGAGCCCCGGAAGGGCCGTTACTGGAGATCAGTGCCCGTGATCGCGATCGCCCTCTACGCCGCCCTGCCCCTCGCCGCCGCCCTTCCGTTCGCGCCTCCATCTGGCGCCGAGCTGCCGGTCGTCGATCCGTTCGTCGACCTCAACGATCGGGAGTTTCTCCGCCCCTTGCCTCCCCCGCCGGAGCTGTCGAAGAAGGAAGCCTTTCTCGCCGACAAGGGGCGTCGCCTCGACGTGCACCTCAGCGATCGCGATCTCGTCCGCGAGCGGCGCGAGAAGACCTTCGCGCGCCGGCCGTCCATCGATCTACGCGGGGGCGCGTTCGCGGACGACGAGCTACCGCCGACCGGTCCGGCGGGGACGCGCATCGCCCCGCTGACGACCCTCTTCAACCTGCGCACGCGCGAATCGCTCCCGCTGGTTCCCGGCCACGCCGTCACCGAGCGGTTCGACAAATTTCTGCGCGACTACTCCACCAACCAGATCACCCGGATGGACGCGCGTCTCATCGGCGTGCTGGAACGAGTGGCCCTGCGATTTTCCCCCGGCCGCATCGAGGTCGTCTCCGGCTACCGCTCGCCGAAGTACAACCTGACCCTGCGCAAGAAGGGCAGAGAGGTCGCGCGACAGAGCCAGCACAGCGAGGGCAACGCCGTCGACTTCCGCATACGCGGCGTCCCGACCCGCCGCCTACTCAACTTCGTCAAGACCTTGCGCGTGGGCGGCGTCGGCTACTACCCGCACAGCGAGTTCATTCACGCGGACACCGGCCGCGTTCGCTACTGGCGCGGGTCCTAGCGCTAGAACCGGCCTCTGACGCCGGCCACGAATCCCTTGGCGAGCGAAGAGGACGGCGCCGCCGCGGTCGATGGACCCGGGCTCGGCAAGAAGTAGAGCATCGCGCCCCCCGCCACCATGAGCATGCCGCCTGCGCCCATCGCGACGCCGGCCTCGAGCTCGGCGGCACGGATGTCGGCCTTCTCGCAACGCATGGGGTCCCGCTCGCCTCGCGGCTGCGCACAGCCGAGGTACTGGCCGTGAACCTCCTTCCAAAGGAAGAGGCCGGTCGCGACCGAGGCGGCGCCGAGGGCGATCGCACTCCAAGCCCACATGCGCGACGGCCCGCGCCCGCCGATCACACCACCGCCCGGAGAGAGGTCGAACGACATGACACCGCTGGTGCCGCTCTCGACGTTGAGTGAGCGCTCCGAGGTCTCGAATCCGGCGGCCTGCACCGTCAACTTGTGCGCACCTGCCGTGAGGTCGATCGACAGCGGCGTCACCCCGGCCGAGCGACCATCGATGAAGACCTCGGCCCCCGAGGGTCGCGAGTCGACTGCGTAGCGGGCGGGCGCCGCGGCCGCCGCCGTCTCGGCACCGCGACGAACCGCCTGGACCAGCTCCTCGAGCTTGGTGCCGACTTCGCGGATCCCGCAGAGCTGGCAGGGCTCCTCGTAGCTGTCGATCTTCTTGCCGTCACGACCCGAGATCAGCTCGAGCTTGATGTTGTAATTCTTGCGGTCGACCTCGATGTTCCCGGTCACGAGGTACTCGACGCCCAGGCTGCGAGCGATCTCCTGATAGCAGGATTCCTGTCGACAGTTCTCGAGGCGACTGCCCTGCTTGAGCAGTTGCGTGACCGTCAGCCCACCGAAGACCTGAAAGTCGGCGTTCGCGAGCCCCTCCATGAGGGTCTTGCGCAAGAAGTCTTCGTTGTTGGGTGCCATACCCGCCTGTATGTCGAGGCGAAGCACCGCGACCCGACGACTTGCGGCCGCTTGTGCGCGCGACGTGCCCACAACAGCGAGCAGCGCAACCGCCAACGACACCCAGACCGATAAGCCACGTACGAACCGCAGGCGGGGGGACCCGAGGCTAACCATGGCGGTCTTACTACCTTAAAAACGCGACTTTCTCACCGAAAAGCATCTCGATCCGAGCCAGCAGCTCGTCGCTGGCGAGGACCTTGTACTCCTCGGGCAGAGCCAACACCGCCATGCTCCGCTTCGGGATCTCGAGATGCAACTGCGTCCGGCATGGGCCCGGAAATTGCCGTAGCAGTTTCTCCAGGCTGCGTAGGCCGTCCTCGGTCACCGTGTCGGCATTGAGCCGAATGTCCATCAAAGAGCTCCGCTCGCTGCGGACCGAGGCAAGTGGCCTCGCCGACAAGAAACGCAGGCGCTCTCTGACGGCCTCGCCTTCCCCGAACGGCGCATCCACCGTGCCCGTCACGAGCAGCGGCTCGTTGCTGGTGAGAACGTCGCGGTACTCCTGCAGACGCGCATTGCCGACCATGAACTCGACCTGCCCGACCTGGTCCTCGAGCTTGAAGAAGGCATATTTGCCCGACCCGCTCTTGGCCATACGTTCCTGGTAGTCGCACACCACCCCACCCATGGTCACCTCTGCCCCCGGCCCCCGCTCCATGCAGTTGGCGGTGTGGCAGTTGGCGAACCGGCGCAGCTCGCCACCGAAGCGATCGAGCGGATGGCCGCTGATATAAAAGCCGAGGCTCTCCTTTTCGAACGCGAGCACCTCGCGCGGCATCCACTCTTCGCTGTTGGGATCGTAGGCGTCGTCGACCGGCAGCGGCGCGGGGTTCTTGGCCGACCCGCCGCCCAGCAGCGCGAGCAACGACGTCTGGCCGCTCTCACGCTCGCGCTGCGCCTGCGCCGCACGCTCCATCGCGGCCGGGATCGCGGCGAACACCTTGGCGCGGCTGACGCCGTTGGCCCCCGCGATGCCGTCGAAGGCGCCGGATTTGACCAGCGCTTCGAGCACCTTGCGGTTGACCTTGCGCGCGTCGACGCGCACGCAGAAGTCAGTCATGGACTTGAAGGGCCCGCCCGTGGTGCGTGCGGCTTGCACGATCTCCACAGCGCCCTCGCCCACGCCCTTCACGGCAGCCAGGCCAAAGCGGATCGCCTTGCCGGCAGCCGACGCCGCGCGCATCGCTGCGCCCTTCGGCTTGCCTCGCGTTGGCCCGCCATTCGCAGTTTGGCCGCTGCCGTGCCCGTGGCCATTGGCGGGCACTTCGACCTCGACCGGAGCGGCGGCCTCGGCGACCACCGTGAAGTTCGCGTCCGACTCGTTCACGTCGGGGCGCAGGACCGGGATCCCCTGGCTGCGCGCCTCGGCGATGAACTTCACGACCGAGTCGGTGTCGTCCTTGTCGCAGGTGAGCAGCGCCGCGAAGAACTCGATCGGGTAGTGGCGCTTGAGAAAGCCGGTCTGATAGGTGAGCAGGCCGTAAGCCGCCGAGTGACTTCGGTTGAAGCCGTAGGCAGCGAACTTCTCCATCAGGTCGAAGACGCGTTCGGCGACGCTCGGATCGACGCCCTTCTCCTCTGCGCCCGCGAGGAAGCCGGCCTTCTCCTTGGCCATGACCTCCGCCTTCTTCTTGCCCATCGCGCGGCGAAGAAGATCCGCGCGGCCGAGCGAATAGCCCGCCAGCGCAGAGGAGATCTGCATGACCTGTTCCTGGTAGACGATGACGCCGTAGGTGTCCCTGAGAATCGGCTCGAGGTTCGGGTGGTCGTATTCGACCTTCTTGCGACCGTGCTTGCGCTCGATGAAGTCGTCGACCATGCCGCCTTCGAGCGGTCCGGGTCGATAGAGCGCGCCGGCGGCCACGATGTCTTCGAAGCAGTCAGGCTTGAGCTTCTTGAGCAGCTCCCTGAACCCCGATGATTCGACCTGGAAGACGCCGGTGACGTCGGCCGCGGTCATCATCTTGTAGACCTCGGCATCGTCGAGCGGGATCGCCGAGATGTCGACTGGCTCGGGCAGCGCCCGATTCGTCAGATCGAGGCAGGTCTGGATGACCGTGAGGGTCTTGAGCCCGAGGAAGTCGAACTTCACGAGCCCCGCCTTTTCGACGTCGCCCATGTTGAACTGCGTGACGATCTGCTCTTCGCCCGCAGGCTTGAACAGCGGCACGTACTCCCACAGCGGTTTGTCCCCGATCACCACGCCCGCGGCGTGCATGCCTGCGTGGCGATTGAGCCCTTCGAGCCGCATCGCCGTGTCGAGCAGCTCGCGGTACTCGCCGCCGGCGTCGTAGAGCTCTTTGAGTCGCGGCTCTTGCTGGATCGCCTCGGCGATCGGCGGGGTTTTGCCCTGCACCGGCTCGGGCACCATGGTCGCGACCTTGTTGGCATCGATGACCGGAATGCCCATGGCGCGTGCGACGTCGCGGATGCAACTGCGCGCCTTCATCTGGTGCATGGTCACGATCTGACCGACGTTGTCCTTACCGTACTTCGCCGTGACGTAGCTGATGACCTCGTCTCTTCGGTTCATGCAGAAGTCGATGTCGAAGTCCGGCATCGATACGCGTTCGGGATTCAGGAACCGCTCGAAGAGAAGCTTGTTCGGGATCGGATCGATATCGGTGATGCGCAGGGCGTAGGCGACCAGCGATCCGGCGCCTGAGCCGCGGCCCGGGCCCACCGGGATTCCGCGCTCTTTGGCGTGGTTGATGAAGTCCTGCACGATGAGGAAGTAGCCCGAGAAGTTCATCTTCTGGATGACGCCAATCTCGAGCTCGAGCCGCGCCTCGTACTCCTCGCCGTTGAACGGCTTGCCTTGCCGCAAGAACGTGTCGAAGCGCGCCTTGAGGCCCTGGCGCGCCAGCTCCGCCATGTACGACTCGGTCGTCGACCCCTCGGGGACTTTGAAGTTGGGCAGGTAGGTCTTGCCGAGATCGAAGCTGACGTTGCACAGCTCGCCGATCTTGGCGGCGTTCTCCATCGCCTGCGGCCAGTGGCGGAACAGCTCGTTCATCTCGCCGGGCGACCGCAGGTAGTACGCGTCGGTCTGATGCTGCAGACGCTTTTCGTCTTTGATCGTCCGCTTCTGCTGCACGCACATCAGGATCTCGTGCGCGCGCGCGTCCTGACGGTTGAGGTAGTGGCAGTCGTTGGTGGCGATGGTCGGGATGCCGGTCTTCTTCGAGATCGCGATGATCTGGTGGTTGACCTCGTCCTGCTCCGGCATGCCGTTCGGCATCATCTCGAGGAAGAAATTCCCGCGCCCGAAGATGTCGTCGTATTCGCGCGCAATCTCCTCGGCCGCTTCGGCGCCCCGACGCGTGATGGTCTGGGCGATCTCGCCACCCAGGCAGGCTGAGCTCGCGATCAGGCCCTCTTTGTGCTCGCGCAGGAGCTTCTTATCGATGCGCGGGCTGTAATAGAAGCCCTCCAGAAAGCCCATCGAGTTGAGGTACGACAGGTTCCGCCACCCGCCGTTGTCCTTGGCGAGCAAGATGAGGTGGTGCGACCGGCGCTCGGTCTTGTCGAGGCGGTCCGGCGCGACGTAGGTCTCGCAGCCAAAGATCGGTTTGACCCCGTACTTCTTCGCCTTGTCGTAGAAGTCGAGCGCCCCGAAGAGGTTCCCGTGGTCGGTCATCGCCACGCTCTTCATCCCGAGCTCGAGGCACTTCGGGAACAGCTCGTCCACGCGGATGGCGCCGTCGAGGAGGGAGTACTGCGTGTGCAGATGCAGATGCGTGAACTCAGCCATCTCGAGCGGTCTCGTTCTACGCGCCGGGCTCCCCCCGGTCAACGCGCGGACGTGAGCAAAGCGATACCAAACCGGCCCCCGGCAGAACTCCCGACCGAGGTCCAAATGTGGTAAGAGGCGAGGTGCAAGCGGGACGGGCGGCGACGCGCGGATTCACAGGTCGCGGGAACTTGCGCCGGGTCTGCGTTGTCTCGCCACCGTTGCCTTCGTCACACCACACTCGGTCGGCCATGTTCGCGGGATTGGTTTCGGGAACGGCTCGCGAAGGTTTGGCGCCCGACTCGGCGCCAACGCGGGAGATCCTACGGTGGCCAGGCTCCCAGGGAGTTGCGATCGCGCTGGCGCTCTGTCTGCTCGGCTCGCTCGTGGCGGGGTGTGGCGATGGTCCCTCCTCGAGCGCTCCGGTGGGTCCCCCGATGCCGTTTGCGATAGACCTGCCCAGCGACGAGACCCACGTCAAGCCGAACGAAAGCCGACAGATCACGTTCACCCTGCGAGACGCCAGCGGGCAGCCCTTGTCCGGGCGGGTCATCCAGCTGCTCATCGTCGATGCCAGCCGCGCGCGCGGGGCCACGCTGTCGCTCGACCGCGGCGTGACCGGGGCCGCGGGTGAAATGCCGGTGCAAATCATCGGTGGTCAGCCGACCGAATTCACCGTACGCGCCTCCTCGGCTGGCGCAGCCGATCGCGAGTTGCGCGTCCACGTCACCGCGCAGGACAGCGGTCCCGTGGCGGTGGGGCCGGAGATCATCGCCGCCCCGCCCGGTGCGAGCGTTGCCCTCATCCGCATCTCGCTCTACGAAGCGATGGGCTGTGCGGCCGTCGTCGCGTCGGGATCGGTGCCGCCCGGCTCGGCCAAGATCACCATTCGCAACACGACGCCCGGCAAGCCGATCGTCTTCGGCGCGGTCTCCGCCGCCGGCGGCCACGCCGTCTTCGGACAGGGATTCGACGCGGCAGGCGTGCCAGTCGTCAGGGGTTGCGTGGATCTCAGTGGGACGTCAGTCTTGTCAGAGACAACGATTCACGTGGTCCTGCCGCTCAGCCCCGTCGACCCATCGATCGTCGGCCGCTTCGCCGCGGTCTCGCAACTCCGCTTCACGCAGGAGTACGCCCCGCTGGGCGCCATCCGGACCGCCTGGCGCGAGCTCGACGCCTGCGAGCTTGACCCCGCGCGCCTCTGGCTCGACTGCACGGTCGACGCGCTGGCTCCCACCGCGCAAGGTCCGAACGATCCGCCGGACCCGCTCGACTGTCGTCCCAGCGCCGCCGATGAAGCCGCCTTTGGCGGCCGCCTCACCGCGCGCCGCGGACTGCCCGTGCCGACGACCACTGACATTCGCTGTCGCCAGGCCTTCGATGGCGCCGGCCACGCTTCACTGGAAAAACAAATCGCGGCCATGTTCACCAACCTGCCGCAGCGGTTGGCCGAGGTGAAGGCGATCGCGGCGGAAGCCGACAAGCTGCTCGACACTTTCCGCGTGCACAGCACGATGACCTTCACTCCCACCAGCCAGCCGGGTCGTCTGCAACTTGACCACGCGCTCGGGGTGATGGAGATCGGCATCGGGGCCACGACGATCATGGTGGGAGTCCCCTCGCTGGGCGGCGCCTCTCCGTCGGCGCGCTTCGTTCCCGTCGAAGCGACCCGGTCGGACGTGCGCATCGATCGTCATGGCTTCACCCTGCGCCTCGGTTCCGCCACCCGGATCGCGTTCCTCGAGGGTGCGCTTGGGCGGCGCATGCTGCCGACGGACCCGGCGGCGTTCGTGAACGGCCTTTTCGCGGCGGCGAGCTACGCCGATCGGGGCACCACGTTCAAAGGCTGTCCGGCCCTCGGTGCTCTGGTCTGTCCGCTGGTGGGCGCGCCCGACGGCTGCCTGGCAGCAGCCTGCGAAAAGGGCCTCGCTGGCCTCGGGCGCGGGCTGACCAACGTCTTCGACCAGCTCGATGGCGAGGAGCTCGACTTCTTCCTGCAGGGATCCGGCCCCCTCGTGGACGCCGATGGGGACGGCCTGGCCGACGCCGTAGGCCGGCTGCCGACCAACCCCGGCGTCTGGAAAGCCATCGTTCGCCCGCGCGACGAGCCGTTTGCGATCTCGGGTTTCTTCGCAGCGGATCGCGCACCTTGATCGCCGATTCACCTGCCAGCTGGGAGCCTCTCGTTCGTCATGCCAGGGCGCTGGTGGGGCAAAGCCTGGCCGAGCTCGCCGACGGTCTCGGCGTCGCGGTCCCGGTGGGAAAAGTACGGACCAAAGGTTGGTCGGGGCAGATCATCGAACGCGAGCTGGGCGCGGGCGATGGCGGCGAGCGCGGTCCCGACTTCGCGGATCTCGGCATCGAGCTCAAGACGGTTCCGGTCTCTGCCACCTTGGTCCCGGTCGAATCGACGGCGGTCTGCCAGATCGATCCCATCGCGATCGCCGCCGAGTCGTGGGCTTCGAGCTACGCCCGCCGCAAGCTCGCACGGGTCCTCTTCGTGGCGCTCGAGTCGCCCTCCCGCAGCACCCCGGTCGGCGATCGGAGAGTCGCCGCGGTTCGCCTCTGGAGCCCCAGCCCGGAGGAAGAGAGCGTCCTGCAAAGCGACTTCGACTACTTCGTGACCACGTTTTTCCAGACCGGGCGTGGGGCCGAGATCACAGGTCATCACGGCCGGGCGCTGCAAGTCCGTCCCAAAGGGAAAAACGCGGCCGACGTGCGACGGGCGTATGGTCCCGAGGGCGAACCGATTCGCCTCGGAAAATGTGGCTTTTACCTTCGGCCCGTGTTCGTGGGTCGTATCCTCCGCCACTCCTCAACGAACCTCTCCTTCCCCCCGTAGATGGAACGAATCATGCGCACCGCCCGCCCCAGTCGCCTCCTCACGGCCTCGTTGCGCCCCCTCGCGCTCTGCCTTGCCTTCGGCACGTCTGCCTGGGCTCAGCCGGCGGCGCCTCCCGTCACACCCGCCACGACGCCCCCCACACCGCCAGGCTTGCCCGCGCCCGGTGGTAGGCCCCCGGTGGCCGCGCCGAGTGAATCACCAGCGGCGCCCAGCACGGCTCCGGCCGCGCCCGAGGGGCAGCCGCTGTCTCTCGGCAAATCGATCGAACAGGCGGTGAGAGGCAACGCTGACCTGCAGCGCGAACGCATCGCGATCGAAGCGGCGGACGCACGGCTGGAGAACGCCCGCGGCTTCTTCGACATCAACCTCACCGCCGATCTCACTTATGGGCGGCAGAACACGCCCGCCATCAGCATGCAGGACCTCCAAGGCGGCTCCTCGACCCGCCTTAGCCTGGATGTCGGCCTCTTTCGTCAGCTCGAGACCGGCGGCAACGTCAGCCTCGGCATGACCAACTCGCGCAACACGACCGGCGCTCGCCTCGATTGCGGTGCCATCGCCGGTGTCGCCGAGGAGTGCCGCCGCTTTGATAGCACCCTCGGCCTTCGCTTCACGCAGCCGTTGCTGCGCGGCCTGGGGCCCGAGTTCGCACACGCCAACATCCGCCGGCAAGAGATCCAAAAGGACCAGGCGCTGCTCAATCGACAGTTGCGCGCCGCCAACGTCCTACGCGACGTCATCAACACCTACTGGGGCCTGTCGTACGCGACTCAGGACCTCGCCATCCGGCGATCGGCGGTCGAGCTTGCACGCGAACAGCTGCGCGTGACCAAGGCGCAGATCGAGGTGGGCAGGCTGGCTCCCGTGGACGCCGCGGCGGTCGAGCGCGCCATCGGTGAGCGCATGCAAGAGGTGCTGCTCTCCGAGCAGGAGCTGCTCTTTCGCACGCTCGAGCTGCGTCGCTACTTCGGCCAGGCGGTCAACCCGACCGACCCGATCTTCGCGGCGACCGATACGCCGCAGGCGAATCCGGGCGCGGTCGACAGCGCTTCCGAGGTCACGCGCGCCCTCGAAATGAATCCGCAGCTGCGGGCGGTCAAGCTCGGCATCGCGCTGTCGGAGGTCGACATGATGACCGCGCGATCGGCCCTGCGGCCCAAGCTCGATTTCATCGGCACGGTCGGATCCACGGGCCGCAACATCGGCGGTGACATCGGCGATTCACTCGACCAGGCAATGGATCGCGACAACCTCGGCTGGACGGCGGGCCTCTCGTTCGCCCTGCCGCTGCAGAACCGCGTGGCCGGTGGTCAAGAACGGGTCGCGCGCGCCGCGGGGGAGCGCGCTACCTTGGAAGCGATCGATTTCGACCGCGAGATTCGGAACCAGGTGATGCGCCTGTCCTCGAACATTCAGACCGCTTCACGCCGGCTCGAGCTCGCCAAGGCGACGGTCGGGTTCGCAACACAGAACCTCGAGGCGGAAAAGGCGCGCTTCTCGGTCGGACGTTCCACCAACAACGAGGTCCTGCGCGTGCAGCAGGAGCTCAAGAACGCCGAGATTCAGGTCGTACGCGCGACGGTCGATCTGCTCATCGGGCAGACCAACCTGCGCGGCCTCACCGGCGATCTGCTGGAAGACCACCGCGTGGTGCTCAAGGGAATGTGAGCGGCGCTCAACGCGCGATCTGCCTCACGCCAGCAGGCGAAGGGGTCGGCACTCAGCTCTCGTGATCGACTGGGCCCGCTCCACGGTGACCCGTCGGTGGCCCGGCGGCGCCGTCACAGATCGGCGTCATTCGCGGGTTTTGCCCTCTGCAAACCGCCGCGCGCGCAGAAAGCGCTCGGAAATGCCGCGCTCAGGCCACCTACTATGGGAACGATCCCACCGTCTCGCCCCCCCCTGCTTTCGTCTATCCAGCCGCGGCATGCGATGAGGTCGGTGAGATCCGCCGGGGCGGGCGAGGTTCGAAACTTCCCCAGCAGGAGAGCGCGATGACCTCGAGGACCGGCAGCATCAGGGCTTTGATTGTCCTCTCGGCGACGGGCCTCTTCGCCTGCGGCTCGGCAAAAGCCCCCGATCCGGCGGCCATGTCCCCCTCCACGCAGACCGGCGGTCGCAGCGGCGGCCCTACGACGGGAGGCAGCGGCGGCGCCGGCCAGGCAGCCAGCGGCGGAACCACCGGCGCAGGCACGGGCGGCAGCTCGCCAAGCGCGTCGGGCGGCACCGGCGGCAGCTCACCGAGTGCGTCGGGTGGCGCAGGCGGCACCCCAGCCGCGGGTGGCACCGGGGGCGGCGCAGCGCCAACCGACGCCGCCGGCGGTGAAGGTGGCGCGCCCGTCACGCCACCGCCGGCAGGAAGCGACCCTCCTCTGCCCGCATGCAAGAGAACCACACCCGTGGCCGCAAGCGGGGATCTCGCGGCCGCCATCACAGCGGCGCAACCAGGTGACTGCCTGGTACTCGCGGACGGGAACTACACCTTCCCGACCATCACCAAGACCGCCACGGAAGCCGAGCCGATCGTCATCCGCGCCGCCAACCGGGGCAAGGTGGTCGTCAACAGCGGCGCGCTTCACCTGCTCAAGTCCGCCTACGTGGTGCTCGAAGGCTTCGACATCACCACGCCGGGTGCCGCCACCAGCATGTACAACGCCGGCAGCAACGGCATGATCGTGTCCTTCATGGACTCGCATCACTGTCGGCTGAGCCGCAGCCGCCTGCACCCGACGGGACCGGTGTCGGAGCGCGACTGGATCGTGCTCGTGGGTGCCGAGACCCACCACAATCGTATCGATCACAATGATCTCGGTCCGGTGAATGCCAACGCCAACATGGTGGTCATTGACGGGACGGGACGCGAGGAGCCCGAAATGCCGGGCAACGTCTCGCAGCACAACCGCATCGATCACAATCACTTTCACGAGGTCAACAACACCGGCGGCAACAACTGGGAGACCATGCGCATCGGGCGCAGCTGGCAGGCGCCGACCAAGGGCTTCAACATCATCGAGAAGAACCTGCTCGTGAAAGCGACGGGCGATCCCGAGACCATCTCCCTCAAGTCGTCCGACAACACCGTCCGCTACAACACGATCCTGATGACGAACGGCGAGATCTGCTCGCGGCACGGCAACCGCAACCAGATCTACGGCAACTACATCCTGGGCGGCTCGCGCGGCATGCGCATCTACGGCGCCGATCACCGCATCTACAACAACTACGTCGCCACCTCTTCAATCGGCATCTGGATCGAATCCGGATCGGCAGCGGCGACGGAAGAGCCGGGCAAGGAGCACTACAAGGTCTTCCGCGCCTGGGTGTTCAACAACACGGTCGTTGGCCAGGCGATCCGGGTCGGGGGCAGCAAAGCGTTCCAGCCGCAAGACTGCCGCATCGCCAACAACATCGTGGTCGGCGCCGGCATCGACTCGGGCGGCACGGGCACCGTCAACGAAGGCAACCTGACCGGCGGCATGAACCCGCTGACGATGCAGGACGGCCTATATCGCTTGTTGCCGAACGCCGCCGGCGCGGCCGCCATCAACAAAGCGGTCAACGCCGACTACTACATGATCAAGGACGACATCCACGGGCAGCCCCGCGCGGGCGTCGACATCGGCGCCGACGAGCAGTCCGACGCGCCCGTCACGATCAAGGGTCCGCTCACCCTGGCCGACGTGGGGCCTGACGCGCCCTAACCCTCGAAGAAGCACGTTTTTCCGGCGTTATGCGGTCTCTTTCCGCTCGGGCGGCGCGAGATCCGTCGGTCCCGCCCTTGTCCCCGAGCCCGAAGGCTGCCAGCCTTGGGACTCATGGGCACCGAGAGATCCGGACGGCTCGCCTGCCAGAGCGAGGTGACCGCCGACGCGCGGGATCTGTATTCGGCGAATCTGGAGGCTGCCGATTGTGACGCCTGCTGGGTCGCCATGACGGATCGAGGACTCGCGCTGCCGCTCGCCGAGGAGGATCCACCCGGCGAGATGCTCTCACTGGCACGCTCCGCCCTCGCCCTCGGCATGCGAGCAGAGCCGCGCTCAATTGCACCGCCCGGCGCGCGTGGCGATTCGCAGGCCGACGGCCCGGACATCGCGGCCGTGTCGCCTCGACGTTGACCCCCTGGTATTCAGCCGCTGCGCCCCGGGCCCTCGCGGCGGCCCGAGGTGATCACAGCGAGATGTTGCCCGGTGCGGGTGTTGTCGCGCCGGTAGGAATAAAAGCGCCCCGCTGGATCGCAGCGCGTGCAGGCCGTCTCGACCTCGACCTGAACCTCCGGAACGCCCGCGCTCGCCAGCTGGCGGCGTAGACCGAGTCTCAGATCCAGGTGGGACTTGCCCGCCGGGCCGCCAGGCGTTTGCACCCCTCCAGCCGCGCGGACGTCGGGAAGCGCGGCTTCGAAAGCGGTGACCACTTCCGCTCCCACCTCGAAGCAGCAAGGTCCGATGGCTGGACCGATGGCCACGCACAACCGGCCCGGCTCGGCCCCAAACGCCGACGTCATCGCCGCGATTGTCGCCGGCAACACGCCCGCAATCACACCACGCCACCCCGCGTGCACGGCGCCCACGGCCCCGCTGATCGGGTCCGCCAGCAGGACCGGCACGCAGTCGGCGGTGAAGACGGCGACGGAAGTTCCCGCGACATCGGTGATAAGGGCATCCGCATGGGCGGCGGCGAGCGCTTCGACCGTCGTCTCGGCGGTTACGCGGAAGACGTCACGCCCATGGACCTGCTTGACCAGGCAGAGACGATCGCCGCGCGCCGCCACCCGCACGCGCCGTCGGTTTTCGAGCACGGCCTCGCGATCGTCCCCCCACCCCATCCCCAGATTGAGCGACGCGTAGGGAGCTGGGCTCACCCCGCCGTCCCGCGTGGTAAAGCCGTGCGGAAAAGCCGCCAGGATCTCGGACGTCAGCAAGGGGAGAGTGACGCCATCGTTGACAATTTCAACGATTTTCATGGCGTGGCCTCCCCCCGCGGGGCGCAGCTGCGGCGGGCACCGCCAACCCCCGAAGCGCGGCCAGAGCGCGGGCCATGTCCGCGGGTGGCTCCGACTCCCACTGCAGCCAGGCGGCAGTCCGGGGGTGATGAAAGCCAAGCGTCTTGGCGTGCAGGGCCTGCCGTCCCAACGCCTCGCCGATCGCGCGCACTGCCAGATCGCGCGGGGGCCTGCCGTAGACCTGATCGCCCAGCAGCGGCGTGCCGAGCGCGGTCAAATGCACACGCACCTGGTGAGTGCGCCCGGTTTCGAGCTGCGCCTCCAAGCGCGCGGCGCCCGGCAAGGGCTCCACCAGCTTCCAGTTGGTGACGGCGCGCTTGCCGGTCTTCACCTTGACGGAGAACTTCTTGCGGTCGTGAGGATCCCGGCCATGCAAAGTATCGATTCGACCGCTGTCCTGCGGAGGCCTGCCGATCACCAGCGCTTCGTAGCGGCGCAAGATGCGGTGGATCTTGAAGTCTGCCCCCAAAGCGTTCATCGCGAAGTCGTCCTTGGCGACGACCATGAGCCCGGACGTATCACGGTCGAGGCGATGAACAATCCCCGGACGCAGCTCACCGCCGATCCCGCGCAGATCCCGACAGTGCGCCAGCAGAGCGTTGACCAGGGTGCCGTCCTCGTGGCCCGGCGCGGGATGCACCACGAGACCGGCAGGCTTATCGAGCACCACCAGCGATTCGTCCTCGAAGACGATACTCAGCGGAATCGCCTCCGCCTCGATCGAGACCGGAACCACCACGGGCGGTGTCCAGCCGACGAGGTCCCCGGCCTTCACCTTCTGCGAGGGAGCCGAGGCCGCCACGCCGTTGACCAGCACGAGCCCTTCGGCCACGTGCCGGGCCAGCTGCGTCCGCGAGACATCTGACAGCACATCGGCCAGCACCACGTCGAGCCGTTTGCCGGCGGCTTCTGCTGGCACCACGAAAGTGCGACCCGAATCGGTCACCAGATCTTCGACTTCACGTGCCCCTTGGCCTTCAACATCACGTCGACCAGGGCCCGCTCGTACAAATTGAGCGGAATGATTTCCGGCACGACCCGCGACTTGAAGAGGTTTCGCCCCTCTTCGATCTCGGACTTCATGACGTCGAACAGGGTGTCCTTCTGGATGCCATCGACGACCTTGGCCTCGTGATAGAGGGTGAGGTCCGACGCAATCGCGCGTGCGAGCTGACGGGCGCGGTCCACCTTGTCGATCAGCGGGGGCATGCCGCAAAGAGTAGCCGAAAAGAGCCGGCCCCTCCAAGATCACGCCGTGGGTCGGCCCCCCGTCACCACGTCTCCTGACACCGGGGCAGACTTCCCAGCGGGCGCCCCCGACCTGCCGAAGTGGCTGGCTCGGCGAATGCCCGAGCATCGGCTATAAAAAAGGGCGTCGCCCCGCGGGCGACCCGGTTTCACCCTGCCACCCGGAATGGCCCGGCCGCACGCGCGGTTGAATGGGCCAGCCCCGTCCGCGCATCCAACCTCCCGGAGGACTCGAATGTCGACCCGCGCCAAAGCCAGCTCTCTCGCCCTCGCCGTCTCATTCGCGCTCTGCGGTCCTGCCCTCGCCGGCGAGCTTCACAGCGTGACTGCCCTGCCTGCCAAGGCGGCAGCCGGGGCACCAGGCAAGGGCAGCGTCGTGCTCACGACGAAGAAGGGCTGGCACCTGAATGCGGAAGCGCCAATGTCGCTCAAGATCGCTCCCGCCGAGGGCGTCACCGTCGCCAAGCCGAAGTTGACCCGGAAGGATCTCGCGATCTCGACCCAGGACAAGGCTCAGTTCGACGTCGCCTTCGAAGCCGCCGCCCCGGGAGCCAAGAGCATCGAGTGCGAGGCGAACTTCGTCATCTGCCAGGAGAGCGCCTGCAAGCCGGTCAAGGAGACGGTGACCCTCAAGGTCGACGTCGTCCCGCCCGCCAAAAAAAAGTGACCGGAGTTCCCGCCGCGCGCGAGCGAGCTCGATCGCGCAGGCGCGGTCGCCCTCCCGATCTCAGCCGACCGGCACGGTCATCGTCCGCAGCAGCGTCCGAACTTCCTTGGCCAGCTTCGGTTTGACCGGTCCGACGGCGACCGCCGTCAAGCGTTCAGGCGCAAAGATGCGCGCCGCCACCGTACGCACGTCCTCGGCCGTCACGCGCGCGATCCGGCGCGCCCGTTCGAGGTGCGAGTAAGGGCGGAAGAACAGCTCGGTGCCGCCGAACCAGCCGCAGAGGCCATCGAGATCGTCGAAGCCCGCCTCGAGATCGCCAATGTAGCGGCGCTTGACCTTCTCGATTGCGACAGCCTGGGCCTGCAGTTGGACGCAGCCTACTGGGAGCGCGCGGTGGCGCAGTCCGGCTACATCGCCGCGCAGCAAACGGTGCGCATCCCGCTGGTGTGATGCCATGGTGCTGCAAATCCTCATTCCCACGCGGAGTGCCCCGTTCCAGGTTGCATCACCACCGCTGGCCGCGTCGCGCTGGCTGCGAAATCGACGCGCAAATCGGCGGCGCGCCGCACGGACTCCAGCCCCCGAGGGCCAGGGACTCAGAGCCCAGTTGGTGCGGCATTGGTCACCGGTGGCCGTTCACACGCGGCCCACTCCGTTGCCAGGGCCGGAACCGCGCGAACGCGCGAGCGTCAGCTCGCGCGGCCTGCTCAGGCAATGCGAAGGCTTGCTGCGCGTCTTGTGTCGGCACCGCCTTCGAACACTGGCGCTCAG
>JANNNO010000065.1:0-19581 GCA_031398585.1 Myxococcales bacterium | reverse complement strand
GCAACCGGGGAACCGACCGATAAGCACATAATAGGCATCCCCGCTTTCTACCGCGCGCCGAAGGATCTTTTCAGCGACGATCAATAGGGACGGCGCTACGACCTCAGGCGGGGTTGCGCGGTAGGCCTCAACCTTGTTCATTCAAGGCGCCGGCCAAAGTCCTGCCTGTGGGGTTTTTGCGGTTGTCGGCATTCGACCTTGAGCGACCGCGTCGGTCATGGCAGACCTGCCCCGCTCATGCGAAAGCTCCCGGTCGCCGTCCTCATGTTCGCTGTTCTTGGCTGCGGCACATTCGAAAGAGCCCCGACGGGCTCGGACGCCGCCCCGGCTCCGGCGCGAGCGGATGGTTCGGGTGGTGGTGCAACGGCGATGCAGGCGGGCAATTCCGGCACGGGTGGGGCGGGGGCGACCGGCGGCGGAAGCGGCGGCTTTGGGGCTGGCGGGGGCGGCGACGCAGGAGCCGTCACGCCCGACGTTCCCGTGGGCTCGACCGGGGGCGCGCCCGGTACGGAAGACGCGAGCCCACCCGCCCCATGTATCGTCAGTAGCACGCGATGCTCGGCGGCCGCTGATGCCGTCGAGGTCTGCGGTGCCAACGGGGAGTGGAGTCAGCGCGAGCCCTGTCCGGCGATCTGTCGGGCGGGCGCGTGCGCCGGCACGTGTAAGGCGGGCGAGAAACACTGCGGGCGGGAGCAAACGCCGGAAACGTGCAGCGCGGATGGTGAGTGGGTGGCGGCAGCGGCCTGTCAGTTCGCGTGCATCGGCCGGGGCGAGTGCGGCGGGACTTGCGTTCCGGGTTCGAAACGTTGTGGAGGCGAGGGCGCCAAGGTTCCCGAGGTCTGCGATCCAACGGGCGTCTGGGTGGCGGCCGGTCAGCCCTGCGCGGCGATTTGTTCCAGCGGGAGCTGCTCGGGCTCGTGTTCGCCGGGTACGAAGCGATGCGGGCCCAATCAGGTTCCCGAGACCTGCGACATGCAGGGCACGTGGCAACCGGGCCCTCGATGTGAGTTCATCTGCTCGAGCGGTAGCTGCGCGGGCGAGTGTTCTCCCGGTGCCAAGCGATGTGACGGACGAGCGGTCCAAACCTGCGGTGCCAACGGGCGTTGGACGACCACGATGAACTGCCCGACGTCTCGTTGCGACGGGGATCGGTACGTGGGGCCTGCAAGCTGCGATGTCACCACGGGGCGTTGCAACGTCCCAGAGACCGTAAGTTGCGGGGCAGGTCTTTTGTGCGAAGGCGGGGCGTGCGTCCCTGGGTGTCGGGACGGAAGAGATCCGAACGCTCCAACCGCGCCGGGTGCCCCAAGTACTTCAAGCTCTTGCCCGGCAGGCCTTTTCTGCGACGCCGAGGTACCCGGGGGCAGGGGTACGAAATGCCTTCGACCTCAGCAGCCGGGGGGCCCATGCAAGATCAAAAATGGCTGCACTGGTGAGGTGACTTGCAACGGCGGTAAGTGCTGCTTTCGGACGAGCGCGCCATCTTGCAAGCCCCCCGGAGCGTTGTGCACGTTCGTTCCCACTGACCCTGGCAGATGCAGCGCCGGAGGATGTCAGTGCGCCTCTGGGGATTGCCGAATGATGGCGCGTCGGGCAGTGTGCGACGACGGAAGTCCCTGCCCGTGCGCATCGGGCACATGCGAGGAGCGACTGACGGGAATCTGCACGGACGCGTTTGGCGGCACCCCTTGACTCAGGCGTGGGGCGGGGCATGGGGGGGCGGTGCCCCCTCCCGTCCTAGGTGTTGAAAGCTACGGGCGCCGGTGCGGTCATGTGCTGCTCAATTGCTAGAGGCTCGAAGCGCTTTCCTGGCCAATTCCCCTCACGTCGTCAGTTCGCGGGGCCCGGCGCGCCCGCCTCGATCCATCGTCGAATTCCGGAAATCGTGTATTCGTCGGCGCCCTGGGGCTTGTCGCTTGGCATCCTGGCCCCGCAGTTCGGCGGAACCGCCTTGAGCAGCTTCAGGTAGAGGAGGCTTTCCATCGGCTTGCCTGGAACAACGAGGCGTTTGAAGGCGCACGCGGCCGGAACGTGTTTGGTGGGGGTCGCGGACGTGATCCTTGCGTAGAGCGCCTTTGGATCCGACGGGGAAAAGTCGGTGTTCTTCTCCACGGCGGTTTCACCTGGGTGGCAAAAAACGCAGCCGGACAGGAAGTAGTTCCGGAGGTTTTCGAACGTGGGAAGCTCATTCTCCTTGAGGCCGTCGCTCTGATCACCGGCGTCGGTGTTCCGACCGCCGGCGCCCCCTGCCGAGTTGCCGCCCGCGCCGCCGGCGCCCGAACCGCCCGAGCCACCGGTAGAGGACCCGCCGGCACCGCCGGTGGTAGATCCGCCCGAGCCGCCGGTGGTGGAGCCGCCGCCGCCGCCCGAACCGCCCGTCGCAGAACCACCCGAGCCGCTACCGCCCGAACCGCCGGTCGCAGAACCACCCGAGCCGCCGGTGCGTGAGCCGCCCGAACCGCCCGAGGCTTTGCCGCCGCTGCCGCCCGTGTTGCTGGGCTCGCCGCCGCCGCCACCGTTGTCGGCGGGGGGCATGCACGCACTTGCCAGCGCGACCATGGACGCGAGCGAAAGCAGACGAGGCCAGGCGGTGCGGGTTTCACGATCGAAAGCCATCGAAACTCCTGTGAAGGCTACGGGCCGATGAGGCCGGGTCGAAGGGGCGCGCCGGATACTGCGAGGAATGTTCTGCTCGAAGGTGGGTAGTGACGCAACCGTCTTGGTGAGCACCGGAAAACCAGCGCCCCGTTGCGCTAGCCGGGACGCGGCCGACTCTCCTGTAAAAAGGCCAGGCAGGGCCTCGGCCGGACGCGTGCCACCGCGACGTTCGTGTCGTGGGCGTGTCGTCCCGGCAAAGTACCTTTACGCGGAAAACCGTGGTCTGATTGCTTGGCCACGTCATTGCACTCGCCATTGCGGTCGATGGGGTCGTCGACTCGGCAGGCGCTGACTTGGCAGCCTGGCATTCAAAAGGATGGTGCGCCGTGAAACCGCTGCTGGATAATGTCTCCCCGCCGCCGCTTCCACGGGGCGCTTCGCTGGCGCTCCTTGGCAGAACCGTCTTTTTCGCCGTCGGGCTCGGTGGCGCACTGGCGCTATCGTCAGGCTGCAGCGATGACGGCGGCGGCGACGTCGAGCTGTGCCGCGCGCCAGGAACCATCTGCACCATCGTGGGCAACGGCGATCCTGCGTTCGACGGTGATCTCCGTCCGGCATTGGAGTCGGCCCTCTACTGGCCGATGGACATCGCGTACGCGGCCGACGGTCGCGGCTACCTCCTCGACTGGCAGAACCACCGCGTTCGGCGCTTGGCGGGTGGCCGGCTCGAGACCGTGATGGGCAACGACTTCGTCGGCGATGGGCCGCGCGATCAGTCCGATCTCACCCCGGCCGGTGCGCCGGGCATCAGCGTCGAGCTCAACCATCCGACTGACTTGCTCGTCTTGCCCGACGGGGCGGTTGCGGTCGCGAGCTGGCACAACCACAAGATTCGGCGGCTCGACGTCACGACCGGGAAGGTGACGGTTCTCATCGGCACGGGGCCCGGGGCCACCGGCGACAACGGGCCGGCAAAGTCGGCGTTGCTCAACCAGCCCAAATCGATCGCCCTCGACAAGCACGGCAACCTTTACATCACCGATTCACGCAACCAGAAGATCCGCTGCATCGATGCCGCCAGCGGTACGATCCGCACCGTCGCCGGCTCGGGGCGCTACGCCTTTGCCGGAGACGGTGGCGGCCCCCTGGAAGCGAGCTTTGCCATGCAGCAGGCGAGCGACAATCCGGAGCCAGGCGGCAACATCGCCTTCGGACCCGATGGCGCGCTCTACCTCGCGGATACCTACAACGATCGCATTCGCCGCATCGATCTCGCCAAGGCGGTCGTCACGACCGTGGCGGGCAACGGTGTCGCGGGGTACGCGGGGGATCTCGGTGCCGCCGTCGACGCTCGGCTCAACAAGCCGCGCGATCTCGCCTTTGGGCCCGACGGTCGGCTCTACATCGCCGACACCAACAACCACCGCGTACGAATCGTCGATTTGGCGACCGGAGTCATCGACACCGCGGTGGGCGACGGCATTCCCGGGTTCTCCGGCGATCGGGGGCCTGCTCGTGCGGCGCGCCTCCATAAACCCTTCGGCGTCGCGTTCGATGGCGAAGGCAACCTGGTCGTGACCGACACGTTCAACAACCGCATTCGGAAGGTGGCGCGATGAGGGGCGGCATAGCCAAAGCGACGACGGTCACGACAGCGAAAGCAACCACGGCATCGACGTCTACGGGCCCACATCGCGCACGTACCTTCGCCCCGTCTTGGTGGCGGCATGGGCTGCTTTTCGTTGCGGGGGCTCTCGCCGTCGCTTGCGGGGATGGTGCCCCGGGCATGGAAGCCCCGCCAACGCCGCTTCAGATCGCCAATTGCGCCGGCACCCCGGGAACCGTCTGCACCGTGGCGGGCACGGGTATCGCCGGCGATGGCAAGGACGGGCTGCCAGCGCTCGAGACGCGCATGTACATCCCCGTCGACATGGCCTTTGCGCCCGATGGGTCGTTGATCATCGTCGACTGGAACAACCATCGTGTGCGGGCGATGCGCGGCGACGGCACTCTCAAGATCGTCGCCGGCGTCGGCGAGCTCGCCCCCGACGACGACGATCTCACCAGCGCGCGGCTCAATCACCCGACCGATGTGACCTTCGACCCGCAGGGCCGCATGGTGATCGCGGCCTGGCACAACAGCCGAATCAAACGCCTGGATCCCACGACCATGATGCTCGAGGACATCGCGGGCACGGGAGCGCGGGCCTACAAGGGCGAGAACGTGCCGGCATTGATGTCGGACCTCAACCTCCCCGTCAGTGTCGTCTACGACCCCGCTGGCAACCTCTTCGTATCGGACCAGGCGAACCAACGCATCCGTCGCATCGATCCCGCAGGCATGATCGTGACCGTGGCGGGGACCGGCGCGCGCGGCTTTTCCGGGGATGGCGGGCCCGCGGCCCAGGCGACGTTCGCCCTGCCGGTGGGGCAGCGGGGGCACCCAGCGGGTCACATCACGCGCGCGGCCGACGGCAGCTTCTTTCTCGCGGACTCGGAGAACCATCGCATTCGCCGCATCGGGCCCGACGGTATCGTCAGCACCGTTGCCGGCAACGGAACCTACGGCGCCAAGGGCGACGGCGGTCCCGCGATCGAAGCCCAGCTGGCGTACCCCGTCGACATCGCGATCGGTCCCGACAACGCCCTTTACGTGGCGGACACCGAGAACGACTGCATTCGCCGCATCGCTGATGGAATCATCACCACCTATGCCGGCACCTGCGGCGAATGCGCGATGGTCAACCAGGGTTGCCGTTGCGCGGGCACGGATCCAGTTTGCATCGGCGACGGTGGCCCCGTCGAAAAGGCGAAGCTTCATCATCCCTTCGGCCTGACTTTCGACCGCGCGGGGAATCTCTATGTCGCGGACAGCCTGCACCATCGGGTGCGCGTCTTCTTCCGCCGGTGAGATGGACATGGGGCGCAGCGGGGCCCCGGCGCCATGACGAAACGTGCCTGTCGCGGCGTCGCTGTCTGCGCGTGGCTCTGCCTCTTCGGCTGCGGCGGGGACGACACATCTCCCACGCCCGCCCCGGGGCCATCGTTGCTGCCGGCGGACTATCCGCAAGGCTTCGTCGACGTCCGCGCCTGCCGTCGCAGCAGCGAGCACTTCCCGCGCATCGTGATCAAGAGCCCGGCCAGCTTGGCCGCCACCTACGAAGGGGGACCGTATCCCTTTGCCACGGGCAGCCTCAT
This sequence comes from Myxococcales bacterium, assembly GCA_031398585.1. Lineage (GTDB taxonomy): Bacteria > Myxococcota_A > Polyangia > Fen-1088 > Fen-1088 > JANNNO01. Next base: position 13,785 of record JANNNO010000065.1, on the reverse strand, counting down.
CGTGAAGGAGGAGTACGCCGACGAGGCCTGCCGTGACCTCATCGGCTACGCGCTCATGCGCAAGGAGAGCGCCGGCTACGATCCCAATTACGGCGATTGGCGCTGGCAGCGACTCGGCCCGGATCGGCGCGTGCTCGCCGACGGCAAAGGCGAGGGCGCCCAGCTCCGTTGCGCCAGCTGTCACGCAGGCCAGGGCTGCAAATCCCGCGACCGCGTCTGCGCCGAGCCCTGAATGGTTAGCGTTCGATCCGAACGTCTAGCGTTCGATCCGAACGATTCGATCGTTGTTCGAGTCGGCGATGTAGATGCGTCCCTGCTTGTCGGCGAAGACGCCGTGGGGGCGGCCGAACTGGGCTCTTTCGGGCGGGCCGTCCAGGGTACCGGACCCAGCGCCGCCCGCACCGGCGATCTTCGTCGTCATGCCGGTGCTCGGGCTGTACCTGAGGATGGTGTGGCTTTCGGTGTCGCAGATAAGGACGTTGTCGTCGGCGTCGACGTCGAGCTTCTTTGGCGCCGCGAGCCCACGAGCGACCTCGGTCGATTTTCCCGCCGGGTCGATTCGTCGCATGACCTGGGCACCCGCCGCGACCACGTAGAGGTTCCTCTTGGAGTCGACGGTGATCGCCCGGGGCCCCCCACCGGTCGGGATGCTGGCGATCACCGAGTTGCTCTTGAGGTTGATGACGGTGACCGAGCCGGCGCCGTTGTTGGTGACGTAGAGGTGCTCGCCCTCGCGATCGAAGGCGAGGCAGTAGGTGCGGCTGAGGTTGCCGGCCAGAGCACTGCCCGCGCCGGCGAAGACGGTCACCTCGCCGGTGGCCGCATCCAGGCGCAGCACACGGCTGGCCATGGTGTCGGCGATGAACAGGTTGCGGGTACCCGGCTGAAACAGCAGGTCGTGCGGCTGGCGCAAGGTGAACTTGCCGCCGGGACCCGCGGCCCCCGCCCCGACCACCGTCGAGATCACGCCGTTGGGGTCGACCCGGCGGATCTTGCCGCCAACCTCGGCGATGTAGATCTCACCGGTCACGGGATCGACCGCGGTACCGAACGGCTCCGCGACGCGCGCCATCTTGGCCGGCGATCCATCTCCGCCCGTGCCGCCGCCTGCGACGAGCACGATGCGCGCGGGACCGTTGGCAGGCGGCACCGACCCGCCCGCACCGCTGTCGGCCTGAGATGGCGGAGCGCCGGCATCGACTTCCCCGGCGTCCCCGCCCGAGCCGCCGCCTGTGGCTCCGCCGCTGCCACTGCCTCCGATACCTGGCGCCGCCATGCCAGCAGCACCACCGACACCCGTTCCGCCGGTGGCGGAGACGCCCGAGCCACCCGAACCGGGTGATTCGCTCGGCCTGGCGCCGCCGCTGCCGGGATTGCCACCGCCGGCTCCGCCCTGGGCCGCCGGTGGATCCGAAGACGTCGAGGGGGTGCAGCCGAGCCCGAAGGCGATCAAGCCGAGCCAGAACAACATGCGCGCGCTTGCCACGCGCTCAAGCTAGCACCGCCGTCAAAAAGGAGTCTGCGGGAACCGGCAGAAAGTCGAACCGCGCCTGGGCGCATGCCGGGTTGCGCGTCACCTCTGTAAAAGATGAGAGCAGACCCTCTGCTGCCTGCGCTTTGCCTCCGAGCTCGAGTCACACACCGCCGCCCCCGAACCAGGCAGGTGGCGTTGAGGCCGGGAGCTCGGGACTATCTCAGGCGGCCTTCTTACGCCGTCTTCTTACGCCGCCTTCTTGCGCTTTTTCGCCTTGGAGCGATCGCCAGCGGCCTCGATGTCGTCGAGGTTGGTCATCACCTGGCGCAGGAGGCTGCACATCTTCTTGCGCTCGCCGCTGGACATGCCGTTGGTAGCGGTCTCGCGGATCTCCTCGGCAAAAGAGGCGAGGTCACCCGCCAGCTTGCGGCCCTTGGCCGTGAGGCCGAGGCGGAAGCGGCGGCGGTCGTCGGGATCCTCGTTGCTCTTGACCAGCCCGCGGTCGGTGAGTTTCGCAATCATGCGGCATGCGGTCGGATCGTCGGTCCACGTCCGCTGCGCCAGCTCGTGCAGCGACAGTCCCTCTTCCTCGAAGAGGTGGAGCAGGGCCCAGAACTGCTGCGGACCAATGCCGAAGCGAACGAGGCGTCCGGACACCACCTGCTTGAGGCGTCGCCGCGCCATCGCGATCAGGAGGCCAACATCATCAGGAGTCGTCGAAGGTTGCATAGACAACATTTGCTACGACAAGGAACCGGCCTGGTCAAGACCATGGGTGCACAAAAAGTCGCGCATTCGACGCGAGTCGGACACGAACGCAGGGAAGACGGTTGGTTTCACCCACGAGGACATCCTCGTGGCGGCGAGCCTGCGGTCAGAGCGGCCGCATTCTGCATCCGCTCGGACACCCCCATGTAAAACTTCTAGCCGTGCGCAGCCGCGGAAGCGATCGGGCGACAGCAGTTCGTGCAGAGTGGGCGGCAGACGTACCAGCGTCATCACGAACCAGAAGAAGGTAGGACCTTCGTGGCAATCCGCCACGCCAGAGAAACTCGTTGCAATGACAACGCTCGGAAATGCGGTCTTCATTCGCGATTGCATGCCCGGACGTCTGTCCGGCTGAACGAGAGACGTTCGCCGAGGTCACAGCCGCCGCCAACATCGAGGCGGGCGGATGAGACGGCGTCTCCCGTTCGGGTCGGGGCTCGGACCCTCTCAAGAGGTAGGGGTTATTCTTCGGGTTTTCCCCAGCTCGCGGCGCGTTGTAAAAGGCGGCTCTGCCGAGGCCAGGAATGATGAAAACGGCCCCTCAGGAGCCCAGACGCCAAGAGAGCTGGAGATCCATCGAATAGAGACGATGTTTCGATTCGGATCGGCTTGCCGAGACCCCGCTTAGGGAGTTTATAAGAGGACACTTGGTGGGATAGCGCGAAGCGCTGGTAGGGGTAGGGGCCGGGATATCGGTAGTCGGGGTGACAGATTTTTTTTGAACTGCCTAGACACACCTCGCCGCCCTGAAACCACTATTGACTGGGATGACTCCTAGCTCACGCTCTCTGCGGGGCTTGCATGAAAACGTTCGCGTGGTTCCCGCGCGATACACACCACCGACCAACCGGAGGTCGATGCTGAGATGATTTCCCTGTTTCACCGCATTCCTGGCTCCCGCCCCGGCGCTCTGCGCATGGCGTTGCTCGCCCTGCCCATGGCCGTCGGCTGCACGGGCAGCATCGGTCCCTTCCAGGGAGGCGATGGCAAAGGCACACCCCCGAGCGAAGGGTCGACGCCCCCCGGCGTCTACACCCCGCCGCCGCCGCCGCCGCACACCGAGCCGGCCAAGCCGCTGCCCGATGACGCCCCGACGAGCGGATTCATTGCCAGCGTGGCGGGTCCTTCCAGCCGGTTCCTCCGTCTCTCGCACGCGCAGTGGGAGAACACGGTTCGGGATCTCCTGAAGCTTCCGGCCGAGCCTGGCCTCTCCAAGCAGTTCCTGAACGAAGGCGTCCGTTCGCACTTCGACAACCAGGGTGGCGAGCTCGAGGTCACCAATCAACTTTGGTTCGACTACAACAAGGCCGCCAACGGGCTGGCCACCAAGGTGGCGCGCGACTCGAAGATGCTGGCGACGCTGCTGGCCCCCGGCGCTGCTGCCGACGTCGAAGGCCGCGCCCGCGCCTTCATCAAGAGCTTCGGCGAGCGCGCGTACCGACGACCGCTGGCTGACGCCGAGGTCGAATCGTACATGACCCTTTATCGCAAGGGGCCCATGGCGATCGGCAGCGGAGACGCATTCATCGACGGGCTAGAGCTCGTCATCTCCACGATGCTGCAGTCGCCGCACTTCCTCTATCGGATCGAGACCTCGACCGAGGTGAAGAACGGCCGGGTCGCCCTCACCGATTACGAAATTGCCTCGCGGCTCTCCTACGGCATCGTGCGAAGTATGCCGGACGAGCAGCTCTTCGCCGCCGCCGGCGGCAAGCAACTGCGGTCGCGTGAGGCCGTTCTCTCTCACGCGCGCCGATTGCTCGACACGCCCGCCGGACAGGCGACCGTGCGAGATCTGCACACGCAGCTCATCCGCGACGCGGATCCGACCGAGCTCGTCCGCGATGCCAAGCTGCACCCCAACTACAAGCCGGGCATTGGCACCGACCTCAAGCGCGAGACGCTCTCGTTCGTCGAGGAGATCATCTTCGCTCGCAAGCAGGGCGTGCGAGAGCTGATGACGGCGAACTACACCTACGTCAACGCACGGACCGCGCCGCTGTATGGCCTGCAGCCGCCGAGCACCAACCCGGCCGACGCCGACAAGATGATCCGCGTGGATCTGGATCCGACGCAGCGGGCGGGCCTCTACACCCAGATCGGCTTTCTCGCCGTGACCGGGACCGACTTCAACCCGCGCCCCATCAAGCGCGGCGTCTACATGAGCGAGAACGTCCTGTGCAAGGCCGTGCCGCCGCCGCCGCCCGAAGTGAACGACCCGTCGGCGCCGACGCTCGAGGGCCGAACCAACCGCCAGAACTTCGAAGCGGCGACCGAGGTGCCCAATTCGATCTGCATCGGTTGTCACCAGGCGTTCATCAACCCGCTCGGTTTCGCCTTCGAGAACTACGACGGCTTCGGCAACTTCCGCAAGGACGAGAAGGGCAAGCCCGTCGACTCCTCCGGCACCTACGAGTTCGAAGACGTCGGTCGGAAGAACTTCAACAACGCCGTCGACCTCATCAAGCTGATGGCCGAAGGCAAGCAGGCACACGAGTGCTACTCGCAGCGGCTGTTCGAGTACGTCTACGGTCGCGCCGAGAGCGAGGCCGAAAAGAGCCTGATCCAGGAGCTGGGACGCCGCTCGCGGCTCAACGTTCCGATCAAGAACCTGGTTCTGGATCTGGTCGCCACCGACGCCTTCTTGACCCGCGCTCCCTGATTCGAGTGAGGAACATCGAAATGGCCAAGCTCATCGGCATCATCAAGAAGTCCGCCATCCCCCTCGACGTGAACCGACGCCGCTTCCTGCGCGGCGCTGGTGGCATCGCCTTGGCGCTGCCCGCGCTCGAGACCTGGCATCCGCGCAAGGCATACGCCGCGAACAAGATCTTCACCGCGTTCATGTGCGAGCAGAACGGCGCCATCCCGGAGCAGTTCTATCCCAAGGCGCTGGGGCCGCTGACCGCGGAGAGCATGACCGGCACCGCGGTCGAGGACCTGAAGGATCACGCGGCCGATCTCTGCGTGATCAAGGGCATCAACTGGACGCACGGCAACGGCGTCGGTTGTGGTCACTCTTCGGGCTGCAACACCTCGCTGACGGCGTCACGCGCGGTCGGTCGATCCAACCGATCGTTGCCGACCCGCGAATCGGCGGACTATCGCATCGGACAAGAGCTCAAGTGCGAGCCGCTCAACCTCTATTCGGGCCGCAAGAGCTCGTACCTGGGTGATGCCTTCGCGTACGGTCCGGGTGGCAAGGTCCGGCCGGCCGACAACAACCCCTGGAACGTCTACCAGCGGTTCACCTCGGGCGGCATGATGCCGATGCCCGCGCCGACGACCCCGACGACGCCCACGCCAATGCCGGGCGCTGACAAGGCGGGCATTCGATCGAAGTCGGTCAACGACGTGCTCCGCGCGCAGATCCAGGACCTGCTCAAGCGCACGGACCTCAGCACCGAGGACAAGCGACGGCTGAACCTCCACCTGCAAAGCGTTCGTGACCTCGAGGTCCAGATGAACAAGCCGGTCACCGCCGTGGGCGGGGGGGCCGAGCTGGTTGGTCAGCTCATGAAGCTCAAGGACTCGCCCGACGCCAACGACCTGATGGAGGACGCTAGCAAGGCGCAGCTCTCCCTCATCGCGCTGGCCTTCAACACGGGTCTCACTCAAGTGGCGACGTTGCAGGTCGGCGGCGGCAACGATCACACGCGCTACATGGTCGACGGGACGCTCGCCCCGCCGTTCCACTTCGTCTCTCACCGCGTGTTGAGCGACGGCGGCAGCGGAACTTCGATTCCGAATGCCGTCGCGCTTCATCACGGGATCGACAAGATCCACGCGCGCATGTTCAAGCACTTCGTCGAGCAGCTGAAGGCCTACCGCACCGTCGACGGTCGTCCTTTGCTCGACGACTGCGCCGTGGTCTGGATGAACTCGCTGTCGAACGGACCGCCCCACGGCGTCAACAACGTGCCTCACGTCATCGCCGGGACCGCCGGTGGTTATCTCAAGAAGGGCGTCTTCGTCGACGCTGCTGGCCAGAAGAACAACAAGTTCCTCAACACCATGATCACCGCGGCCAAAGGTGGCGTGGATCCCGTGCTCGACTTTGGTGACGCGGGCGTGGGAACCGGCCTGCTCACCGAGATGATCGCTCGGCCGTAACCGACGACTCCCGTTCCATCCAGGCGGTCGCTCCCTCGTGGCGCGACCGCCTTTTTTGCATGCGCTGCGGCTGGGCCGGCGCGCCGAGAGCCAATCGTTGCGTTCGTCACGATTTGCCATCGTCGCAGCGCCTCGTGGCGCTCACTCGACGTCCGTAGCGAAGCTGGCATTCCGTCGGGACTGTGGCCTGGAGTAGTATCGCGCGGCTTCGCTTCATCATGATCGCGCGCCCCTCCATCGAACCGTCTCGGTTGCGTCCGGCACCGGAGCACAGCGAACGATCCGCGCGCGAACGAGAGATTGCGCTCGGCCTGCGGCGTGAAGATCCGGTGGCGGCGCGGCTACTCTGGGATCACTTCGCGCCTTTCGTGCGCGGACTGCTATTGCGCGCGCTGGGGCCTGGTGTCGATGTCGAGGACGCCATGCCGGCGATCTTCGCGCGCGTGCACCGGCGGGGCGGGGCGCTTCGCAGCGCCAGTCAGCTGCGCATCCTGGTGGTCGGCACCGCCATACGCTGGATCCGGTCGCGCCTTTTTCGTCAGCGCGCGCTCCGCTGGTGGAGCTGGTTGCAGGGCGAGCGGACTCGCGATTGGGAGGGGCTGGACCCATCGGACGCGCTGGCCCTCCGCAATCTCTACCGAGCGCTGGATGCTCTGCCGACCAGCTGGCGGGTCGCCTTCTCGCTCCGCTTCTTCGAAGGCGCCGAGGTGAGCGAGGCCTCGGCGGCCCTGGCGGTATCGCCCCCTGTCTACGAACGCCGCCTGCAAGCGGCCAAGCTGCGGCTGCTGCGGTGCAAGCCGCTGACGGCGAACGGTAGCCATTCGGGTGAGACCGGCGACGAGGCTTTCGAAGCTCTCGGCCGTCTGGCCCGGCGGGCGATCGGAACCACGCCGCTCGGCGATCGCGAGCGGATCGCCCGAACCCGTTTTCTCACTCGGTCGCGCCCAGCCCGCAGCAACCGACGCCTCCTGATGGCTTCGTTCGTCGCGACGGCAGGGCTGGTGGCCCTGGCGCTGGTCGCGATCCCGGTGGCGCGCGATCGCTTCACGCAGCCGCGCGTGAGCCCAAACCCGCTACCGACGGCGATCCCGGCGGCGGTGGGACCGCTGGTTCTCGAGGCCAGCGTTCTCAGGCTGGCGGGGGGGACCAGCATCCGCTTTGGCAGCGACGCGCGCGGCCGGGTCGAGGAGAGCGGGATAGCCGGCGGCCGCGTCCGTCTCGAGCAGGGAACCTTGCACCTGGAGGCGGTTTCGCAGCCCGGAACGACTTGGCGGATCGAGGCGGGCCCCTTCACCTTGCACGTGACGCCGACGCGATCACAGGTCGCCTGGTGGCCGTCTACCGGCGATCTCGAGGTGATCTTGACCGACGGATCGGTGCTGCTCGAGGGACCTCAGTTCACGCAGCGCTTGGTGGCAGGGCAGGTGATTCACGCCAACGTCGTCGGAGGCATCGTCCGCCTTGGGCGCCATGACGTCGGTCCGGCGGAGGACGGCAAGGCGATCGATGGGGCCGCCCAACCCGATGATCGTGTCGATGCAAGCCCTCCGATCAGACCCACGGGCTCCTCCGGTCGAGCGCGCACAGGGCTCTCGGGCCCCGGTCGGCGTCACGGGTCGAAGCGGTAGCCCGAACCTCGGATCGTAATGAAATGTCGTGGGGCCTCGGGGTCGTCCTCGAAGTGCTTGCGGAGCTGGCCCACGAAGTTGTCCACCGTGCGGGGTGAGCCCGCCGACTGGCCCCAGACGCCGTGAAAGAGGCGGGCCCTGCCGAAGACCACGCAGGGGTTGCGTAGGAAGAAGACCAGCAGCTCGAACTCGAGGTGAGTCAGCTTGATCGGCCCATCGCCCCGGCGAACCGATCGCTGCGCCAGATCGATGACCACGTCATCGAAGCCGAGCACCTCGCCGTTGGTCGCGGGAGTCGCTGGCGTCGGAGTCAGCGGCTGAATGCGGCGCAAGACGGCTTCGATCCGGGCCAGTAACTCGGCGAGTGCAAAAGGTTTGGTGAGGTAGTCGTCGGCCCCCAGCCTAAGCGCGGCGACCTTGTCGAACTCGCCGTCGCGCGCGGAGACGACGATCACCGGTACCAGGTTGTCGGCGGCTCGCAGCGCCTGCAGGACCTCGAGGCCGTTGAGCCGAGGCAGGTTGATGTCGAGCAGGACGAGGTCGTAGTCCGTCTCCTCGACGGCAGCAAGCGCCTCCTGTCCGTCGCGTGCAATGTCGGAACGATGACCTGCCAGGCGCAGGTTGAGCTGCAGTCCGGTCGCGATCGCCTCGTCGTCTTCGACGATGAGCAGGTTCTTGGCGGGGGAGGGGGCTCGGTCGCTCATGTGGTGGTGATGGTCTTGTCGCCCTTGCGGGTCTTGTCTGGCTGGACGGCACGGGGGGATCGGTGTCGCAAGCGCAGTCTGAAAGCGGAGCCCTCGTGACCCCGCGAGCTGACGTCCACCCGACCGCGGTGCGCACGCATGATCGCCCTTACGAATGCGAGCCCGAGGCCGACACCCGGTGTGCCGCTGTCGACGGCCTGCTTGCCTCGAGCGAACTCTTCGAAGATCTGGCCGCGCTCCTCGGCCTTGACGCCGATGCCGTTGTCGCGCACGACGATATCGATCCAGCGACCGGCTAGGCGCGCCGACACCGCAATGTCCTTGTCCGGCCCGGTGTACTTCCAGGCGTTGATCAAGAGGTTGGCGATGGCTCTGACCAGCGTGGCGCGATCCCCCACCAGGGTGAGGCCGGGCTCGAGATCGACGGCGACCGGGGTCGGACAGGACAATGTGGCGGCGTCGAAGGCGGCGATGGCGTCGTGAACCAGATCCGCGACGTCGACCCGCGCGCGTTCAAAGACGTGAGCGCCGGTCTCGAGGCGGGTCAGCTCCATGAGCCTGCCGACGAGCGTGTCGAGGCGCCCGACCTCGGCGCCCAGCAGATCGAGCACGCGGCGCTGATCCGCCGGCTCCAGGCGACCATCGCGCAGGGAATCAATGAAGAGGCCGATCGAGGTGAGGGGCGTGCGTAGCTCATGCGAGACGCTGGAGAGAAAATCGTTCTGCACGCGTACCAGTGAGGCCCCGCGGCCCAGGAAGATCGACCCGAGGATGTAACCCGTGATGGCGGTGGTGCAGAAGGTGAGGACGAGCACGCCGGCGGTTACCGTCGTCGCCTCGCGCGATCGCATCGCGAGCAGCACGATGCCGACCGCGGTCATCAGCACCGTCGGTACCAGCACCGCGAGGATGAGGACCAGCTGCGCCCGGCGGAGCTGGACGTTGGCGGGTGGAAACCGCACAGCGCCCACTATGCCACGAGGAGGCGCGGCCAACAGCCAGGGTAGATGGGGCCAAGCCGTCGACATGTCGGCTTGTGCCCTTGCGCGATGGCGTCGTGGGTCAGGCGATCGGTTCGGCGGGCGGCGCCACGCCGGTAAGAGACGGAGCCGGCAAAGGCGCTGGCGTCATTTCGTCGGCAACGGACGCGGTTTCGTCACTCGGCGCTGCGGTCTTCGCCTTGAGCGGCTTTTCCCTCACATCCCAGACCAACCCGAGCGCGGCCAGCACGCGCAGGACGTAGTAAGAGCCGTCGATCTCCCACCACATGATGCCCTGGCGCGCGACGCCGGGACGATGGTGGTGATTGTTGTGCCAGCCCTCGCCGAGCGTGATGAGGGCCAGCGCCCAGTGATTGCGCGAGTCGTCCGTGGTCTCGAATCGGCGCGTGCCGATCACGTGCGAGAGCGAGTTGATTGTGAAGGTCCCGTGCCAGAGCAAGACCTGCGAGACGAAAAAGCCCCAGATCAGGGCGAAGCTGCCGCCGACCGCAAACAGGGCGACCGCCACCAGCGTCGGCGGGACCACCCACCAGCGATCGAGCCAGCGCAGCTCGGGATAACGCGCGAGATCCTTGACCGCTGCGAGGTCGGTCTCCTCCTGCTCGTAAGAGAGGATCCAGCCCATGTGGGACCACCAGAAGCCGTCACGGGGCGAATGGACGTCGTTGGGCTCGTCGGAATTGCGGTGGTGCTGGCGATGATGACTCGCCCACCAGAGCACGCCTTTCTGGGCGGTGGCGACCGCGCCGAACGCGAGCAGGAACTGGAAGAACCGCGACGTGCGGTAGCTGCGATGAGAGAAGTATCGATGGTAGCCGCCGGTCACGAAGAACATGCGAGGCAGGTAAAGGGCGATGGCGAGCCCGAGGCCAGCCCAGGACCACCCGAGCTGCACGACTCCGATGATGGCGGTGAGGTGAACGCCCCAAAAGAGGATGGTTTTGCGGTTGAGATAGACGTCGGCGAATGAGAGCCGCCGGCCGTTGCGCAGTTGCATGCCACCGATGTATCGCGCGGACGGTCAGGCCAGGTCATGACCCCGGTCATGATTTCGTCAGGTCGATAACGCGACGCAAAGGTCTCGACCGTCACGTCTCCAGCAGCCGCGCGGGGACGGGAAGGGCGGTCGATGGTCGCGCGTAAACCATTGGTTTGGTTTGCTGAGGGGTCCCTCATTGGCTACAGTGCGCCCCGACTCCGGCGGGCACCTCTCACTCCTCCGCCGCCGGCGGTCGCGAGGAGTCCATGAGCTGGTTCAGTACTTATCTGCGCTCGAGCATCGGCGCCAAACACGTGATGGCGGTTACCGGTCTTGGGCTGGTGGTCTTCGCCCTCGCTCACATGGTGGGGCACCTGTTGATGTTCGGGGGCCCCGACGCCTACAACGCCTACGCGGCTGGCCTTCAGGGCCTCGGTCCGCTGCTCTGGTTGCTACGCGGCGGGACCCTCTTCCTTTTCGTCGTGCACCTCGCGATGGGTCTGCGGCTGGCGGCCCTCAACCGCGCGGCTCGCCCGCAGGCCTACGTCGTCTACCGGACGCGGGTGACGTCGATGGCGGCGCGCACGATGGCCGTGACCGGCATCGCTCTGTTCGTGTTCATCGCCTTTCACCTGGCGCACTTCACCTTCGGTCTGGTGCAACCCGAGGCCTTCCACAACCGGGACGCGCTTGGCCGCTACGACGCCTACTCGATGTTCGTGGCGGGCTTTCGCAACGTCCCGCTCTACGTCCTCTACCTGGTGGCGATGATGATTCTCAGCCTGCACCTGGGGCATGGCGCCGGGAGCTGGTTGCAATCACTCGGCTGGCGGCATCCCAAATACAGCGCTCTGACCGACAGTCTTGGCAGCGTGGTCAGCGTCGTGCTTTTCGCTGGCTACATGGCACCGCCGACCGCGGTCATGCTCGGTCTCATCACGCTGGCGGGAGCCTAATCGTATGAACCTCGACGCACGCATTCCGGCCGGGCCGCTCCCTGAAAAGTGGAGCCGCGCCAAGTTCGAGATGAAGCTGGTCAACCCAGCCAACAAGCGCAAATACAAGGTCATCGTCGTCGGCTCGGGCCTCGCCGGAGGCGCTGCCGCCGCCACGCTGGCCGAGCTCGGCTACGACGTCGCCTGCTTCTGCTTTCAAGATAGCCCGCGCCGCGCTCACTCGATCGCCGCTCAGGGCGGGATCAACGCGGCCAAGAACTACCAGAACGACGGCGACAGCGTTCAGCGGCTCTTTTACGACACCATCAAGGGTGGGGACTTTCGCGCACGCGAGGCGAACGTTCATCGTCTCGCCGAGGTCTCGGTCAGCATCATCGATCAGATGGTCGCCATGGGCGTTCCGTTCGCGCGCGAGTACGGCGGGACTCTGGCCAACCGCTCCTTCGGCGGCGCCCAGGTATCCCGTACGTTCTATGCGCGCGGGCAGACCGGGCAGCAGCTCCTGCTCGGCGTCTACGCGGGCCTCTCGCGGCAGATCCAGGCCGGCAAGGTGAAGATGTTCCCGCGCACCGAAATGCTCGATCTCGTCATGGTCGACGGGCGTGCGGTCGGCATCGTCGTGCGCGATCTCGAGACCGGCGTCATCACGTCGCATTCGGCGCACGCGGTGTTGCTCGCGAGCGGTGGCTACGGCAACGCGTTTTACCTGTCGACCAACGCCAAGGGCTCGAACGTCACTGCGACGTATCGCGCGTACAAGAAGGGCGCTCTGTTCGGCAATCCCTGCTACACGCAGATCCACCCCACCTGCATTCCCCAGAGCGGGGACTTTCAGTCGAAGCTAACGTTGATGTCCGAGTCTTTGCGCAACGACGGGCGCGTCTGGGTGCCGAAGCGCAAGGAAGACATCGGCAAGGACGCCAGTACCGTCGCGGAAGCCGATCGCGACTACTTCCTCGAACGCAAGTACCCGTCCTACGGCAACCTCTGTCCGCGCGACATCGCCAGCCGCGCGGCCAAGGAGGTCTGCGACGAAGGACGCGGCGTGGGCCCGGCCGGCCGTGGTGTGTATCTCGACTTTCGCGATGCCATCAAGCGCGATGGCGAAGCTCGTATCGTCGAGAAATACGGAAACCTCTTCGATATGTACGAGCGGATCACGGGGGAAAATCCCACCCGACTTCCGATGCGGATCTACCCGGCGGTCCACTACACGATGGGTGGCTTGTGGGTCGACTACCACCTGATGAGCAACCTGCTGGGGCTCTTCGTGCTCGGCGAGGCGAATTTCTCCGACCACGGTGCCAACCGCCTCGGCGCTTCTGCCCTCATGCAAGGGCTGGCCGATGGCTACTTCGTCATCCCGCACACGCTGGGGCACTACCTCGCGGGTGTGCCGGCGGCGTCGCTGGTGCCGACTTCGCACGCCGCCTTCACCGATGCCGAAAGCGCGGTCAAGGCAAAGCTCGACACGTTCGTCGGGAACAAGGGCAGCCGATCGGTCGACTCGTTCCATCGCGAGCTCGGCAACGTGATGTGGGAGTACTGCGGGATGGCGCGGTCGCGTGAAGGCCTGCAAAAGGCGCTCGGTCTGATTCCCGAGCTGCGCGCGAAGTTCTGGCGCGAGGTCACCGTGCTGGGAGATCGCGACGGTCTCAACCAGTCGCTGGAGAAGGCGGGGCGGGTCGCTGACTTCCTCGAGTTCGGCGAGCTGATGTGCCTCGATGCTTTGCAACGCGAGGAGAGCTGCGGCGGACACTTCCGGACCGAGCATCAGACGCCCGACGGCGAGGCCCGCCGGGACGACGATCGCTTCTGCCATGTCGCCGCTTGGGAGTGGAAAGGCGAGGGCGCCGCGCCCGTGCGGCATGTGGAGCCGCTGACCTTCGACTCGATCAAGCTCGCCACCCGGAGCTACAAGTAAAGGACGCCATGTCGACTTTGAATCTCACCGTGTCCGTCTGGCGGCAAAAAGGCCGCAAGTCTGCCGGTCAAATGGTCAAGTACGAGGTGAAGGGCGTCAGCGAGCACGCGTCGTTCCTCGAGATGCTCGACATGCTCAACGAGCAGCTGATCGCCAAGGGCGAGGAGCCCGTCGCGTTCGATCACGACTGTCGCGAAGGCATTTGCGGCACCTGCTCCTTGATGATCAACGGCCGCCC
>JANNNO010000138.1:0-7844 GCA_031398585.1 Myxococcales bacterium | reverse complement strand
TCTATGAGGGCGCGCCGGCCGAGATCGCGCATCCGCGCTACGTCGACCAGTACCTGAAGATGAACAGCTTCCCTGGAACGGGCGACATGTACGCGGCTTACCGCTCGGCGATGCTGACGTTGATCAAGTAGCCGCTCGCGGACGCGAGGTCGTCGTCGGGGCGACCTCGCGGCAGAGGCGCAGCCAGCGTTCGATGGCGGCGCCGCGGAACTTGTCGCGGTGAAGAAGGAAGTAGAACTTGCGGGTGAACTGGCGGTTGGGAACGCGGCAAGCGACGAAGAGGCCGCGCCGCAGTTCATCGGCGATGGCCAGGCGCGAGAGGCAACCGACGCCCAGCCCTTCGTTGACGGCGGCCTTGATCGCTTCGTAGTGCTGAAGCTCGAAGGCGATGGTGAGATCGCCGAGGATGCCCTGCATGGCGCGGTCGAACGCCTGACGTGTGCCCGAGCCATGCTCGCGAACGATCCAGGGTGTTGAACGCAGATCCTCGTCGTCGAGGCGGCGGCGACGCGCGAATCGGTGCTGAGGCGGGCAGAAGACGACGAGCTCGTCGTCGCGCCAGGGCAGCACGTCGAGGGCTGAATGTTCGGTCTCTCCTTCCACGAGACCGATGTCGATCTCGAAGTTGGCCACCTGACGGGCGATCTCTTCCGTGTTGGCGACCGCGAGGCTGAGATCGGCGCCAGGGTTCTGCTGTAAGAAGCGCGCCATCAGCGGCACGGTGACGTAGTTGCCCACGGTCAGCGTCGCGCCGATGCGCAAGCGACCCACGTCCTCGCGCCCGGCGAGTGCACCTTCGAGGTCGCGCGCCGCCTCCAGCAGGCCCTCGGCGCGTGCGCGGACCTGACGGCCAAGCTCGCCAAGCTGCAGGCGTTTGCCCACGCGATCGAAGAGCTGGACGTCAAACTGCCGCTCGAGATCGGCGAGCGAGCCGCTGCAGGCCGACTGCGACATGGCGAGCTCGCTGGCGGCGGCGCTGACGCTCTGGTGACGAGCGACGGCCAGGAAGACTTCGAGCTGGCGGAGGGTGTAGCGCATGACGCCTTATCGGTTGTTCCGAATAAGATTATCAGAACATCCGGTTTTGCAGGTATATGGCCGTGCGCTACCTTTAATGGGTCATGAGCAACCTGAATCAGGAACGCGTCCTTTCGGTGCATCACTGGAACGACACGTTGTTCAGCTTCACCACCACCCGCAATCAGGGGTTCCGCTTCCGCAACGGCCACTTCGTCATGATGGGCCTCGAGGTGGAGGGCAAGCCGTTGCTGCGTGCGTTCAGCGTCGTCAGCCCGAACTATGACGAGCACCTCGAGTTCTACAGCATCAAGATCCCCGACGGCGCGTTGACCTCGCGGCTACAGCACATCCAGCCCGGCAGCGAGGTGCTGGTGAGCCGCAAGCCGACGGGCACCCTGCTCATCGACAATCTCACCGCGGGCAAGCGGCTCTACTTGCTGGCGACGGGCACGGGCCTGGCGCCATTCATGAGCATCATTCGCGATCCCGAGACTTACGAGAAGTTCGAGACGGTGATCATTGCTCACGGCGTGCGGCGCGTGAGTGACCTCGGTTATCGGGAGACCATCGAGAAGGAATTGCCCGCTCATGAGCTCGTCGGCGATCCGGTGCGCAGTCAGCTCATGTACTACCCCACGGTCACCCGCGAGGCGTTCCGCAACCAGGGCCGCGTCACGGATCTTCTCGACAGCGGCAAGCTCCCAGCCGATCTGGGTCTGCCGCCGCTGTCGGCGGAAACGGATCGCGTGATGATCTGCGGCAGTCCCGGCATGCTGAAGGACTCCGTCGAAATCCTGCACCGCCACGGCTTTGCCGAAGGCAACAGCGACACCCAAGGCCAGTACGTCATCGAACGCGCCTTCGCCGAGAAGTAGCGCTGCGACGTGGGCGCGCGGGCCTTCGTCGAGCCGTAGGGGGCTATCGACGGGGACGCGCGCCTCCGAATCGGCGGTGTTACTTGCCGGTGCCGGTGATGGTGACCACGCGGTACATGGGGGGGCTGGAGGTTGGCTCTCCTACCCGGTAGGTCGCGGTGTTGGGTGCGGTCATCGAGGGGGTGAAGGCGAGATCGACTTTGCAGGAAGCGCCGGGGGCGAGTCGATTGAAGCGGCAGGTGTCGCCGCGCACCTCGAAGGTTGCGGGCAGGCCGTTCGTCGGCGGATCCAGATTGCTGTCGAGCATGAAGCTCGAGCCCGGGCCGGCGTTCGTCACCGTCAGCGAGAAGAGGTGTGCGACGCCGAACGTGTGCGCGCCGATGTCGACGGCGCTCGTGCCGTTGCCGGTCCCTGTGGTGTTCACGACCAGGTCCGGCTTGGTCCCGTCGCCCTTGGTCACGATCTCGACGCTGCCGCCGTTGCTCGACGAGATCACCACTTTGCCCACCACCACGCCCCGGGCCGGGCGGTACTCGATCGAAACTTCGCAGGTGTCGACCACCACCGAGAGCCGCGCGGGGCAGTTGACCAGCGTCGCGATGAAGGTCGCCGTCGTGTTGGGCGTCGTCGTGCTCGCCGTCGCGGTCAGTCCCTCGACCGCCGCAGCGGTGAGCCCGCCGGCATTCATGAGCGGGACCTTCTTTACGTGCATCGCCGGCGCGCCCGGATCGACCGCGCCGAAATCGACCGTCATCTCGGCAGCCCCGATCTTGGCTGCCGTCTGCCCCGAGCCGCTGAGCATCGCCGTCGCCATGCTGCCTGCCGCGGCCGTCACCGTCAGCGTGGCCGTGCGGTTGATGGCACGCACGGGTCGGAAGGCCACCACCACCGTGCAGGTGGCGCCCGCCGCCAGCGTCGTCCCGGGCGTCGCCGTGCACGTGCCCCCGGCTTCATCGAGGCTGAACTCCCCGCCCCCGCCGTTGATGTCGGTCTCGACCGCATTCTTGAGCACCGCTGTGATCGCGCCGGAAGCCTCGGCGCCCCCATTCTTGACCGTGAACGTCTCTTTCACCACGGTGCCGTTCAGACCACTCATGGTCTTGCTCTCGGGCGTGATGGTCAGCTTGGCGGCCCCGCAGAGGCCCGACGGACAGGTCTCGACGCAGGCGCCGCTCTCGCACGCCGCCGTGTAGCTTGCGCGGGCGGTGCATTTGGCGCAGGTGGCGCCACAGGCGTCGATGCTGGTGGCGGCGACGCAGCTGTTGCCCTGTTTGCAGAAGCCCGCCTTGCAGGTGAACGAACAGGCGCCCGCCTCGCACGCCGTCGTGCCGTTGCTCGGCGGCGGGCCGCAAGGGCTTCCTCCCGCGCTGCAGGCGACGCCGCACGCACCCGAACGGCAGACTGCGGTGGTCCCCGACGGGCCCGCCGGACAGGCGGTGCACGAGCTGCCGCACGCGGTGGCGTCGTTGTCCGCCACGCACTTGCTGCCGCAGCGGTGATAGCCGGTGTTACAGACGAAGCCGCAGTCGGTGCCGTTGCAGGTCGCCGTGGCGTTGGCCACTTCGGGACAGGGGGCGCAGCGATTCCCGCAGGTCCCGAGCGCCTCGTTCTTCACGCAGACGCCGCCACATTTGTGCTCGCCCGTCGGACAGGACTCGACCCCACATTGGGTACCGTCACAGGTCGCCGTGCCGTTGGCGGGCTGGGCGCAAGGCGTGCACGACGTGCCGCAGGTGGCGACGCTGTTGTTGCTGACGCAACCGTCGATTCCGGGACAACGATGAAAGCCCGGGTTGCAGGTGTAGGAACACTTGCCGGCTTCACACGATGCCACCGCGTTGGCGGGCGCGTCGGGACATGGCTGGCAGCGGTTGCCGCAGGTGGCGGGCGCGTTGTCGGGCACGCACGTGGTGTCGCAGCGGTGGTGGCCGGCCTTGCATGGGTAGTCGCAGTTGCTGACCGTGCACGCGGGCGTGGCGTTGGGATCGTCGGTCTTGCAGGCGATGCCGCAGCCGCCGCAGTGGTTGGGATCCGTCCTCAGATCGACACAGCCGCCGCCGCACATGCGACAGGGCGCCGTATCGACGCCGACGTCGCCACCGGTGGTCTCGCCACTGCCGACCTCGCTACCCATCGGCACGTCCGCCCCGCTGAGATCGGCGGGCCGATCGCTGCCCCCTAGATCGCCGGGCCGGTCGACAGCGGCGTCCGAGGCGTCGGCGTCGCGACGCGCGTCCGTCGGTGACCCTCCTGACGAGCCGTCTTCGCACGCGAAGCTGGCGAGCGCCCCCACGATGATGATCGCGAGGCAAAGGCGAGGCTGCAGGCTAGGCGTCATGGTTCGCATGATCAACGTAACCGCGCCCGGTAGCAACCCGGGGCAACCCTCCGCCGCGATCTGTCAGTTGATCGGGATCCGGCTCTCGTCGGCGCGCGCGCCGATCGGCGCCGCCTCGGCGACGCGGGCGGCGTTGACGAAAGCCTGCAAGGTCTTGCGGGCGTCGCCGAAGACCATCGAACAGTTGTCGGCGTAAAAGAGCTCGTTCTCGATGCCTGCGAACCCTGCCGCCATCGATCGCTTCAACACCAGCACCGCACGGGCGGCGTCCACGTTGAGGATCGGCATGCCGTAGATCGGGCTCGACTTGTTGTTGCGAGCCGCCGGATTCACGACGTCGTTGGCGCCGATCACGACCGCCACGTCGGTGTTGCGGAACTCGTCGTTGATCGCGTCCATGTCGCAGAGCTGCTCGTATGACACTCCCGCCTCGGCCAGCAGCACGTTCATGTGCCCCGGCATGCGCCCGGCGACCGGGTGAATCGCAAACTTCACGTCGACGCCCCGTTCACCCAGCAAGTCGGACAGCTCCTTGACCACATGCTGCGCCTGCGACACCGCCATGCCGTAGCCAGGCACCACCACCACGCGTTCGGCCCCAAGGAGCATCGACGCCGCCTCCTCGGGCGGCAGGTTGCGAATGCTGCCCTTGATCTCCGTCTCCGCGCCGGACGCCGGGGCCGTCTTGCCGAAAGCGCCGAACAAGACGTTGGTGATCGGTCGATTCATCGCCTTGCACATGAGGACCGACAAGATGAAGCCCGATGCGCCGTCGAGGGCACCAGCGATGATCAGGATCTTGTTGTCGAGCGCGAAGCCCGTCGCCGACCCGGCGAGCCCGGCGTACGAGTTGAGTAGAGCGATGACCACCGGCATGTCGGCCGCGCCGATCGGCATGACCAGCAAGACGCCGAAGGCCAGCGAGAACGCAACCATCGCGTAGAAGATCCAGGGCGGCGCACCCGGAACCAGGATCAGATAGAGAACGCTGCCGACAATCCCCGCCAACAAGGTGAGGTTCGCGAAGTTCTGTCCGGGGTAGGTGACCGGCGCGCTCGGCAGGATCCCCTGCAACTTGCCAAAGGCCATGAGGCTGCCGGTGAAGGTGAGCCCGCCCAGCATGACCTCGAAGCCGATGGCGGTCATCTTGGCCGCTCCCAGGCCCGCGACGCCGTCGTGGCTGTAGAACTCGGCCACACCGACGAGAGCGACGGCGCAGGCACCGAAAGCGTGCGACAGCGCGGTTCGCTGAGGCATGGCGGTCATCGGCGTCCACCAGGCAATGAAGACGCCTGCCGCCGAACCGATGAAGAGGCCGACCAGGATCCACTGGTAGGTGATCACCTCGTGGTGAAAGAGCGTGCCCACGATCGCCGTCAACATGCCGAACTCGGCCAGGAACATGCCCCGGCGCGCGGTGCGTGGATGCGACAGGAGTTTGAGGCCGAGGATGAACGAGACCGCGGCCACGAAGTAGGCGAGCTCGACCACGGTCTGGCGCGTACCCAGCAGGCCGCTCATGACCGCTGCCCTTTGCCAGCGGGCGACACGCTGGTGCTGGCCGACGAGGTCGCCTGCCCACCACCTTTGAACATGCGCAGCATGCGATCGGTGATGAGAAAGCCGCCCACGACGTTGCAGGTGGCGGCCGCAACCGCGATCACACCAAGCGTGGTGCGCACGGCTTCGGTCTCCGCACCCGCGACCGTGATCGCCGCGACGACCGAGATCGCCGAGATCGCATTGGTCGCCGACATCAAAGGCGTGTGGAGCAACGGCGGGACCCGATGCACCACGTGGTGCCCGACGAACGCCGCGATCACGAACACCAGGACACCCAAAAGAGCTAGCTGCGTCTGCATACGATGATCCCCAAACGAACTCGAACCAGGCGGAGGAGCCGCCCCCTCACATCTATGTGCCGCCCGCGACTCACGGCGGCCCGTTAGTAGACGTCGCCGTGAGCGCGCAGCGCCTCTAGTGCGCGGCGCCGCTCTTGAGAGCCGCGACCAGTCCCTGCATCACCCGCTTGCTGTCCCCGAACATCATCATCGTGTTGGGGCCCTCGAACAGCGGGTTGCGAACCCCTGCCGCACCCGCGCGCAGCGTCCGTTTGACCACGAAGACGGCACGCGCCCCCGCGAGGTCCAACGCTGGCAGACCATAAAGGGGGCTGCCGACGTCGCCGGCTGCCGATGCGTTCACGGTGTCGTTGGCGCCGACGACCAGGACGGCATCGACCTTGGTGACGATCTCCTGCGCGGCGCCTAGCTCGACGAGGTTCTCGTGCGAGACGTTGGCCTCGTCGAGCGCGATGTTCATGTGACCAGGCAGACAGCCCGCCACGGGGTGCACCGCCCAGATCACACGCGCGCCTCGCTTTTCCAGCTGTTCGGCCAGCTCCTTGACCGTGTGCTGGGCGCCCGCGGCCGGCATGCCGAAGCCCGGGACCACCAGAATCGTGTTGGCACTGTCGAGCAGCATCGCCGCTTCCTCGGTGCCGCAGGCGCGCACGTTGGCGTAGCCTTCGTCCTGACGAGCCGATGTGAGCAACGCCGTGGTCACCCTACGCGAGGCCGCCGCCGCCACCAATCGCGCGAGCGCCATGGCGGTCGTGCCACCGAGGCCGCCCGCCACCACCACGATGGCGTTGCCGAGCGCGAACCCCAATCCGGCGATCGCCCAGCCGGCAAGCGCAGCGACGAGGGCCGAGGCCACCGAGGTCCGCACCGAGGAGCCCCCCAGGGCCGCCACGGCAGCCCCGGCCAGCAACGCCGCGGCACCCAGAACGATCGCGATCACGGCGATTCCCGCTTCGATCGTCGCCAACCCGGGCAGCGCCCGTGCCGACACGATCGCCGCCGCTGCGCCTGCCAGCGCCGGCATCGTCGCCAACCGCGCTGGCGTCAACAGCGCCGTCGATCGGCGAACGACGAGCCAGCCGAGCACCACACCGAGCGCGCTTGCGCCGAGGGCCGAAAGCGGAACCGCAGCGAGCCGCCCGTCCGCGGCGAGACCGCCTACGCCGAGCACCAAGGCAAGCGCGAGGAGGAACTGCGCGCGCGCCGCAACCTTGACCCGGGCGATCGACTTCACACCCAGCACGAACGCGACGGTTGCCAGCAGATAGGCCAGTGGCGAAGCCACATCTCCCAGCGCGCTCATGACGCCCGCTTTCTCGGTAGCTCGGCGGCCAACTTCGCCACCGTCGCGAGGCCCGCCCCGATCACCGCGCCTCCGAGCAACACAGCGACGTGAAGCAATACGCCGCCGTCACGCCCCACCACCTGCAAAGCCGCAACGATCACGACGCCACCCATCGCGCCCAGCGCCGCCAGCACCAAAGTCGCCAAGGTAGCCGGCAACTTGCCAAGGATGTCGAGCCCGAGGAACGCGGTCAGCGCAAGCAGATAGAGGCTGATGACGAGAGCGCCGGTCATCGATCCCCCAGCAGCGCAGCCGTCGGCGCGTGCACCACGCGACCGTCGTGAGTCAGCAAGGTGCCGCCGGTGATCTCGTCACTGTTTACGACACCAAGCCAGTTCATTTTCTTTCCATGATTGCAGATAGTATAGAATGGGTTGAATGTGAACGTTCTGCATTTTCTGTTG
>JANNNO010000099.1:0-16909 GCA_031398585.1 Myxococcales bacterium | reverse complement strand
GGCGTCCGTGCGTCGGCTGCTGCGAAGCGTGCGCGACGACGAGGGGTCGCGTGCGCGACGACGAGAGGTCGCGTGCGCGACGACGAGAGGTCGTGTGCGCGACTCAGGTGCCGTCGTTGCGAGCGCCGCTGTCGCGACGGCTGCTGCCGCCGTCGCGTCGACCGCCACCGCCTTCGCCGGCAGCATCTTCCCGGCCACCGCCGCCGCCTGCGTCTCTGCGCCCGCCACCACCACTGCCTGCGTCGGAGCGGCCGCTGCCACTGCCCGCATCCCTGCGCCCGCCGCCGCTGCCCGCATCGGAGCGGCCGCTGCCAGTGCCCGCATCTCTTCGGCCGCCGCCACCGCCTGCATCTCTGCGACCACCCCCGCCGCCCGCGTCCGGACGCTCACCGTCGTCGCCCGCGTCCCGGCGACCGCCGCCACCCTGGCCCGGCTCGCCGCCACCCGGCTCGTTGCCGCCTGGCGAGGAACCGCCTCCTGGATTTCCAGGCGGGGTCGAGCCGCCCCCCGGATTCGTGGGCCCTGGTGTGGAGGGGCCGGCCGAGCCATCCGCAGTGGCAGCGGGAGGATCGGCGGGGTCGTTACCGGGGCACGCCAACAGCAGCGTGCTCGAGAGGATGAGGCCGAGAAACCGGGAAACTGGCAGAGCTTTTCGCATGGAACTCCTCGAACGAACGGAAGGGCGGACGCGTCGTCACGAGGACGATCGGCCGCGACGTGGGTGGGGCCCAACGTGGCGGTGTTTCCATCCTTTGTGCCTGGCTCGCGCGTTTTCCTTCACGGAACAACCGCCGAAACGCCCGTGGCGGGCCTTGACACCACCCAGCGCGGTCGTCGATGCCGCCTCGCCGGGCGGCAACCCATGGACAGGCGGGGCGACCCGCGGTAGCACACCGGGTTGTGCCGACGAGTCTCGGAATTCGTCAGCAGCTATGCGCCCATAGCTCAACTGGATAGAGCATCGGCCTTCTAAGCCGAGGGTTGGGGGTTCGATTCCCTCTGGGCGCGCGATGATCACGGTGACGGTGCCGCTCGACAGCCGAAGTTACGAGGTGAAGATCGGGGTCTTCGACGCCGCCGCGGCGGCCGACCAGCTCGCCTCGGCCCTCGGCAAGGCCACAGGCGTCGCGGTCCTTGTCGATTCTCAGGTCGGCAAGAAATCGCCTCGGGTAGCGCCCCTCGTCGAGGCACTGGCCGCGCGGCTGCCCGGGGTCCGCCGCCTGGATCTTCCGGCAGGGGAGGCTTGCAAGACCATGGCCGCCGTGGAGCGGACCTGTCAGTGGCTCGCCGAAGCGGGATACGATCGAGGCGCAGCCCTGATCGCGATTGGGGGCGGGGCGACCAGCGATCACGTCGGCTTCGCAGCCGCAATCTATCTACGTGGCATCGACTTCGCGATCTGCTCGACCACCGTGCTCGGCATGGTGGATGCCAGCGTCGGCGGCAAGACCGGTGCGGATCTTCCCGCGGGAAAGAATCTGGTCGGTGCGTTTCATCAGCCGCGCGCCGTGATCGCCGAGCTCGGCTTTCTCGCCACCTTGCCCCGGCGCGAGCAGGCGGCGGGCCTGGCCGAGGCGGTGAAAGCCGGACTCATTGCCGACGAGCAGCTACTCTTGCGCCTCGAAGCCGATGCACGTGCCGATCGCGTCTTCGATCTCGATTCTCTGGCCGCGACGGTCGCCGAGGCCGTGAGAGTGAAAGTGCAGGTCGTCACCGAGGACGAACGTGAGGCCGGACGCCGCGCGATCCTCAACTTTGGCCATACGGTCGGGCACGCCATCGAGGCCGAGTCCGCCTACGATCTGCTTCACGGCGAAGCTGTCGCGCTCGGCATGGTGGCCGCGCTGGCGTTCGGGGTCGCGCGCGGCGAGACCGAGGCGAGCTTGCAAGCGCGCGCCTGCGAACTGCTTTCGCGCATCGGTCTTCCCATCGATGTCGCCCGTCGCATCTCGCCGGCCACTCTCGCGCGGATCGAGGTCGACAAGAAGCGGCGTTCGAACGAGATCGGTTTCGTCTTCGTGCCGCGTGCGGGGCAGTCGATCGTGAAGAAGGTCCCGCTGGCGGAGTTGCAGCAGCAACTGCCCGCGGCGTTGGCCACGCGCTGATTCGCCTTGGAGCTCACGAGTCGGTGGCCGGCGGGGGCTCCCGTCGACGCCCCCGGGCCGCGCTCACTCCTTGAGACGAACCGCTTCTTTGAGTCGGTCGGCGACCTTGCGCGCGCGCAGGTCAGGCAGGCCGAGATCGCGTGCCGCCGCTTCGATGATCGCTTCGGCCTCGGGCACGCTCTCGCGCCGCAGGTAAAAGCCTTCGCGGTCGGCGATGGCAGCGGCCGTCGCCACGACGTTGCGCAGCGACCAGCCGCCCTTGGCGTCGAGGCTGCCACCCTCTTCGATGGCTTGACCGATCGCCTCGGGCAGCTGCCAGCGACGGACCAGGTCGGCAGTCACGCGGCGGGCGTGGCGATTGACGATCTCGACGACCTCGTCGATCGGTGTCGCGCGCGGCAGCTTGCGCCCAGCGAGCTCGCGTTCGACATCGATCAGGAGCTGCGCCAGCAACGAGATGCCGGCATCCCGCAGGAGGCCACCCATATACGCGCTGGGCGCGAGCGCTTCGGCACCCGAGAGGCGCGCCAGGCGATCCGCCGCGATGGCGCTGGCAAGGGCGTGCTGCCACGGGCGTCGGAACAGATCTTCGAAGCGCGGCTCCTTGAAGTCGATCGCGCGGCGAGCCCCGAGCTCGACGATCGCGACGCGCACCCATTCGGATCCGAGGCGCGCCATCGCCTGTTCGGGCGTGGTCGAGACGCCACGGCCCGCGACACCATCGCTGTTCGCACGGCGGACGAGGTGCGAAGCGAGGCGTCCGTCTTTGCGCACGAGCTGTGCGACGGCACCGAGTAGGTAGCCAGGATCGCGCAGCAACTGTAGACACTGCGCGGCCGTGTCGGGCATTGCGGGGAACGCGAGAGCGCCCTTTTTCACCCGATCGGCGACGGTCTCGGCCACGCGTTGCCGAATGCCTTCCCGACTCTCACCGATGGAGATCCCGCCCACCGGCGTCGGTGTCGGTCGCGGCGTGAGCGCATCGGCCGGCGTCGGGCGAGCCGGGGTGGGGCGCGGCGAAACCAATGGTGTAACTGGCGCCAAACCCGTGCTGGGACCCGGTGTGCGCACCGGCGCCACGACTGGCCTGCCCGTGGCGACGATCGGGCGAGCCGCGGCGGCGGCCACGCGCAACGAGGGCCCCCCCGTCACGATGGTCGGTGTCGTGGTGGGCGGCGGTGCCGTTACCTCGACGATGGGTGTCAGCGAGCGAGGACGACCGCAAGCCTCATCGAGCGCGCGGCGCACGTCGCGCATGCTGCCGAAGCGATCGTTGGGCTTTTTCGCCAGCGCGCGATCGACCACCTCGGCGAGTGTCTCGGGCAGCTCGGGCCGGTAGTGCGTGATGCGCGGAGGCGCTTGGTGCACGTGCGCGAGGATCAGGCGGCCGACCGCTTCGCCCTCGAAAGGCAAGCGCCCGGTGAACATCAGGAACATCATCACGCCCAGCGAATAGACGTCGCTGCGATGATCGAGCTGCAGATCGCCGAGGCACTGCTCGGGCGACATGAATGCCGGCGTCCCCAGCAGGGCGCCGACCTCGGTCTGGTGCTGCAGCTTCGACGATGCACCGACGAGCTTGGCGATGCCGAAGTCGAGCACCTTCACGAAGTCGGGATAGTCGGGATGGTCCACCAACATCACGTTGGCCGGCTTGAGATCGCGATGGACGAGGCCACGATCGTGCGCGGCGCCGAGCGCGGACGCCACCTGGCGCGTGACATGGACGGCGTCGTCGGGCGCGAGCCGCGTCTTTTGCAGCAGGCGTCGTTCGAGCGTCTCGCCGCCGAGATACTCCATCACGATGAACGGGCGACCCTCGTGCGTCCCGAGGTCCGTGACCTCGACGATGTTCGGGTGACGGATCTCGTTCACCGCGCGCGCTTCGATGAAGAATCGCGAGACCGAGTCGGCCTGATCCGCTATCTGCGGGTCGAGGACTTTGATCGCGACCTTGCGACCGATGAGCACATGCTCGGCGAGGTAGACGCTGCCCATACCCCCCTGGCCGAGCAGCCCACCCACCCGGTAGTTGCCGAGCGTGGCACCGATCAAGTGATTGGATTTGTTGCCGCCGTCACCGCGAGGCTGGGACCCCGTACCCGAATCCATCGGGGGGCTTCATCGACGGGATGAAAAGCGCGCTTGAAGTCCGGTGGGGCCCCGGGTGCGATGCAGCGGCGACTTGCGTTGCCGCGGGTGAAATCCAGGCCAAACGTCGGATTTCACCCCACTTGTGTTGCCGGTCGCCGCTATGTGCCGCAGAATGCCCGCGTTTTGGGGGACGGTCCGCGAGCAAGCGTCGTCGCAACATCACCAGGGCCGCGGCAGACCGTCGGCCGGCTTTCTCACACCAGCACCGCCCCCCCGCGAAAAGGCAGCCGAGCATGAGCAGATTCTGTCGGGTGCACGGGCACCTTCATCAGCAGAGGAAGCGGCCCCGATGACTCGGTCGCCCGATCAACGTCGCACCACCGGCGCGCGTCCCAATCAGTCGGGTGAAGTCGGCCCGCAGAACGCCAAGGCCCACGAGCTGGTCGCGATGGCGCATGCCCTGTGCGATGAGGGCCGTGCCCGTGAAGCCGAGGACATGGCTCGCTGGGCGCTCAGTCAGGCGCCGCAGCTGGCGCCCGGCCACACGGTGCTGGCGCGCGCGCGCTTCGAACAGGGCCACCTTCGCGAGGCGCAGTCGCTGCTCGAAGTGGTGGTACAGCGCAACCCGAGTTACTTCGTCGCGCACCGCTGGTTGGCCGAGGTGCTGATCACCGGCGGCGACTTTGCCCGCGCGGCTGACGTGCTGGTCAGGGCCGAGGCGCTTTCGCCGGGTGATCCCCGCATCGCGCAGCTCGTCCAGCACGTCATGGCAGGACCGCAAGGCCGCCCGAGCGCGGTCAATCCCGCCACCGTGCCGCCTCCGCCGGTCGCCCCGGGGCTCTTGCAGGCGGGGGAGCGCAAGCGCACCTACGAGGAGCCGGTGCCAGCGGAGGTCGAGCCGATGACCATTCCGCCGGGGAGACCGACCGCCGCTCTCGTGCGCAGCTCGTCGGCCCAGATTGCAGCCACTCGCCTGGGTGGTCGCACCAACACGCGATCGGATCGTCCGCCCCTGCCACGGCCGGGTCGCGTACGCCCTCTTCTTCGCCGGCTTTCGCCCGCGCCCGCGCTCGCTTGGCTGCGGACCCACGGGCGCTACCTGGCTTTGGCGATGGGCGCTCTCGGGCTCTTTGCTTTCACCGTCTGGGGCGTGAGCTGGTTCCTCAAGCAACCGGCAGGCGAGGGCGTCACCGCGCGCCGCTCCCTCAGCGGCGAGCGAGCTGGCGGGGCGCTCTTGCCGGTGACTGCCGGATCCTTCGCCGAGCTCACGGGCATCCGGGCCAAGGAGCGCCGAAGGCAGCTGCGCCAGGAGGGTGAGCCGACTGGCCGTGGCCTGCTCGCCGAATCGCTGCTCGCGACCGAATATGGCCGTCCTCTCGACCCCGACAGTGAGATCTGGGCCGACGAGCTCGCCGAACAAGAAGGCGGTCTCGGCGGCCCCGACGAGCTGCTCGCCGCGCGCGTGCTCGATCGTATGGTGAGAGGCGATCGCAAAGCTGCCGCCGAGCTGGCGCGCTCACGCGGGCTCGCCTCGTCGGACTCGCCTCTGCTTCGTTTCGTCGAGGGGCGCCGGCTGGCTCGCGAAGGCAATCAGCCCGCGGCGCTCGCGCGGGTCGGCGAAGAAGCGGCCCGATCGCCCTTCTTGCCGCTGCGCCTGTTGCGGGCGGAGCTCTTGCTCGACGACGCCAACCCGAAGGCCGCCGAGCCCCTCATCCGTTCGGTCTTGCAGGCATCCCCAGGTCACCCGGGCGCCTTGCGCCTGCTCATCGAGTTGCGAGATGCACAGGGGACACAACTTTCCGCTGCCGAGAAAGCCGAGCTTGCCTCTGCGTGTTCCGGTGGTGACAGACGCATTCCGACGCTGGCCACGACCTGCCGCCTGGCGACCGCGGGTGAGTTGCGTCGAGCCGGCAAGCGCGAGCCGGCCTTCAAGCTTGCGTTGCGAACCGCGCATGCATC
The DNA here is from genome assembly GCA_031398585.1 of Myxococcales bacterium. GTDB lineage: Bacteria > Myxococcota_A > Polyangia > Fen-1088 > Fen-1088 > JANNNO01. The sequence goes on along the minus strand of JANNNO010000099.1, from coordinate 10,751 downwards.
GCCCGAGGATCCGCGGCTTTACGCCCGTATCGCGCAGCTGCTCGGCAACCTGGGTGCGGCCGAAGAGGCCAACGATCTGGTGGCGCGCGCCGAGCAGTTTGCGGACCGGCGCTATTCGCCCATCGCCTGGGCACGTGCGGGCATTGGTCTTGGGCGCGATCGTGGCACGCAACTGCCCGCGGGCCCGCCGCCCGGATCCGAGGCGCGACTGATCGCCGCGCGCGCGGCATTCATCGGCCCGGCGAGCAGACGCAGATCGATCAGCGCGCTCGGCGTGACCCCATTGCAGGCGCGGGCTGATGGCGATCTGCGCTGGGTAGCAGACGGCTCCGAGGCCCGCGGGGCGCGTGCAGCCGCGGCGATGGCGCGCAAGGCTGACAGCGACTACGGCGCGAGGCCCCCGAGCGCCGTGGCCTCGTACGTGGTCGGCACGCTCGCCCGTCGCGGCGGCGAAGGCCCCGTGGCGCGGCGATGGCTTTCGCATTCGCTCGAGGGCCACGGCGACGTCTGCCGCTCTACCTCTCTGTACGTGCTGTCGCTGCGCGATGGCGGCAACGATCCACGCAGCAACGTCAAACTGCAGCGCGCGATCGGGCGCCTCGGCTGCGAGCGGCCGCTCGAGGCTCTGCAACAGTCGCCGTGAGGATCGCGCTGGCCGAGCCTCTGGCCCGCGTCTCGGCGCTCGGCGCTCAGTAGCTGAAGAACCCGCGCCCGCTCTTGCGGCCGAGCCATCGCGCGGCCACGTACTGTCGCAGCAGCGGGCAGGGGCGATACTTCGGATCGCCCAGATCGCGATGCAAGACCTCGAGGATGGCGAGCGTGGTGTCGAGGCCGATCAGATCCGCGAGCGCCAGTGGCCCCATCGGGTGGTTGAGGCCAAGGCGAATCGCCTGATCGATGTCGGCGGCGCTGGCGATGCCTTCGTAGAGCGTGAAGACCGCTTCGTTGATGAGCGGCATCAGGATGCGGTTGACGATGAAGCCGGGAACGTCTCGCGAGGTGACGGTCTCCTTGCCCAGCCGTTCCGCCAGTGCGCGCGTTGCTGCGTAGGTAGCGTCCGACGTCGGCAGGCCGCGGATGATCTCGCAGAGCTTCATGATCGGAACCGGGTTCATGAAGTGCATGCCGATCACGCGCTCGGGGCGCCGCGTTTCCGCCGCCAAGGTGGTGATGCTGATCGACGATGTGTTGCTGGCGAGGATCGCGTGCGGTGGTGCCGCGGCATCGAGCGCCGCGAACAATCGCTTTTTTACCGCGAGGTCTTCCGATGCCGCCTCGACCACCAGATCGACATCGGTCAGCTCGTCGATCCCATTGCGGGCCACCACGCGCGCCACAATCGCATCTCGCTCGGCCGCGCCGAGCTTGCCCTTGTCGACGAGTTTGCCGAGCGCCGCCACGATGTTGGCGCGCCCGCTTTCAGCCAGCTTTAGATCTGCATCGACCAGCACCACGTCGAGCCCGGCGGTCGCCGCGACCTGAGCAATGCCTCGGCCCATCTGTCCCGCGCCGATCACGCCCACCCGCGCTACACCGCTGGCGGTGGCGTCGAGGCTGGCGGTGGCGTCCCGGCTGGCCCCGGACGGCTCGTTCATGTCAGCCGCTCGATGGCGATCGCGATGCCTTCCCCACCGCCGATGCACAACGAAGCCACACCCCGGCGCCCGCCGGTCGCTTCCAGCGCCGCCATCAACGTGCAGAGGATGCGCGTCCCCGAGGCGCCGATGGGATGCCCCAGCGCCACGGCGCCGCCCCAGATGTTCACCTTCGCAGGATCGAGGCCGAGTAGCTGGTTGTTGGCCAGCGCCACCACGGCAAACGCCTCGTTGATCTCCCAAAGATCCACGTCGGCGCTCTTCCAGCCGATCTTCTGTAGCAGCCGCTCGATGGCCGCCGCGGGCGCGGTGGTGAACCACTCGGGTGCCTGCGCATGCGCCGCCGATCCGACCAGACGAGCCCGTGGCTTCGCGCCCAACCGCGCGGCAATGTCCGCTGAGGTGATCACCGCCGCCGCCGCGCCGTCGCTGATCGACGAGGCGTTGCCCGCGGTGATGGTGCCGTCCTTCTGAAAGGCAGGCCGCAGCGTAGCGAGTTTGGCCGGATCGCCGCGACCGGGCTCCTCGTCGCTGCTCACCACGCGGGGGGGACCTTTGCGTTGCGCGATCTCGACCGGGACGATCTCCGCGGTGAAGTGCCCTTGCGCCTGCGCCTGGCTGGCACGGCGATACGATTCGGCGGCGTAGGCGTCCTGATCCTCGCGGCTGATCTTCTTTTCCCGCGCGCACAGCTCGCTGCAATCGCCCATGTGCACGTTGCCATAAACGTCCCACAGGCCGTCCTGGATCATCGAATCGACGACCTGGGCGTGGCCCATGCGCAGACCGTCGCGCGCCTTGGGCAACAGGTAGGGCGCGCCCGACATCGATTCCAGGCCCCCTGCGATCACGATCTCGGCGTCGCCTGCCAAGATGGCGTGCGCGCCGATCACGATCGACTTCAACCCGGAGCCACACATCTTGTTCACCGACGTGGCCCCGACCGAACGTGGCAGGCCGGCGTGGTGGGCGGCCTGTCGTGCCGGCGCCTGGCCGAGACCCGCGGCGAGCACGTTGCCCATGATGACCTCGCTCACCGCCTCGGGTGGCACGACCTCGGCCCGCGCTAACGCGGCCTTGATCGCCACCGCACCGAGCCGAGGGGCTGGCACTTCGGCGAGCGCGCCCTGAAAGGCGCCGATGGGAGTCCGGGCGGTCGACAAAATGACGATGTCACGCATGGCGGCTCTCCATCATAACCCTCGGCAGGCGCGGCCGCCTTCGTCGCGCAACGGCAACGCCGGCAAAATTAGACTCGTCTCCTACATGTAGTTACATTCGCCGGGTGGAATGGTCGGTTGGCGAACGGCTGCTGTTCGCGGCAGCGCTTCTGTCGCTGCCCGTGGCGTGCGCCGGTTACGCCACCCCTGCGGCCAGCGATCCCTTCTTCACCACGCCGTTCCGCTCGCTGGCCCCCGAGGTCAACGAGAAGATTGGCGCCGCCCCACGAAGGCCGGTTGCCGCCGCGCGCGCCCGGCGGACCAAGGAGCCGCCGGTACCGCCACCGACCACGCCGCCCTCCGATCTCGCTCCGATCGCCACGGCCACGCCCGAAGTGCTGCGCCCAGCGGCCATGGTGGAATCGGCGCTGCATCGCCGCGGCGTCCGTTTCGGTACCGATGGCACAGTCGATTCCTTGCTCGCGTACCTCCGCCACGAACATGCGTTGGTACCCCTTCACACCGCGCGTCCCGGCGACGTCCTCTTCTTTCGCATCTACGAGGAAACTTGCGCTGACCACGCGGGCGTCGTGGAATCGGTCGATGCCACCGGGCGCATCACGTTCCAGGAGGTGCGCGCCGGAGCGGTCAGGACGAGCTACGTGCACCCGAGCTCGCCGGCCTCGCGACGCGGATTCGATGGGCGCATCAACAACAGTTTCTTGCGGCCACGTCGGACCGACGATCCGCCCGTGGCCCGGTATTTTGCCGGCGAGATGCTCTGTGCGGTCGGGCGCATCCGTCGCTGACGGGGCTTGCCAGTCGCAACGTCGATGAGGAGGAAGTGATGGACCAGGAGAGCGAAAAGCCCGAGCCGTGCACCACCTGCGGTGCTGCGGTCAAGGAGCTGCGGCGGGGACGCTGCTGGACCTGCTACACGCGCTGGTCCGAGCAACGACCGGTGGGCCTTGGCGCCTGCTGCTCGGTTTGCGATGAGCGTCGCCGAGAGAACCTTCGGCTGGTCGAGGTCCAGGGGCGCTCGTTGCCGATGTGCCACCTGTGCGCCGCGCGGGTCGCGAAGCTCGATGTCGTTCCCCATTCGGTCGAAGGTCTGCGCGCGGCGATGCGCCGCGATCGACGGGCGGTGGACAGGCGCGCCGGCGTGGTCAGCGACGATCGCGGCGACGGAGCCGAACGCAGGGCTGCCGAACGCCGTCTCTCGCTGAGCGATCGCCCTGTGGGAGCCGCTGGCGCCGTCGGCGACGATGAGGGGTTTTATTTGCTCGACGAGATCGATCTCGAGCTCGACGTTGGCGAAGACGACATCGTCGAGACCACCGTGGTTGCCGATTCCCCCGACCGAGCTCGCGACGCCGCGCTCGCGGACGCTTGACGTGACGGTCGACTCGGGCGTCTCCATCACCAACGCCATTCGCATCGTCTTCGACAACGAGCACGTCGTCGCGGTCGACAAGCCCGCCGGCGTGCTGACGGTACCCAGCCGAATGGGCAGCGAGGATCCACGTCCTTGCCTTGGCCGCACGCTCGAGCAGACCCTCGGCGTGCGCCTTTGGCCCGTGCACAGGCTCGATCTCGAGGTCAGCGGGATCGTGCTCTTCGCCCGCACGGCCGACGCCCATCGCCTGGCGAGCGACGCCTTCGAATCGCGCCAGGTGGAAAAGCGCTACGAAGCTCTTTGCGAAGGCTCAGCGCGGGTGACGACGCTCCCTGCGGCTTTCGACTGGGAGAGCCGCCTCGTGCGTGGCAAACGTCGGGCGTTTGCAGCTCCGCACGGCAAGACAGCGCGCACCCATGCCGAGGTCGTCGCGCGCGTCTCGGCTGCCCACGTCACGGGCCTCGGGCCCACCGCCACCGAAGGCGACCTGCTGCATTTTGCCCTCGCCCCCGAAACGGGGCGCCCTCACCAGTTGCGTGTGCACCTGGCCGCGGCTGGCTTCCCCATCGTGGGCGACGATCTCTACGGCTCGCAGCTGGCGCTGGCCGACCCGGAGGCCATCGCCTTGCGATCAGTCAGCCTCACGTTCATTGGCCCAAACGCGGCGCGCACCCTCGGGATCGAGGCGCCTCTCACGGTGCCCGGCTGGCGGGATGCCGCAGGCCGCTTTTCCCTCGCCTGAGGCCCGGCGGGGTTCATGTCGAGCGCGTCGCCTTCTCTCTTGCACACGCAGTCGATCGGTTCGGGCGCTCATGGCGTGGTCTTGCTGCATGGGTTTCTCGGCAGTGGCCGCAACCTGCGCACGCTGGCGCAACGCTGGGCGGATCTCGATCCCAGCTTGCACTTCGTCATCGCCGATCTGCGTGGGCACGGGCAATCGCCCCCTTTGCCCGAAGCTGGCGCCGATCTCGCGGCCTTGGCCACCGACGTCCACGCGACGGTCGCCGCGGCCGGCATGACGCCCCCTTATTCCATCGTGGGACATTCGTTGGGTGGCAGGGTCGGGTTGGCGGCCGCGGGTCTGTTCCCCGAGGCGATCGCCGAGGTGAGCTTGCTCGACATCACACCCGGCCCGATCGATGCCGAAGTCTCGGAAAGCCGCCGGGTGCTCGACCTCCTGCTCGAGGCCCCGCAAGAGGCTGCGGATAGAGCCGAGCTCCGTCGCTTCTTCGTTGGTCGCGGCCTGACCCCAGGGCTCAGCGATTGGTTGCTGATGAATCTCGTCAACCAGGGTGGGCGTGTGCGCTGGGCGATCGATCGGGCGGCGCTCGATCGCCTTCACGGTACGACGTTGCGCCAAGATCTTTGGGACGTGGTCGAAGCCGGGCGCGTGCCGCTGCGTTGTGTGCGCGGCGGCCGTTCTCGTTACGTGAGCGACGCCGACGTTCGGCGGCTGGTGGCGTCGGGCGTTCCCACCGCCACCTTGCCCGACGCCGGCCACTTCGTTCATGTCGACGATCTGACAGGGCTCCTGGCCTGGCTGACCGGCGGCGAGCCCTCGACCGCAGTCGATGCTTGACCCCCACTAGGGCCCGGGAAAGTCGATGTCGTTTTAGCTGGTGTTTGTTCCAGCCAGAGTCTCGTGACGGCTTGATTTCAGGAGTGGCGCTGTCTTCCTGGTGCCGGGAGAGAGGTTGCCGTTAGGATGACCTTTTCGCCTAAATCTCGGAGGTCGCCATCATGTCGCTCGTGCCTGGGTCCTTGGTTTTTGGGTCGACGCGACGAGCGTTCGTCTTGGGTGGCGCCGCGCTGGCGACCGCCCTGGGATCGGGGGCGGCCCGAGCACGAACCGCCGGGAACATCCGGATCGGGTATGCGACGCTGACCTGGGGTGATGAAAACGCCCGTCAGGCGCTCGCCGACGTCGCCGAGGTCGGCTACCGCGGGGTGCAGCTGCGGCTGCAGAGCCTGCCGCTGTTCGCGACGCCGCAGAAGCTGAAGGCGGAGCTGACGCGCGGCCGACTCACGTTCGTCTGTCTGTCGGGCGGCAGCATGAACCCCGATCGGGTTCACCGCGCCGCCGCCATCGACAAGTTCCTGGTAGGGGCGCGTTTCGCGAAGGCCGCTGGCGCTCAGGCGATCCAGGTCAACAGCGCCAATACCGACGGCGCGACGGTCGGCAAGGCAGAGCTCATGGCGTTTTCCGAGACGCTCAACGAGCTTGGCAAACGCACCGCCGCCATCGGCTTGCCGCTCGGATTTCACACGCAGGCCAATCAATACGGCCGCACCGCCGCGCAGATCGACACCATCATGGCCGCGACCGATCCGGCCTACGTCAAGCTCATCCTCGATACCGGCCACCACGTTGCCGCCGATGGCGATCCGGCGCGAGCGATTCGCGATCACGGCAAGCGGCTGCTCCTGATTCACCTCAAGGACGTGGTGCCGCGGCCGCAGGTCCCCGCCGGTCAGGAGCCCTATGAATTCCTCGAGCTCGGTCGCGGCCGTGTCGACTTCAAGAGCGTCTTTGCTGCCCTCTCGTCGATCGACTGGAAAGGGTGGGCGATCATCGAGATGCGGCCCTACACCGTGCGTGAGGGCGTCACCGCGAAGGACGGCGCCCTCACGAACAAGGCCTACCTCGCCAAGACGCTGGGGCTGACGATCTAGATCTCCAAGCTCTCAGGCTGTGAATCCGAGGGCCCCCCAAAAAGCGCAAACGCCCCCGCGGACCATTCCGCGGGGGCGCGATTCCCACTGTCGACCTGAACTTATTGCGTGACCGGCGCGGTGAGCTCGACCGCGTAGGTGCTCGCCACCGAGTTGCCCCAGGCGTCGTCCACGCCGAGCACGAGGAAGTAGCGGCCGGCGGGGGCGGGCTGCTCGGTGAAGGAGATCATGCCGCCCTTTTCCACCGGCACCGTCACGCCCGACGGGGTGTAGATGGTCTTCTTGTTGACCGTGTCGTAGCTGACGATGTCGGGCATGAACGTCGAAGTCCCAAAAGCGCTGACCACCGTGCTGAATTCGACGACGACGACCACTTTGCCTTCTTCGAGGAAGAGCTGCAGCGCGAAGCCGACGTTCCGGTCATCGACCAGCAGGTTGGCGTCGATGCGGCCCTTGGCGGAGTGCACCACACCCGGCACCCCGCGCACGGGCGTTTGCACGTTGATGCCGCCGACCGCATACGACCAGGGGAAGCTGAAGACCGGCAGCGCTTGCGAGCCCGACAGGACGAGCTGGCGGCCCTGCCACTTTGCCGAGGCAGCGCCCGCCGAGATGAGCTGCGAGGTCATCGTGCCGAACATGCGCACGCGGTTGGGGTCGACGGCGTCGGCCTGGTAGAGCTCGAGCTCGGCCATGGCACCTTCGTTGCTCGAAAGGGTGAAGTCAACGCGCGGCGGGTTGGCAAGCGAGGCGCCCGCGGGCACGGTTGCCGTACCGGTGATGACGGGCATCGTGGTGGGGGCGGCGGCTTTGGTCGAGCGCAGGGTGTCGCCCCACTTCGTCGCGCGCTCCCAGGGCGCCGCCAGCATTGGGTACTGCGAAAAGAGGGCATTGGGAACCTGAACCACCGGACCACCGAAGGTCGAGACGCCGTACTGACCCTGTCGGAGCAGACCGGCCGAGAAGCCGAGGCGGGCGCCGGCGGCGGCCTGTTCAGCGCGAGTGACAGCGGCGGTCAGCGGGGCGTTTCCGGTCTTCTTGATGCGATCAAAGAGGGTGCCGATGTCGCGCGAGGGGGCGTACGCGTTGTCCTGCTTGGTGTTGCCGGTCTTGTGATACGACGGCATGCTCTCGTAAAGCGCGCGGGCAAAGGCGCCGGCGTTGGCACCGCGAGCGGCGGCTGCCACGTTGGCCAGCTCGCCCACCAGGGTGTCGAACTTTCCCGTGTCGATGGCGACGTGCGACCGGAAGAGGTTGTCGCGCATCGATGCGTCCTGATGGTGCTTGTCCCAGGTTTTGCCTTCGGCGATGGCGAACTCGGCGCCGGTCGCGTTCGGGTTGGCGGCCAACCAGGTCAGCGCGTTTTCGTAGTCGAGCCCATCGCCGTAGTCGAGCTCGGCGTTGGCGATGAACACCTTGGTGATGTCGGAGAACTCGGTCGCAACTTCGGTGGTGCCGAGCAAGCAGGTGTCGAAGGCCAAGAAGTCGAGCGCGCGCTTGCCGGTGAGGCCGGCGGCGGCGAGACCGCCCCGCACGGCGCGGGCGACGGCATCGACGCTCATACCGGCCGGAGCCTTGAGGGTGCCGTCCTGCGTGTCGGAGCCGAAGCCCTTTTGCCAGCCGCCACCGTGATCCCAGAGCACGAGGCCGTAGCGCTCGGCCGGGAACTTCTTGAAGGCGGTGGCGATGGTGTCGGTCATGACCTTCGGGCTATCGAGGTTGAGCTCGTTCTCCTGCGCGAAGAGCTTGCTCTTCTGGCCGCTGCCCATGACCTGGTACCAGAAGGCGCCGGCGGGGAACTTGTCGGGGCCGTTTTCGGAGATCGTCTCGGTCGCGTTCCAGTCGGCCAGGAAGACCACGTTCACGTCTTTCGACATGATGGCTGCGTTCATTTCGCCGAGGTCGCGCGCCAGTGACTGGCTGAGGTTGTGATCCCCGTGGCCGTAGACGAAGACCGTCCACTTCGCCTTGGCGGTCGGGGTGGCGTCGTTGGCGTTCGGATCCATCGGGTCCACGGGACCGTTGGTGTTCGTGTTGGTGGTCGTGGTCGTATTCGTGGTGGGCGTCATGTTCTGACCCGCGTCGGTCATGGCGGGCACCAGCACGGGGACGCCGGCGTCGCTGCCGCTGGGCAGGGTGCAGACGTTGGCCGAGCAGACGAGTCCGGGCAGACAGGCGCCTGCGCTGTTGCAGCGGCAAGCTGGCGTTCCCACCACGCACTCGGTGGCCGATTCGTTCTCGCAGCCGGAAGTGGCAAGCCCCGCCAGAGGCAAAAGCGGCAGGAGGGACATCATCGTGAACGCGGGCAAGGTGAACGCTGGCTTCTTCATGACACTGGCCTTTCAAATCGCTTCGTTGTTGGTGCGTTCCCCCCTATCGCAACCGCGGTGCCAGGTTTGGCCGCCGCTTGGGACCTGTTCGGCGCGTTTTTGCCGGGTTCTGTGGCTGCCTGACCACAGCCGGGCGCGGGTGTGACCTTTCACAGGGGCGCGCCGGGCGCCGGGGCGGACGTCGCCCTCGGCTGGCCGGACGTCCGTGCTGCGCCGCGCGCTGGGCACTGCCGCATCGTCCGGCAACCAGGACTTACCCGGGTTTTGCGTGCCCGCGGTGGAGAAGCTGTTTCGGCCACGTATCCTGATCTCGGCGCTCTTGGCGCGGAGGTCTGCCGTGAAGCTGCCCGCTCTCCTGGGACTCCTGTTCGGCGTTGCCGCCTCGGTCCCCGCCGCTCTGGCCGTGGATACGCCGGGACCTGCGCCCTGCTACATGGCCTTCGTGCACGGCTCGGGCGAGAGCCACCACGACGATCCTTTGACTGGCAGCTCGCCGGGCATCGACGCCTACTGGATGATCGACGGGCGCAAGGAATCGGCCTTCTTCGACGCCATGGCGCGACGGCAAGGCTGCGTCACCTGGCGGGTCGGGTACGACGGCGTCGAGAGCTGGTGGAGCCGGCGCGCCGCCGGTCGTGTGGCCGCGTCGCTGACGACCTTCATCGCAAAGCACGACATTCCCGACGGCGGCATGACCCTGATCGGTCACTCGATGGGCGGCCTCGTCGTCCGCTACGTAATCAACAGCGGCATGCCGGCCGCTCCCTTTTACAACGAGTACATCGAAGCCGATCCGCGCATGGACTACGATCTGGTGCGGCGCAAGACCGCGCGCGTGATCGCTTTGCAGGCGCCTTTGGCCGGTACGCAGTCGGCCGATGCGCTCTTCGGTCAGGCCGACCACGCCATCACCAACAGCGGCGCCAGCGTGATCAAGATCCTCGGCTGGCGTGACGTGACCCCGGCCGTCGGCACGATGACCCGATCGTATATGGAGTCGGCCGGCTCACCGGGCGGAGAGATGGGCGACGAGGGGCGCCAGGTGCCGCTCTACACGGTCGCGGGTTACGACAGCGGTGACGCCTCGGGCACGGGCACCGACAATGACAGCAAGCTCGGTACGGCCTGGGTGCTGCTCTGCTACCGGCGCGGCGCTTCGAACTCGTGGGGCGCCGCCTGTCGCTGGGACGTCTGGAACTTCGTGGACGTGCCCGGTGACGGTCTGGTCGAGCACGCGAGCGCGCATGGGCGCTGGATTCGCGGCTCGGCCAACGGCCGATCGGGAATTTCGGGCACCACCCGGCCTTACCTCGACACCATCCACAATCACAATCACGGCCGTTACGACTGGCTGTCGGCGGGTTTGCGCGACTTCGTCCGCGGTGGCGTCGTGCGCGGCGGACGGCTGGCGACGTACATCGGCGACAACCCTCCGTGAGGCGGTCCGGGCAGCGCCTGTGGGGCTTGCGCCGCACACGCTGGTTGACCGGCGTGGTCATGGCCGTCGTCGTGGCGGTCGCGGTGGGCCTCGCTTTGCGTTCGGGGGATCGAGTCGCGGCCTCCAGCAGTGGTGAGTCGTCACGGCCGCAGGCCACGA
>JANNNO010000057.1:0-27990 GCA_031398585.1 Myxococcales bacterium | reverse complement strand
GCGGGGCCTCGCACTTGCCCTGGCCCGCAAGCTGGTCCTGCTGGGAGGCGAAGTCTGGCTCGCCTTTTTCGACAGTCGTCTACACCGCCGGATCGACGCCGCTGCGCTCGCGGGTCGGGAGCTGCCGTATTTTCTTTGTTTTCGCTCCGAGCAGGGCCGCAACTACGGCCGCGTCTTTTCCGACCTGCGCGACGATCTCGCACGCCCCGGGCGGAGCAAAGAAGGCCGCGACGTCGCGATCACTTTCATCACACACGGCGAATGCCACGTTCCCGTGCCGACCATGCAGGCGCTCCGGCGGGTGGCGTCGGTCTACGGCATCTTCGTGCTGCCCGCGCGGGCGTTGGAGCTCGACTACCTGACCCTGCTCACCGGCCATCAGATCATCACCGCCGAATCGATCGCCGAGCCGACCAGCCGACGCAAGCGAGGCCTGGCGGTCGTCAGCGACGTGGTGGCCGCCACCCGCCGCCCAACGCCCGTCGCCACCTGACCCGCGCTGCTAGCTGCTAAACTCGATCTGTGCCGACGCGCGAGGAGTCCGACCTCAAGGAGCGAGCCGACCGCTCGCTGCGCAGCGGCCGCGCCGCCGAGGCACTGACGATCTACCGCTCGCTGCTGCGCCGAGTGACGGTCTTCGAACCCGGCCTCTACGAAGCCTGGCTCGAAGGCACGCTCGCCGCCTATCAGGTGCTGGCGCGCCCACGTGAAGCCGGCTACGTGCTGCTCACCTTGCGCCGCTTCGCGGACGCGGCGGCTTGCTTCGATCGCCGCTCGTCGCCCCTCGAATGGGCGCTCTCGGTTGCGCGGCAGGGACAACGACGCGAGGCCGCCGAGGCGCTTCTGGCGTCGGGGCACCCCGCGTTGGCAGCGCTCGAGCTCGACGCCGCCAACGATCCTGCCCTGGCGCGCGGTCTGTGGGAACGGCTCGCACGCCACGACCGTCTGAAAGACCGCCCGTACGAGCTCGCGCTCGTACACTTCAACTGGGCCGAATCGTTGCGCAGGTCTGGCGATGCCCCAGCCGCCCGTCGCCTGGCCGCTCGCACACAGGAGATGCTCGAGGCGTTGGCCGACGATTTCGAACGCCGTGGGCAGCGCGAACGCGCCTTCGACTGCTACGGGATCCTGCTCCGTCTCGGGCGCGACCACGGCACCTTCGAGAACGTGGCCGAAGGTTATCTGAACGCGATCCGTCTGCTCGCCGCTGACGATCAGAAGTTCTATGTCCTGCAGTACTACGAAGACTTCCTCGCGTTCGCCGTGCAGAACCGAGAGTGGCAGGCCGCCGCGACGCTGGCGCGCGAGACCGCCGACTATTGTGCCAAGACCGGCCTGGCTTACGAACGCCACTTCCGGCAGCGCGCGGCCAGTCTCTTTGCCGAATCCGCGCGCGACACCCTTGCTCTCGGCGGTCCGCCCGAGCTGGCCGAGAGCGCTCTGGTCGCCGCCGTCGACGTCGCCGCCAGCATCGGAGATCTTTCCCTTTGTGCCGAGCTCTACCAAGCGATGGCGGCGTTGCCGCTGGCGGAGAAGCGCCGCACGCGCTACGCGGGCCTCGCGCGCGATCTTGCAGGCAAGGGACAACGTGTGCCCCCGGGACCTTCGTTTCCCGACTATCTCCGTCGCACCGACGCCTATCAAGACGTCTGGCGGCAGGATCTGGTGGAATGGGAGCTCGATGGTCGTCCCATCCCGGTGCTGGTGCACATCATCGTCGACCGGGTCGATCACGCGCCTTTCGCGCGAGCAGCCCTGCGGGCGCTTCTGCACTGCGTGGACAACGAAGCGGGACGCGACGAGGCCGGGGCCGCCTCCGATCTCGCCCACGCGCTCGGCGCGGTTCAGGTTTACGAAGTGCTGCGCCCGCTCGAAACGCTCGGCGCGCATGGCGAAGCGCGCGTGCGTGCTGCGGTGATGGCGGCTGTCTCGCAGGTCTATTGCAAACGGAGTTTCGTTCTCGTCCGCCAGGGCCTCGCCGATAACGACGAGCTGGTTCGTCAGGCGGCTATCCGCGCCCTGCGTGCGCTGCATTTTCGCGACGGCATGGAGCCGCTGTCACGCATCTTCCGCGAGTCCACCGAGGAGCCGGTCAAGCTGGCGGCGCTCGATGCCGTCGCCGACATCGGCACCGCCGAGGCGATCTTCTTCCTGGTCGACGTGGTCCGCCACCAGCGCGGTCCGCTGGCCGCCCGCGCGGTTCATCGCTTACGCGCGTTCCCCACCGCCGAGCTCGCCCCGACCCTGCGTCACCTCGTCGCGATCGAGGCAGGCCCCGCCCGCCGCGCGTTCGAGGAGCTACTGGCCGCTTCGGGTTGAGTCGCGCGCTTCGCGTGCGCCACTAAAGCGCGTCGAGTGCGTTGCGAAAGTCGGTGAGCAGGTCGCGCCAGTCCTCGACCCCCACCGATATGCGCACGAGACCCTCCGTGATGCCGTACCGAGCCTGCTCGGCCGCGCTCATTTCGGAATGGGTCGTGGTCGCCGGGTGACAGGCGAGGGTCTCGACGCCGCCCAGGCTGACGGCATTGCGAGCGATGCGCAGCCGCCGCAAAAAATCGAAGGCCGCGCGCTTGCCGCCCTTGACCTCGAACGCAAAGACCGCCCCGGGGAACCGCGCCTGGCGATCCCGCAGCGCGATCTGATCCGGATCCTTGAACAGCGTCGGGTAGTAAAGGCGCGAGACTTGCGCATGCTCGCGAATCGCCTCCGCGATCCGCTCGGCGCTCTTGCCCTGGCGATTCATGCGCAGCTCGACCGTCGGCAGTCGGCTATCGAGCATCCAGCATTCGTCGGGCTGCAAGATGTTGCCGAGGATGGCGCGGGTGCCGCGCAAGGTGGCGATCAATTCAGCGTCGCGACCGAGCACCACGCCTCCCAGCATGTCGCTGTTGCCGGCCAGGTACTTGGTCGCCGAGTAAACGACCAGATCCGCGCCATGCTGCAGCGGATGCTGGAACGTCGGCCCCAAGAAGGTGTTGTCGATAACGACGACAGGTCGTTCTTTCTCGGCCGCGCCGCTGGCCTCCGCGCGCGCTTCCACCGCCGCCGAGGCCGCCGCGATGTCGGTCATGGTCAAGGTCGGGTTGGCTGGCGTCTCGATGAAAACCAGGCGGAGCCCACTGGCGTCCTTGATCGCCGCGGTCATCCCCTTGGTGTCGCCCGCAGCCACCGGGATCGGCCGCAGGCCATGTGGCTCGAGCAGCTGCGCGATGAGATGGTGGGTGCCGCCATAGATCGGAACGGTGTAGATGAAGCTCGAGCCCGGCGGACAGAGCGTGAAGAAGACGGTCGAGATCGCCGCCATGCCCGAGTTGAAGACCGCCGCCTCGGTCGCCTCGGGCTCGAGCGGCACGATGTGATCTTCGAGGATCTCCGCGTTGGGGTGTGACAGCCGCGAGTAGATGAGATCGACGCTCTCGTCCTCGGCGATGCGCGAGCGACCGAGCGCGACCGAGAACGCCCGCTCCGCCGCCTCGGGGCTCGAAAAGACGTAGGTCGACGATCGGAAGACCGCGGGGCGCGCCGAACCGACCGAAAGGCGCGGATCGAACCCGCGGGTCAGTACGGCGGTGGGGGGACGGACCACGTACGGGGGCTTCTTCCGCGGTGGATTCGCCATCCCTTCACGATAGGGCGGCCGCGGCCGTCACGCCACTTGGCCGCATCTGCGCACCGCCCACGCGAGCAAGTCCGCCAAGCAAGTCGACCAAGCAAGGCTTTGCAGATGTGTGCAGATCGCGTGGGGATCCGCAGAGTCAGCTCTTCGTCAGGCGTCTCGCGGATCCTGCGGCTCCGTCCGGGCCGCCAGCTCGCTCAGCACCCAGCGCGCAGCCCCGCTGACGACTGGCGATTCATCCCCGGCCAACCGCTCCAGCAGCGCCCGTGCTCGCAAGGCGCGTGCGGGGGCGAGCGCAAGGATGGCGTTGCGACGGATGCCGTCGTACTGCGCCCTGACCAGCGCCATGCCCGCGGCCAAGACGTCGAACTCCTCGCGCGAAAGCCCCGCCAGCTCCTCGTTGCTCATGAGCCCGAGCGGTCGCGCGGCCATTCGCTCATCGCCTGCTGGCAGATCGCGGTGGTTGAAAGGACACACTTCCTGACAGACGTCGCACCCGAAGACGTGCCCGCGTAGCCGTGGTCGCAGCGGCAGGGGGGCCAGCTCCGGGCTTTCGATGGTGTGGTACGCAAGGCAGCGGCGCGCGTCGACGACGCCGGCCTGCGGGAAGGCATCGGTCGGGCACCCGACCAGGCAGCGCGTGCAATCGCCACAGAGGTTCCCCGCCGGCGCGTCGTATCGATCCACCGCGCGGTCGAGAAACATCACGGACAGCGTCACCCACGATCCATGTACGGGTGTGATCAGGCAGCCGTTCTTGCCGATGAAGCCGAGGCCGGCGCGCTCCGCCCACGGCTTCTCCATCGCCACCCCGGTGTCGACGCAGGCGTAGGTCTCGATCCCAGGCGCCAGCACCAGCAGACGCTTGCGCAGGGCTTTGAGCTGGTCGCGGTGCGCGTAGTGGTAGTCGCGGCCGCGGGCATAGCGGGCGATTTCGGAGCGCTCGTCGTTGGGGCGCCGATAAGAGATGGCCAGCGCGACCACGGTCGCCGCACCGGGGAGGACAACGCGGGGATCGAGCCGTTCGGGCAGCCTATCGCCCATCCACCCGAGCCCGGCGTTCTGCCCCTGGTCCAGCCAGCGCAGGAGCGGCCCCTCCGAAAGCTTGTCCGCCCGCGCGAGGCCCACCAGAGTGAACCGGCAGGCGAGGGCGGCTGCTTTCACCGCCGCCGCGGAGAGCGGGGGCGCGGCAGCGGCCGGCGGCAGGACAGCAGACATCGATCCGAAACTAGCAAGGGCGCCACGGTTTCGACCTGAATTCGCCGTGGGGAGCGGTCGGCCCAGGCGGTTCTTTCGTGTTAAAAGCCGCGCAAAGTAGTTCCACAAAGCGGCGGACGCGCCGCAAGAGGGAGTTCAAACGACCATGGCCACGCGCATCGCAATCAATGGTTTCGGACGGATCGGCCGCCTCGTCTTCCGGGCGCTCTACACGCAGGGACGTTTCGGCAAAGACATCGACGTCGTCGCCGTGGGCGACATCGTTCCCGCCGACAACCTCGCGTACCTGCTCAAGTACGACTCCATCCAGGGCAAGTTCGAAGGCAACGTGAGCTCGAAGAAGTCGTCGGCCGACAAGCCCGAGGACGACGTGCTCGTTGTCGATGGCAAAGAGATCAAGGTCGTCAGCGCCAAGTCGCCCGCCGAGCTGCCGTGGAAGGAGATCGGCGTCGACATCGTGATCGAGGCGACCGGCCTCTTCGTCGACAAGGAAAAGTGTGAGGGCCACGTCAAGGCCGGCGCCAAGAAGGTCATCATCTCGGCGCCCGGCAAGAACGAGGACATCACCATCGTCTTCGGCGTGAACCACGAGAAGTACGACCCGGCCAAGCACACCGTCGTCTCGAACGCGAGCTGCACCACCAACTGCCTCGCCCCCGTGGCGCACGTCCTGCTCAAGGAGGGCTTCGGCATCGCCGAGGGCCTCATGACGACCGTGCACTCGTACACCGCGACCCAGAAGACCGTCGACGGCCCCTCGAAGAAGGATTGGAAGGGTGGCCGCAGCGCCGCGCTGAACATCATTCCCTCGACGACCGGCGCGGCCAAGGCCGTCGCTCTCGTCTTGCCGGAGGTCAAAGGCAAGCTGACCGGCATGGCGTTCCGCGTACCCACGCCGACCGTCTCGGTCGTCGACCTCACCGTCAAGACCACCAAGGCGACCAGCCTCAAGGAGATCAACGAGGCGATGTCGCGCGCGAGCGAGACCTACCTCAAGGGCATCCTGGGCGTGACCAGCGACGAGGTCGTCTCGTCGGACTTCATCCACGACCAGCGCTCCAGCATCTACGACGCGGGCAGCTCGGTCGAGCTCAACCCGAACTTCTTCAAGCTCGTCAGCTGGTACGACAACGAATGGGGTTACTCGAACCGCGTCGTCGACCTCGCCCTCTACATGGCGAAAAAAGGCCTCTGAGAGGCCCTTGAGACAGCGCCGATCAACGCCGCTGTCTTGACAGTCATCGAGAAGGGCCGCGCGGTCGACGTGCGGCCCTTCGTTTTTTTGCGGAGTGTTTTTTTGAGCCAGGCCGCCGACATCCATTCCTTCACCGTCTCCGATGACGAGGCGGGATTGCGCCTCGACCAGGCGCTCGCTGCGCGGGTGCCGGGGCTGTCCCGTCGTCGCGCGCGGGTGCTGATCGATCTGGGCGGCGTCTTCATCGATCGCAAGCGGACCAAGACCGCCAGTCGACCCCTCGAGACCGGCGAGAAGGTCGTGGCCCACCTGGGCGGGGCTCTGGCCCGCGCCGAGAACCGCGTGGGGCAGGGCGCGCGCGCTGCCGAGGAAGAGCGGCTGCCGCCCTTTCGCATCGTCTTCGAGGACGACGAGATCATCGTCGTCGACAAGCCGGCAGGCCTGCTGACCGCGCCTACACCGGAAAGCGATCGCGGCAACCTCCTGGCGCTGTTGGGGCGCCGCGGGGGACGGCGCAACGAGGTTCACCTCGTACACAGGCTGGATCTGCCGACCAGCGGCCTCATCGTCTTTGCCAAGACCACACCGACCCTGCGGGTGCTCTCGGATCGCTTTCGCGCCCATGATCTCACCCGCCAATACCTCGCGGTCGTGAGCGGCGTCTTTCCCGCGGCGGTCGCGCTGATTGAACAACCCATCGAGCGTCGCCCCGCGCGCACCCACGTCGAGATCCTCGAACGGCTGGGAGCTCGCGCGACGTTCCTACGCTGCACGCTCGAGACCGGGCGGACCCACCAGATCCGGATTCACTGCCGCGGTCTCGGACACTTCGTGCTGGGCGATCGCCAATACGGCCAGCCGACCGGATTCGATCCGCCGCGCATGGCGCTGCACGCGACACGCCTGGCGCTGCCTCATCCCGTCAGCGGCGAGCCGCTCGATTTCGAGAGCCCCTGGCCCGACGATCTCAGCCCGTGGTTGTCGGGGCTACGGACCGGCTCATCTGTCGCGCCGGTCGTGCCGCTCACCGAGCAGGATTGATGACCTGATGAGTGATCGCTCCCTCGGCCAGGGGGGCGCGCAGGATCGGAATCAGGGCGGCGGAATTGGCATCGCCGTAGGCGGTGACGTATTCGCAGCCGGGTTTGAGCGCTTCGATCTCCACGCTGGGAACGATGGCCGGCAGCTGCGTGATGAACGCCATGCCTTCATCGCTGGTGAGCGAACCGCCGGTGTTGTAGCCGGCGTTGGCGCCCTTGTTGCGATAGAAGACCACCGCCCCGGGGTGACCTTTCACGTTCAGCTTCACCCCACTGGGCGATCGGCAAGCCTCGCCAGCCTCGGTGCGACCCTTGCGGACCTCGACGAAGATGAGCGGCAGCTCTGCTTTCCACGGCGGCAGCAGCGTCGGCGCGATCGCTGTCGGCACCATGGTCGCCCCGATCGAGATCGGTGCGGCACCTTCGGGAATGGTCACCTCGCCTTCGATCCACGGCAAGTAGCCGGGGGCATCGAAGCGTACGAAAGTCGCGGCGCCGGCGCTGATCCAGACAGTGAGGCCCTCGGGCGGCAGGGCGAAAGACTGACCGGGGCAGTGTTTGAAGGTCACCTCGACGCCGTCGACCTCGGTCACCGCGGGCGACATGATGTCGCGCACCGAGAGCTGCAGGGGCCGCAAGGGAGGTAAGCCGCACTGTTGACCAAGGGCGACCGGCATGGCGCCAGGCGTGCTGGCGGCATCGGGCTCGTCGCCGGCAAGGGGGGCGCCGGCATCGGGCGGGCTTTCCGGCTCGGGGCGACTCGGGCTGGCGGGCGGCGGGGCCAGACCCTCCGATTCCAACTTCGATGAGCAGGCCGGCAGGGCCGTTAGCATCGCCACCAGGCCCACCGTCAGCTTGCCCGTCAGCGATCGGGACGCGCCGGGCGGGGGGCGCATCGGCAGGGCTCGACGGACTCGGCCGTCGCACGGGTCATGAGGCAAGGACGTCGTGTTAAGCAAATCGAATCCCAGGCTAGGAGGTGTTCTGCAGGCGTTTCGCTTCCCGATGCGAATAGAGGGGAGGCGCGTCGCGTGCACGGACCCGTCTGTGAACGGGTGGTTACGTCGTTGCAGTATCGCAGCTTCGTGCAAACCGTGCCAGCGCTGCTTGGGCCACGGGCCGCCTGTGACCGTGAGCGCCCGCGTCGAAGAAAGCGGCGGCAACCCCATTGGTGTCAGCGGATCGCCTTCATGTGCGGTAGACCGACCGGAGGAGTTCGCCTTGCTGCTGAGCATTCGCCAGGTTTCGAAGGTCTACCGGATGGGCACCACCGAGGTGCACGCGCTCCGTCACGTCGACGTGGAGATCGACCGGGGCGAGATGGTCGCCATCATGGGCTCGTCAGGGTCAGGTAAATCGACCCTGCTCAACATCCTCGGCACGCTCGACCGACCGACCACCGGGGTCTACACCCTCGATGGGCAGGACGTTTCGGTGCTGGCCGACCGCGAGCTGGCGCACTTTCGCAATCGCAACATCGGTTTCGTCTTCCAGCAGTTCAACCTGCTGCCGCGCTACACGGCCCTCGCCAACGTCGAGTTGCCGATGCTCTATGGCGGTATCGGCAGCGCCGAACGCAAACGGCGGGCGGCCGCGGCGCTCGAGAGGGTGAGCCTCGGCGATCGCATGCACCACCAACCGAGTGAGCTGTCGGGCGGGCAGCAACAGCGTGTCTCGATCGCGCGATCGATCGTTCAGAACCCGGTTCTGCTGCTGGCCGACGAGCCGACCGGCGCACTCGACACCGAGACCACCGAACAGATCATGGGCCTTTTCTGCGATCTGCACCGCAGCGGCATGACCATCATCGTCATCACCCACGAACCCGACGTCGCGGCTTACTGCCAGCGGACGATTCGCTTCAAAGACGGACGCATCATCTCCGACGAACGCACGCCGGGGCATTCCCGGCAGGCCTCCCCAGAGGGCACCAGCAGCATTCCCGGCACGCCCGGCTGACGCTAACATCGTCGCGTGCCGATCCCCGCGACGCCTACCTCACCGCTGCCGGCGTCGACGCGGCCGCTGGCCCCGTCTTGGCTGGCGCGTGGGCTCCGCCGGCTCTTTCTCCGCCTCGTGCGGCTCTATTACCCCCGGCTTCGGGTCGAAGGGGGCGAGCGGCTGCCCGGCAACGGACCGGTGCTCCTCGTGGCCAACCACCCCAACGGGCTACTCGACCCGGTGGTGCTTCAGATCGCGCTTTCGCGTCCGGTGCGCTTCTTGGCAAAGAGCACCTTTTTCGCCAACCCTTTCGGCCGCCTGGCCATGGCCGCCTTCGGGAGCATTCCCGTCTACCGCAGCCAGGACGACGGCGCGCCCGGGGCGGGGCGGAGCGGACGCAACGAGGAGACCTTCGCGCTCTGTCGGGGCGTGCTCCGCAGCGGCGACTGGCTGGCGCTCTTCCCCGAGGGGACTTCGCATTCCGACGCGCGCATGCGGCCGCTCAAGACCGGGGCTGCGCGTATCGCTCTGTCGAGCGTGGCCGAGGCGGCCGAGGCAGGTGCCCCGATTGCGCTGGCCGTCGTGCCTGCAGGGCTCGACTACGATCGCAAATCCACCTTCCGTTCGGGTGTCCTCGTGCGCCTGGGCGAGCCCCTCGCCGTGCCGCTCACCCGGCCCGACGATCGCGCGGCGGCGGCCGCCCTGACCGAAGAGATCGCGATCGGTCTGGGCCAGGTGGTATTGCAGGCCGAAACGCGCGAGCTGCTCGAAGGGATCGCTCGGGTCGCAGCGTGGACGGCGCAAGGCCCTGCACCCGCCGCCGATCCCGCCCATAGCCACGTTCGCACCCGGGCACTGCTGGATCGTCACGAACGCCTGCGCGCCGAGAATCCCGACGAACTCGAGCGGATCACCCGGGCCGCCCGCGACTACGCTCGGGTGCTCGGCCACGTCGGCATAACCGATCCCTGGGCGCTCGAGATGCCCGAATCACAGCCGCTTCGTGTGGTCGGGGCGCTGGCCAAGCTGGCTCTCACTGCGCCTTTCGCCCTCGTCGGCGCGGCTCTGTCGTGGTTGCCCTATCGCCTGGCGGGGCGCGTGGCTGCCCGAGTCGCCGGGCGCGAGCTCGACGTGCTGGGCACGGTCAAGCTGCTGGCCGGCTCGCTCTTTCTGCTCGTCACCTGGACGGCGGAGGCGCTGGTGGCGGGGCTACTCTTTGGGCCGCCCGGCGCGGCCGCGATCCTGATCGCCGCGCCCGTCACCGGTTACGTCGCCCTCAGGTTCGAGGAGATCGCTGCGGACGCCGCGGTGGGCCTGCGCTACCTCTGGATTCGCCGCGCCCGCCCCGACAAAGTCGCGCGCCTCGCGGATCGGCGCCGCGCCCTGGCGCAAGCCGTGGCGCGGGCCCTGGACCAGGCCTGAAAGAACCTGGGCCAGGCCCGAACACGAGGCGGAAAGAAAATCCAGCGCCCTGAATCAGCCGGCGCGCTCGATTAACCCCGCGGCGCCCATACCGCCGCCGATGCACATCGTGATCACCGCCCAGCGTCCCTTGCGCCGCTCGAGCTCGTGCAGCGCCGTCGCGATCTGCCGCGCACCCGTGCAGCCGAGGGGATGTCCGATGGCGATGGCCCCGCCGTTGATGTTCACGCGGTCCTTCGGCAGCCCCAGCTCGCGGGCGCAATAGAGCGCCTGCGAAGCGAAAGCCTCATTGACCTCGTAGACATCGATCTCGTCGATCTTGAGGCCCGCCTTGGCCAATAACTTGCGCACCGCCGGTACCGGGCCGATGCCCATGATCCCCGGCGGCACACCGGCCACCGCGAGGGCACGGAAGTAGGCCCGAACCTTCTTGCCTGCAGCGCGCGCCTTGTCGGCGGCCATCAGCACCGCGGCCGCGGCGCCATCGTTGGTCGGCGAGGCGTTGCCTGCCGTCACCGTGCCCGTCGGATCGAACACCGGCTTGAGGGCCGCCAGCTTCTCCAGCGTCGTGTCGGCGCGCGGGCACTCGTCCTTGTCGACGGTGACGTCGAGCCAGCGGCCATCGTCGTAGACGCGGGTCTTGACCGGCAAGACCTCGTCCTTGAACTTGCCTTCGGCCCACGCCTTGACGGCCTTCTGGTGGCTGGCATAGGCGAACGCGTCCTGATCCTCGCGCGAGACTTTGAACTGCCGCGCGACGTTCTCCGCGGTGTTGCCCATCGGCAGATAGGCGTCGATGGCGATCTCGCCCATGCGGGGGTTCAGCGACACCCGCCCGCCGCCCATCGGCAGCATCGACATCGATTCGGTTCCCCCCGCCACGCCGGCGTCCACCGAGCCGACGGCAATTCGATCGGCGAGAATCGCGACCGCCTGCAGCCCCGAGGAGCAGAAGCGGTTGATCGTCATGGCTGGCACCTCGTCGGGCAGCCCGGCCAGGTGGCCGACGACGCGCGCGATGTTGAGGCCTTGCTCGCCCTCGGGCGTGGCACAGCCGAGCACGAGATCTTCCATCTCGGCCCCCCCCACGCCCGCGCGGGCGATCGATTCCTTGACGACCAGCGCTCCGAGATCGTCGGGGCGCGTGTTGCGCAAATTGCCTTTGCTGGCGCGCCCGACGGGCGTGCGAACCGCGGACAGGATGGCGACGTCACGCATGGTTTGACTCTCAGTTGCGAAGGGGTTTGCCGGACGAAAGCATGTGCTGGATGCGGGCGCGGGTCTTCTCCTCGCCACACAACGACAGGAACGCTTCGCGTTCGAGATCGAGCAGATGCTGCTCGGTGACCAGTGACGCCGCCGGTACGTCGCCACCCGTGATGACCCGGGCGACGTGACCGACGACTTTGCCGTCATGCTCGCTGGCCCTGTGCGAATGGACCAGGTGGCGAAGCGCAGTCTGAAGGGTAGCGCCTGCCGAGCCGCCCGCCACCCGGATGCGACGGGGGGGAGGGGGCCGATAGCCCGCTCGTGCTTGCCCCAGCGCCAGCTGTTTGGCATCCGCGATCAACGTCTCGCGTGCCATCGACGTGCTGTCGGCATAGCGGAGGTAACCGAGATCGCGCGCCTCCTCGGCGCTGGTCGCGACCTTGGCCAGACCGATCGCTTCGAAGGGCCCACGGATCACGGGCAGAAGGTCGAAGGCCGGATCATCGGGCGCCCGGGCCGCCACGCGTGCCGCCATCTCCATGCAGCCGCCCCCCGCTGGCAACAAACCGACGCCGACCTCGACCAGGCCCAGATAGAGCTCGATGTGCGCGCGTACGGTCTGCGCGGCGAGGACCACCTCGGCGCCGCCGCCGAGGGCCAGGCCTGCCGGGGCACAGATCACCGGTACCCGCGCGTAGCGCAGCCGCTGCGTCGCCTGCTGGAACTGCCAGACCATGTCCGAGATCGGCTGGTAGTTGTTTTGGCCCAGGGCGATCATGAGGCCAAAGAGGTTGGCCCCCGCGCAGAACGCCTCCGTCGAGTCGTTGCCGATGACGAGCCCCAGCCCTTCGGACTCTGCCCGCGCGACCGCCTTCATCATCATGGCGACGATGTCGGGATCGATCGCGTTCATCTTCGCGTGGAACTCGAGGCAGAAGATGCCGTCGCCGAGATCGAGGATCGACGCGCTCGGGTTGCGCTCGACCTCCTTGCCAGCGGCGCGCAGGGCATCGAGCGACAGCGCGCGCGGATCCTGCGCGATCTCGCGGTGGCCGCCGGTGCGGGACAGCTGCAAAGTCTTGCCTGCCTCCTTCTTGTAGAAGGTCTCTTCGCCAGCCGCGATGCGATCGAGCACCCACTTCGGCACCGCGATGCCGGCGGCCTGCATCTTCTCCGCTGTCGCTTTGACGCCCAGGGCATCCCAGGTCTCGAAGGGTCCGCGATCCCAGCCAAAGCCCCAGCGCATCGCCCGATCGATCTCGACCACGTCGTCAGCGATCTCGGGGATGCGCGCCGCCGAGTAGGCCAGGGTCTCGTAGAGTACGGTGCGGGCGAAAGCCGCGGCCCGATCGTCGCCGGCCACCATGCGCCGCATGCGCTCGTCGACGTCGTCGACGCCGCGGGTGGCGCCGATCGAGGCGAAACGTGGCTTCTTCTGCGGCCCGTACTCGAAGGTCTTGAGGTCGAGCTGCAGAATCTCGTCGCCCTGCTTTTTGTAAAAGCCCTGGCCGGTCTTGCTGCCAAGCCACTTGCGCGTCACCAGCTGCTCGAGCACCGGATGCACGGCGAAGATCTCGCGCCGTTCATCGCTCACGAGCGCCGCGTGGCCCTGGCGAGCGACGTGCACCAACGTGTCGATACCGACGACATCGGCGGTGCGGAAGACGGCGCTCTTGGGCCGACCCGTCGCGGGGCCGAGCACCATGTCGACCTCCTCGACCGTGTAGCCTTCCTTGACCGCGATGTCGAGCGCTCGCAGCAGCGCGAAGGTGCCGATCCGGTTCGCGATGAAGTTGGGCGTGTCCTTGCCGCGCACGAGGCCTTTGCCCAGCAGCTCGCCGCAGAGGTACTCGGCGCGCGCGATTGTCTCGGCGCTGGTCTCCGGGCCCGCAACGATCTCGACCAGCTTGAGGTAGCGGGGCGGGTTGAAAAAGTGCGTGATGCAAAAGCGCCGTTTGAAGTCGGCCGAACGCCCCGTCAGCAGGTCGGCCATGCGCAGGCCGGACGTGTTCGAGGTGATGATGGCAGTGCCGCCCAGCTCCTCGAGCCGGGTATAGAGCGCTCGCTTGACCTCGAGGTTTTCGATGACCGCTTCGATGATCACGTCGCACTTGGCGGCGGCCGGCAGATCGTCCTCGAGATTGCCCACGGTCACCAGGGCTTCGAAGCGCGGCGTAAGGAAGGCGGCCGGTTTGGCCTTGCGCGCGCGTTCGAGACCGGTTGCCGCCGGCAGGTTGCGCGCCCGCTTGTCGGTGGCTGGCGCGTCCTTGCCAGGGATGTCGAGGAGGATGACGTGCAGGCCGGCGTTGGCGAGGTGGGCTGCGATCGAGGCGCCCATGACACCGGCACCGAGCACAGCCACTTGTTCGATGGGCTTTGCCATCTCACCACGATAGCGCAGGAATGGCATCGTCGCTGCGTCGCTATCGAACGTGAGTACAATTGCGTGGTCGCGAGGGCCTCACGCACGACCGATCCGCGATCGATCTGGGCGACTGACCGTCTGCCGACGGAAATGTATGGAAGTGTCGTTGCTCTCAGGCAGGCAGCAGGTCTCTTGCCTGGCGACCATCGATTGATTCAATCTCGGAGCCCATGATCGAGCCGCCTGTTAGGTTCCTCGCCCTTTCGTCGGCGCTCGCCGCAGCCCTGCTGTTTCAGCTGGCGCCACCGGCGAAGGCGCAAGAAGCGCCGCCCGCCGCGAGTCCGCCGGCGGATGCCGCGCTCACCGCCGCGAAGGCCGACTTCGAGGAGGCGCAGACCCTCTACATCCGCGGCACTTACGGCGATGCCGCCGCCAAATTCCTCGCTGCCTACGACAAGAAGCCCTTCGGGGCCTTCCTCTTCAACGCCGCTGTCGCGATGGAGAAGCAGCAGAACTACGAGCAGGCGGTGCAGTTCTTCGAGAAGTACCTCGAGAAGGAGCCCGACGCGAAGGACATCCCCGACGTCAAGGCGCGCATCGAGAGCCTGCGCGCCCTGCTGGCGCCTCCCGCGGCGGCCGATCCCGCGGCACCCGTAGCTCCGGCCAAGCCCGAGACCCCTCTGCCTAGCATCGACACCAAGGGCCTCGTCATCGTCGATTCCAAACCCGCCGGCGCCGTCATCTATCTCGACGACAAGAAGAACGGCGTCTTCGCGCGAACCCCCTGGCAAGGATCTCTGCCACCGCGCCCGGTGAAGCTGATCGTCGAGGCCAAGGGTTGGAAGCCCGAGGAGCGTTCCATCAGCCCGCGGACTGACAAGGTCCACGAGGTCTACATCGCTCTGTCCGAGGAGCACTTCCTCGGCTGGATCGAGATCGCGTCCAACGTTGCCGCCGCCGACGTCTTTCTCGACAGCAAGAGCGTGGGCGCGATTGGCCGTACGCCGTACACCGGCCACGTCAAGCCCGGCAAACACACGATCTATCTCGAGCGGGTGGGGCACTTGCCCGCCAAGAAGGAGATCGAAGTGCAGCCCGGCACGGCGACTTCGCACATGATCCAGATGGAGAAGGTCGCCAATGGTTGGATCTCCATCGCAGGCAAGGCCAGCAAGGGCGGGCGCCTTACCGTCGACGGCAAGCCGGCCTGCGAGACACCGTGTCGTCTCGAGATCGCACCCGGCAAACACGAGATCGAGGTCGAAAAGGACGGCTTCGAAGACTACGAGGCCGAGGTCGAGGTCGGGCGCTCGAGCGAGACCGAAGTCGCGGTGACCTTCTCGCCGCGGCCCCCGCGACGAGGCGCCTGGTCGGCAGCTGCGATCTCGGCCGTCTTCTTCGGTGGCGGTATTTACGCGGGCCTGCGCGGCAACGCGCTCAAGGACGACCTCGAGCGCGAGCTTGCCGAGGGACGAAATCTCGACACGGGAGATCCCCGGGGCCAGCGTGGCAAATACTGGTACATCGCCGCCGATGCGCTCTTCGCGGTGGGGACCATCACCGCCGCGGTCGCGGTGGTCAATTTTCTGCGCTCGGGTCCCGACAGCACCGCCGAGATCGAGGCCAAACCGATCGGCTTTGCGCCGACCAACGACGGCCGTGGCGGCGTCATGTTCGCGCGGGGGAAGTTTTGAGCTCGGCGACGCGCAGGTTGCTCTTGCCGCTGGCAGCGCTGGCCGCCAGCAGCTGCGACTGGCGTGAGTTCGACGAGGTCCTGTCCAAAGCTCCGGTGCTCTCGTTGGGCGCGCCCGAGGGTTTCGGCGCGCGCGACGTCGGCAAGGTGATCCTGCCGCTGGCGGTTCCGCCCTCCCGGATCGAAACCGTGAGCGCTCGCTTTCTCATCGCGGGCACCGAAACGCCCAGCCTCGGCATCGTCGAGCTCGACAAGGCCGGCCGGGCGCGTACGACGGTCGCCACCAAGGTCGAGATCATGGATCTCGCGGGCGAGGCCAAAGCCTCGGTCAAGAGCGCGGTTCAGCTGGCCGACGGCCGCATCGTGCTCGGCACCCCGAGCTACAGCGCCAATCCGCAACAGGTGACCCGGGGGCGCGTCTACTACCTGTCACTCACCGAGGGGGCCAACGGCACCCTGTTCCGGATCACCCGCGGCGGTGAAGTGGGCGAGCGCATCTTCGTCGGCCTCGGCGTGACCGCGGGGCGCTTCAGCGGCGCCGCCGAGGACGTGGCGGTTGCGTCTCAGACCGACGTCGTCCTCTACGAAGGTGGCAACGAAGCCGTGCAGATCGTCGCCAACCCGGCCTGCGATCTCGCCATCGATCCCAACGCGCTCGAGAAGTATCGCTTCCGCGCCCTGGTCGCCGGACAGCTGATCGAAGGCGGAGCCGAGGAGCTCGCGGTCGCGGTCCCGCGCGAGGCGGGTGGTACCGGACGGGTGGTCATCCTCAGCCGTGGTGGCGCGGGCCTGGACTGCCCGGTGATCCTGGAATCGCCCGCGAAGTTGCCCCGCTTCGGGACCTCCCTCGTGGCGGGCGACTTCACCGGCGACGGCAAGCTCGACCTGCTGGTCGGGGCGCCTCCTTTGCGCGCATACGTCTTTCCAGGGCCGTTCGCGCCGGGAAAACCTGCCCTCCCATCACTCGAGCTGCGCCACCCGACGGTACCCGACTCGGGTGCGACCGGCGATTTCGGGTATCGCGTGCTGGGGCTCGATGTCGATGGCGTAGCGGGACCCGAGATCCTGATCTCTGCGCCCGAGGCTGCCGTGGGCAGCGACACAGGCGTGGGGCGCGTCTACGCCTTTCGTCGCGATGGCGGCGCGTTCCTCACCGAGATCGGCGACAACTCACCCGAATCCGAAGCATCGTTCGGGTACGCGCTGGCCGGCCTCCGTTTTGCCCCCAAGGGCTGCGGCGCCGAGCGAAGCGTGCTCGTGGTGGGGGCCATCAAAGAGGTCTTCACCTTCTTCCGGGTGCCGGGCGGACCGCCCGATCCGCGCTGTTTGTAGGCGTTTTCGGATGGGGGGCGCAGCGGCCCCTTGAACCGTGAC
The DNA here is from genome assembly GCA_031398585.1 of Myxococcales bacterium. Lineage (GTDB taxonomy): Bacteria > Myxococcota_A > Polyangia > Fen-1088 > Fen-1088 > JANNNO01. The sequence goes on along the minus strand of JANNNO010000057.1, from coordinate 10,917 downwards.
CGGTGGGGGTGTTCTTCTCACCAGATGACGGAGTCCTCGCCCCTGCCGCCCGCAGCGACGATCTCGGCGGGCGCGCCGCCGGCGGCCGCGGTCGACCGAACCGCGGCGGTCTCGCCCGCGCCCGCACCCGAGCGCCTCGTCTCGCTCGATGCCTTGCGCGGCTTCGACATGTTCTGGATCGTCGGCGCCGAAGGCCTGGTGGCCGCGCTCGCGCACCTCGGTGGCAGCGGCCCGGCGCACTTCGCGATGACCCAGCTCGAGCACGCGCCCTGGCAGGGTTTCACGTTCTACGACCTCATCTTCCCGCTCTTTCTCTTCATCGTGGGCGTCTCGATCGTGCTCTCCATGGAGAAGGCGCGACGAGAAAAGGGACTCGCCGGGGTGTGGCCCCGCATCGTCAAGCGATCGCTTCTGCTCTTCGTCCTCGGGATCATCTATTCGGGCGGCGTTCGCGATGGCTGGGACCAGGTTCGCTGGCTGAACGTCCTGCAACGGATCGGGATCGTCTATGGAATCACGGCGTTGCTCTACTGCGCGCTTCGCCCCCGCGCCTTGCTGATGGTCGCAAGCGCGATCTTGGTTGGGTACTGGGCCCTGCTCACGTTCGTCCCGATCAAGGACATCAACCTCGAACGCACTCAAATCGCCGCGCTGGAGAAACAGACCGGCCTGACCGCGCGCGAGCTCTACGACCGCACCACAACGACCGTGCGAGGTGGCTACGAGGATGGAAAAAACCTCGCCCATCATCTCGATTTCGAATGGCTTCCAGGACGCAAATACGACGGGCTCTACGATCCCGAGGGCATCGTCAGTACCATCCCGTCGGTTGCCACCTGCCTGCTCGGCGTCTTCGTCGGCTTCTTCCTCCGCCGCCAGGATCTGACGCCGGCGCGAAAGGCGAAGGGCTTGGCGCTGGTCGGCGTCGGCCTCTGCTTGGCGGGGCTGCTCTGGGGCGTGCAGTTCCCGATCGTCAAGCGAATCTGGACCTCGTCGTTCGTGCTCTACGCCGGCGGCTGGAGTTGCCTGAGCCTGGCCGCCTTTTACCAAATCATCGAGGTCTGGCAGGTTCGCCGCTGGGCCATCCCGTTCATCTGGCTGGGAATGAACCCGATCGCGATCTACCTGGTGCGCAAGTTCATGGACTTCGATGCCCTGGCCGCGCGCCTCGTGGGTGGCCCGATCAAGGATGGCCTGGGCGCCTTCGGCCCGCTGCTCGTCACCCTGGTCGGCCTCGCGCTCTCGCTGGTCTTCGTCTGGTACCTGCACAGACGCCGCATCTTCTTGCGGCTCTGAGCTGGGTCATCGAGCCGTCAGGCTAGGCGCCTTTTACGGTCTTGACCAGGGTCTCGACGGCCTCGATCGGCGTCTCGGGAAAGATCCCGTGACCGAGGTTGAAGACGTGGCCCTGTCGCCCGCCGCGCGTGATGATCTCGCGAGCCAGGCGCTCGATGCGATCGAGCGGGCCCAGCAGGGTCGCGGGGTCGAGGTTACCTTGCACGGCCGCCGCACCGGCGCCGCCTTTGGCCAGGCGCGCCCGCGCCTCGTCGAGCGGCAGCCGCCAGTCAATGCCGTAGACGTCGGCGCCAACCGCCGCCACCCGATCCAGGATGGTCGTGGCGCCGTTGGGAAAGTAGATCACCGGAACGCCGGTCGCTTTCACCGCCTGCACCAGCTCGCGGGTCGGCCCGAGCACGTGCTCTTCCCACTCGTCGACCGAGATCACGCCGAGCCACGAGTCGAAAATCTGGATGACGTCGGCACCGGCGGCGACCTGGGCCAGCAGATAACCGCGCGTCGCTTCCGCGATGAGCCCCATCAGCTTCTTTGCCGTGGCGGGCTCGCGCGCGAAGAGCTTCTTTGTCTCGATGAACCGCTTGGAGGTCTTGCCCTCGATGGCGTAGGTCGCCACCGTGAAAGGCGCCCCGGCGAACCCGATCAGCGGCGTGTCCGCCAGCGGGGCTTTCAAGCGGTCGATGGTCTCGAGCACGAAGCTGGTCTCTCGCTTGGGGTCGAAGACCGTGACCCGCGTCAGATCGGCGCTGGTGCGCACCGGGTTCGGCAGGGTCGGGCCTTCTTCGGTGAAGACCACCGGCAAGCCCATCGCCTCGAGCGGAATCAAGAGGTCGGAAAAGAGAATCGCGGCGTCGAAGCCGAAGCGCCGGATCGGCTGCAGGGTCACCTCGGCCGCGAGTGCCGGGTTCTTGCAGAGGTCGAGGAAGCTGACCCCGCTGCGCACCTGACGGTACTCGGGAAGGTAACGTCCCGCCTGGCGCATCATCCACAAGGGCGGACGGACTGTCTTTTCACCCCGACACGCGGACAGAAAGAGCGATGCCACGTCTCTTTGTACCTCAACCCGGGGGCAGAGTTCACCTTCCCGCGCATCTCGCGCTGCGGTCCATTTCCGGCGCTGGCCGGGGCGGCAGGCCAGCGGTGTCGGTGTTAGAACCCCGCCATGCCGAAGGCCATCGTCGTGAACGCCGTGGGAGGACCCGAAGTCCTGCGCTGGGAGGAAAAAGCCGCCGTGCCGCCCGCCGCGGGTGAGGTGACAATCCGGCACCGCTACGCCGGCCTCAATTTCATCGACGTCTATCACCGGACCGGTCTTTACCCGCTGCCCTTGCCCTTCACGCCTGGCATGGAGGGGGCAGGCATCGTCACCGCAGTCGGTGCCAGCGTCAGCGATTTCGTGCCCGGCGATCGAGTCGCCTACGCCGGGGGGCCGCCAGGCTCTTACAGCGAAGAGCGAAACATGGCTGCCGATCGCGTGGTGAAATTGCCTGCCGCCATCGACGAGCGGACCGCCGCCTCGATGATGTTGAAGGGCATGACGGCGCAATACCTCCTGCGCCAGACAATCGAGATCGGCCCGGGCGATACCATCCTGTTTCATGCCGCGGCGGGTGGGGTGGGTCAGATCGCCTGCCAGTGGGCCAAGCATCTCGGCGCCACGGTCATCGGCACGGCGGGCAACGACGAGAAGGCCGCCCTGGCCAAGGCCAGCGGCTGCGATCACGTGATCGTCTATTCGCGCGAGCCCTTCGTTGCGCGCGTCAAGGAGCTCACGGGCGGCAAGGGTGTGCGCGCCGTCTACGACAGCGTCGGCAGGGAGACCTTTGCAGGCTCGCTCGACTGCCTCGCTCCGCGCGGCATGCTCGTGCTCTTTGGGCAGTCCTCGGGTCCGGTTCCACCCTTCGACCCAGCCTTGCTCGCGCAGAAGGGCAGCCTCTATCTCACGCGCCCGTCGCTTTTCGCCTACACGTCGACGCGGCCCGCGCTGCTGGCCACGGCCGCTGATCTCTTCGACGTCGTTGGCAAGGGCGTGGTCAAGGTTCGCCCGCCCCGGGCCTTTCCGCTGGCTGCTGCCGGGGATGCCCACCGCGCGCTCGAGGCGCGCTCCACCACGGGCTCAACGGTGCTCGAAGTCGACGCCTGAGCCACCGCGCCAGGGATCACGCCGTCGCCGAAAGCCGAAGGCGGCCGCGATCCCGAAGAGCGCCAGGATCGCCCATCCCATGGCGGGCGGCAGTAGCTCGATGAGAGCGCTGCCGACGATGGGACCGCTGGTCTGTGCGATCCCCTGCACCAGGCCGCCCAGGCCCGCGTAGCCGGTGACCTCATCGATCGGCGCCAAGCCCGTGAGTCGCGCCTGGTGCGCCGGGACGGCGATGATCTCGCACAGGGTCGCCAAGAGCACGCACGACAGCAGCGAGAAGTAGCCCGAGGCGAGGCCGACGCCGCAATAGGCGAGCACGTAGCCGAATGATCCGATCACCAGCGCGCCGGCGGTACCGATGCGCTGGATGATCTGAACCGCCGGCAATTGCAGGACGACGACCAGGATGCCGTTGGCGACGAAGAGCGAGCCGACCTGCGTGCGGTCGAGGCCGAGGTGCTTGGCCGCGTAGATCGGCAGGATGTGATACATCTGCGTCTGGAGCACGAAGAAGGGCAACGTCGCGGCGAGAAAGCGCGCGAAACGTCCGTCCCTCACGTAGCGAACGATGTCGTGCAGTCGCGCCTTGTGGCGGTGAGCATCCACCGGGCCGATCTCCCGGATCATCGCGACGGCGACAGCCGCCAACAGCGTGATCGGAGCCGCAACGTAAAAGATGGCGCCGTAGGACGCTTCGGGCGCGAAGGTCACGGCCAACGGGCCCGCCGCCCAGCCGAGGCTGGAGCCGACCCGGTGGAGCGAAAAGGCCGTCACGCGATCATCGCGGGCCGACAGCGACGCAACCACGGCGGCTGCCGCCGGATCGTAGAACGCCCGCATGGCACCGTTGATGATGCAGAGAAAGCCGATCACGGGCAGCGAGGCATGACCGCCGATCGCCCATCCGAGCGCGGCGAGATTCACCGACCTCAGTACCATGGCGGCGAGCAAGACGCGGCGGCGACCCAGGCGATCCGTGATCTGCCCGGCCACCCACTGCATGGACGCGCTGACGAAGCCGACCATCGTCCAGAGAAAGCCGATGCTCAGGATCGGGATATGCCGTTCCACCGCGAGGTGAATCGCGAGGAACGGCATCACGGCCGCGAACCCGGCGGTCACCACGAAGCGCGCGGCGGTCAACAGCCAGATGCGGCGATCCAGCCGAGGAGCGTTGCCCAGCATGATCGCCGGGATCGTCACCTTGCGCGTCACGTGACGCGCGGGAGCCTCCGTGCGCGGGCCTTGCCGCGCATCACCAGGTCCGTTGACAGAAGGAAGCACCGAAGCGCCTCATCGGCTGATCGACGCGGACATTTGACGTCGTTCCGGGGGGTTCCCCCGCCCCTCAAGAGTTCACCGGAAACCGGCGATGCCTCGTCTGTCGTGCGCGGCGCCCCGGCCCTCTGTCTGTTCGCCCTGCTCGGCTGCGGCCGCATCGCGTACGACCCGATCGCCATCGACGCGGGAACCGCCGTTGTGGCCGATGCAAACCACCGTGACACGTCGGGCGACGATGGGTCTTTCCCCGACACGTCCGACCCCGACACGGCGGACGCCGACACGTCATTGTTGCCCGTCGACGCTGGCGATGCGACAGCCGACCAGGCTCTTCCCGGCCCAGACCTCGCCGCGCCGCCCGATCTCGGTGCTGGCGACGCCACGGCGTGCCCGAGCGGCAAGTTTTTCACGCCGGTCGCGATCGAGATTGAAGGCCCGGACGAAGACTTCGATCAAGCCGGCCCGCGCCTGGGGCTCGACGGCTCGGCGCTCTACTTTTCGCAGACCCGCCGCCTTCCCTTCCGCGACGAGGATCTCTACGCGAGCGTGAGAGACAACGCCACGCCGTGGAAATTTGGGCGCCCGATGCGGCTTTCGGATCTATCGAGTTCGAGCTTCGACGGCTCTCCGTTTCCAACCAGCGACAGCCTCGAAATCTTCTTCAGCTCCGCGCGTCCGATGGGCGCCGGCCGTCGCGACATCTGGCGAAGCTCGAGAAATCTCCCCGCCCTCACCTGGCGCGAACCGGCACTCGTCTCCGAGCTGTCGAGCGACAGCGACGATCAGAATCCCTCGCTCACGACCGACGCGCTCACGATCTTCTTCTCCTCGGACCGCGTGAGCCAGGTGCCGTCCTCCGCGGGGCGCGAGGACATCTTCACGGCGTCGCGGCCAAGCCGATTTGCCCCGTTCGGGCCGGTCAGCCGGGTGAGCGAGCTGAGCACGTCTCAGCAGGAAGGTGCGCCGGCCATCTCGGGCGACGGCCTCACGATTTTCTTCACATCGAATCGCCCCGGCGGCCGTGGCCGCATGGACATCTGGACCGCGAACCGACCTTCGCGTTCGGCCCCGTTCGGCACGGCGGTGCCGCTGGTGGAGGTGAACTCGAGCGAGGACGATGATGACGCTTATCTGTCGTCGAGCGGCCGCGAGCTCTTTCTCAGCAGCGATCGGGACGGCAAGAGCCGTCGCATCTACCGGGCTATCAAGTGTCCCTGACGGACACGCTCCCCGATGTTCAGGAAGACTCTGACGTTCGCGTGATCCGGTCGACCTCGACGTACTCCTTGCGCTCGTCGTCCCACGCGAACTGAGCCACCCCGCGCGCGCCTGCGGCCGCCACGTCGATCACCACGTACTCCACGGGGTATGTCGGCTCGTCGTCGAAGCGGGCCGCCGCCTGATCGGTGGCGCTGAAGTAGGCGCCGACCTCGACGTGCGAGTGGTAGACGATCTTGGCGGGCCGATCGCTGCGCAGGCTCTTTTGCAGCGCGAACAGATCGCCGGCGTCGAGGTTGTATGCCGTGCGCGAGTCGCGGGTGTGCGTGCTCGGATCCTGCGCGTGAAGATCGGCCTGGATGTTGCGGCAGCTGCGAACCTGGTCGGCCACCAGATCTTCTTTGGGACCGAAAACGATGCCGCAGCACTCGCGCGGGTAGTCGCGTTCGGCATGGCGATAGAGCTCGTCGAGGGCCGCTACGCTGAGCTTGGGATGGGGACCTTTTACCGCCACGACGTCATCTCCTTGCACGGCTCGCTTTGGCGCCGGGCCTCACGCGCTGGCCTTCTTGCCACCGGGACTCGGCGTGGTGGGAGGCAGTGAAGTCTGGGCGACGATGGGCGCTTCGAAGTAGCGGTCGGCGCGATCGGGAAAGACGGTCGTGATCACGCCGCCGCGCCCCGCCTCCCGCAGCCGCCGGGCCAACCGGACCGCACCGGCTAGCGACGCGCCCGAGGAGTGTCCAACCAGCAGGCCTTCCTCGGTCGCCAGGCGTTCGCAGATGTCCCAGGCCTCGTCGGTCGAGACCGGCAAGACGCCGTCGAGCTGCTCGGGATGGTAGATGTCCGGCACGATCGAGCTGCCCATGTGCTTGAGACCCTCGAGCCCGTGAAGCGCGTCGTCAGGCTCGACCGCGTACACCTCGATCTCCTTGCGGAACGCTTTCAGGCGACGGCCGGTACCCATCACGGTGCCGCTGGTGCCGATGCCGGTCACGAAATGGGTCACGCGTCCGCCGGTCTGCTCCCAGATCTCGCGGCCGGTGGTCTCGTAGTGGCCGCGAGGGTTGGATTCGTTGCCGTATTGATTGGGATAGAAGTATTTGTCGGGGCTCTCATCGACCAGCTGACGGCAAAGGCGAATGGCCCCGTCAGAGCCTTCCATCGGCGACGAGAACGTCAGCTTCGTGCCAAACGCTTCGCTGATCTTTCGTCGCGCCCACGAGACGTTGCCTGGCAGCACCAGTTCGACCTTGTAGCCAAGAGCGCCGCAGATCAGCGAGTACGCAATGCCGGTGTTGCCGCTCGACGAATCGATCAGCTCCTTGTCCCGGGTCAGCGATCCGTTGGCAATGGCGTCTTTGATCATCTGAAAAGCGGCCCGGTCCTTGACCGAACCACCTGGGTTCATGAATTCGCACTTCGCCCAGATCTCGATGCCTGGGCTATCGCCTTCAAACGACCGCAAGCGCACGATCGGTGTGTTGCCGACCAGCTCGGTGATGTTTTCGGCCACTCGACCGCGCGCGCGCTGCACGGCCTCGACGTCAATGGCCGGCTCCGAGGAAGCGGGCGGGGCGGACTCTCGATCGTGACTCATGAAGGGATCCTCGTTTGCGGAGCGCCACCCGACGAGCGACCGACGGCGGTGCACAGGGGGCAGGGCGGGGGCCAAGGCAGCGACGTCCGCAAGGGCTCTCCGCTGCCGAGGGGCAACCGGAGTAGAACCGCGTCGGGCTCACGATCCGGCTCGATCAACATCCAGGCCGCTTCGGCCGCGACCAGCGTGCCCAGCACGGCAGCGCCCGCACCCGGAATCGCACTTTCAGCGGCGAGCTGCGGCTTTGCGCGACCGGGATGGCCGCACGGGTGATGGCGGCGAAACGAAAGCAACGCAATCTCATCGGCGCTGGCGCGACCGACCAGCAAGGGCAGGTCGCGCTCCATCGCGAGTGACAGCAGATCGTCGTCGTCGAGCGACAGCCGCATCACGACCGACGCCCCCCGGATCGAGGGCAGCGCCGCCGCCCATCCCGCGCGATCGCTCGGCGGGGGCAGCACCCGAACGTCCCCCACACCCGCTGCGCTCAGGTAAGCGGCGGCGATGGCTTCGCCGCTGGAAGCCCGGGCATCCGGCCCGAAGATCATGACGGTCCCCGCGGCGAGCCGTTCTTGTCCAGCGGTCCCGACCTCGGGCAGCGCGAGCTGGCGGGCGTAGCGCCGGACCTCTGGGAGACCGAGCGCCAAGATCAGCCGCCCGCGATGGCCGGCACGATCGACAGTTCGTCGGCTTCCGAGACCGGGGTCTCGAGGTTCTGCAGGAAGCGGATGTCTTCGTCGTTCTTGAAGATGTTCACGAAGCGCCGCATTTTCCCCTGATCGTCGCAGATGCGCTCCTTGAGCCCGGGGTACTGGGTCTCGAGGCTGGCGATGATCGCCAAGACGGTCCCGCCCTGGGCTTTCACTTCTTCTTGCCCGGCGGTGAGCTTGCGCAGCGGCGTGGGGATGCGAACGGTGGCCATGGCGATCTCCTTTTTCTCTCTCTGACTCGGCGACTATATAGCTCGATTTTGGCCGGCCGGTGCGGCCAGCGATGCGTCCGCGAAGGCGGCGTCGAAGTCCGCCAGGCGCGGCGCGATGGACTGCTGCCTGGGAAGCACTGACAGCAGTGGATCCTGCGTCTTCAATCCTTGGCCCGTGAGGCAAAGGACCACAGGACCGTCGTCCGCGCCGATGCGCCCCGCTGCGCGCAGCCGTTGCGCCGCGGCCACCACGACGCCGCCGGCCGTCTCGCCGAAGATCCCCTCGGTTTCGGCAAGCAGGCGCATGCCCGCCACGATCTCCTCGTCATCTGGCGCGGCCGCGAAGCCACCCGAGGCGACGATGGCTTCCCGCGCGTAGACCGCATCGGCCGGGTTGCCGATCGCGATCGATTTGGCGATCGTGCGTGGCTCTTTGACCGGGATCAGATGATCGTCGTCTTCGACGATCATGCGGACGATGGGCGCGCATCCCGCCGCCTGAGCGCCCTGCATGCGCGGGATCGACCCCGAAGCCAATCCCAGGTTGCAAAAATCGAGAAAGGCCTCGTGTACCTTGTGCAGGAGCGAGCCGCCTGCCATCGGCACGACGACGTGAGCGGGCATGCGCCAGCCGAGCTGCTCGGCGATCTCGTACCCGACGGTCTTGGAGCCCTCGCCGTAGAAGGGGCGCAGATTGATGTTCACGAAGCCCCAGCCGCGCCGGTCTGCGATCTCGGAGCAGAGGCGGTTGACCTCGTCGTAGGTCCCGCGGACCGTGATCACGCGAGCGCCGTAGACACTCGTCGCAACGATCTTCGCCGGCTCGATGTCGTCCGGGATGCAAACGACGGCGGGCAGACCTGCCGCCGCCGCCAGGGCTGCCGTCGCGTTGCCGAGGTTGCCGGTCGAAGCGCAACCGATGACGTTGATGCCGAGCTCGCGCGCCTTGCCGATTGCGACCGCAACCACACGGTCCTTGAACGAGAGCGAAGGGTGACTGACCGCCTCGTTCTTCACCCAGAGCTCGCGCACGCCGAGCGCGCGAGCCAGGCGATCCGCGCGGACCAGCGGGGTCATACCGGTGTCGAGCCCGACCGTGGGCGGCGCCGCCAAAGGCAGAAGCTCGCGGTAGCGCCACATGGTCCGCGGCCGCGCCTCGATTCGTTCGCGCGACAGATCCCGCGCGATCGCATCGCGATCGTAGAGGATGTCGAGCGGACCGAAACAATCGGCGCAGACGTGGGTAGCTGCGATCGGCGCGCGGGTCTTGCACTCGCGGCAGATCATGCCGAGCACGTAGCTGGTGGGGCTGGGGTTATCGACGGGCATGGTGGTCACGAAGCGGGGCAGGGCGAGCCACCATAACCGGTCGGCAACACCGCCGTGATGTCCGCGTTGGCGCTGCAGACGCGGCAAGCTGGGTTTGGCCTGAATGCGACCGAGCGCCAGGCCAGCTGGCGCGAGTCGTAGCGGCCGAGCCGACCGACGAACGCCGGCTCTTCACCTTTGAGAAACCGCGCCGCTTCGGCGGCTTGCCAGGCACCGAGCACGCCTGGCACGGGCCCGAGCACGCCGGCCTCGGCGCACGAGGGGGCGTCGGCATCGGGGGCCGGTAGCTCTTCGAACAGACAGCGGTAGCAAGGCTTGCCGCCCGCGGGCACCGAGAGGATCTGGCCGACGGTGCCGACCGCGGCTGCATGCACCAGAGGTTTGCCCGAAAGCACAGCGGCGTCGTTGGCGAGGAACTTGGTGCCGAGGTTGTCGGACCCGTCGAGCAGAACGTCGTAGCCGCCGAGCAGGAAGGAGGCATTGTCTGCAGTGAACCGCCCCTCGTGAACGGTCACGGAGATCCAGGGAAACCGCTCGGCGAGCTCGGCACGCACAGAGAGAGTCTTGGCCCAGCCGATCCGATGCGGCCGATGCAGCACCTGGCGATGCAGATTCGATTCATCCACCACGTCGTCGTCGACCAACCCGATCTCGGCGACTCCGGCCGCAATGAGACCGAGCACCGCACCGCAGCCCAGGCCTCCGGCGCCGATGAGCAAGACTTTGCCGGGTACAAGCGACGCAACCCCGGCCTCGCTTCGCCTCGGATCTCGTTCCGGCTCTGGTTCGGGACCACGACTCGGGGGCGCCATCACACGTCTTCCGCTGGGGCCAAAAAGGCCGCTCAGCGCTTGAAGTATTCGTCGGTGCTGAAATAGCGTTCGCCCGTGTCGGGCAACACGGTGACGACGGTCTTGCCGGGTCCCAACGCCCGCGCGGTGTCGAGTGCGATCTTGACCGCCGCCCCCGACGAGATCCCGACCAGCAGGCCTTCGCGCTTGGCGAGCTCGAGCTTGACCCTCTGGGCGTCCTCCTCGCTGATCGCGCGTACCTCCGAGATCACCGAGCGATCCAGGATCTCGGGAACGAAGCCCGCCCCGATGCCGTCGATGCGATGTTCGCCGGGTG
>JANNNO010000055.1:0-2374 GCA_031398585.1 Myxococcales bacterium | reverse complement strand
GCCCGTCCTTGCGTGACAGATGCCCGTGCCCGGCATAGAGCGACAGATAGCGCCCCACCTCGCGACGAAAGTTCTCCTTGTCGTCGTTGTCGTGGTGCAGGTGCAGCTCGACCTCACCCAGCTTGGCGCGGGCCAGATCGGCCAGGCCGTCGAGATATTCGGGCCGATACTCCTCGCCCGGGAAGAAGAAGGAATGGCGGGGCGATCGCCCGTCGGCGTCGCGAAACTCGGCGCAAAGGCGCGGATAACGTTCGGTCCAGCGGCGCACCCGCGCCAAGGCCAGCTCGTCGGTGGGCGACTTCCAGCGCGGCTCGTAGTGATCGCAGAAGGCGAAGAGCAGATGCCGGTGCCCGGTGAACTTCGGGCGGCGCAGCTCACGGGCCGCGTGGCGCAGGTACCCCGGCAACCACTTGTCGAAATGCTTGCTGCGCAAAGGGCGCAACAGCTTGTTGCGGAGGCCGCCGCCGATGCCGGCGGCACGATTGGCAACCTCGCCGAGACGTGAAATGAGCGACATCGCTCGGCAGGCGCGCTTAGAGCCGCGCGCCTTCGGAGATCAGGATCTGATCGAGCTTGAGCAGCCGCAAGATGGCGAGGGGCTGGTCGGTCGCGCCGCGCACGACGACGGTGCCGCCCAGGCTGCGCACACGTCGAAAGAGATAGACGATGGCGCCGACGCCCGAGCTGTCGATGAGTCGAAGACCAGCGAGATCGACGATGATCTTCTTGTGGCCCTTGCCGATGAGGTCATCGAGCTGCGGTCGGAGGTCCGGGACCGAGACCGCGTCGAGCTCGCCCGTGATGTGAAGGGTGACGGTGCCGCCGTCAATGCTAGTCGAGAAGATCATCAGGGGTGTCCGCTACTCTTGGCGACCAGCTTGGTCATCTTGAGGACATTAGGTTCTCCGGGAGTGTACTCGACCCGGTCCATAAAACTTTTCATGATGAAGACGCCGAGCCCCGACTCGGGAAGGGCGTCGAGGTCAGGCAGCAGAGCCGCGTTGGGGTCGTAGCTCGACCCGTAATCGCGCAGCTCGATCGAGAGTTCGGCAGCGGTGGCGGCGACTTCGATCTCGACGACGCCGGGATCCCGGCCGCGGTAGCCATGGATGGCGATGTTGTTGAAAGCCTCGCCAACGGCCGAGACGACGTGGGAGCGGAACTCCTGGAAGCGATCCTCGCGGGTGCCACGGAACGGCAGCCGGCACGCCGCGGACACGGTCCGAAGCGCAACGTCTCGATGTTCAAGTGTTCCCTGCACCTCGAGGCGGATAATGTGCTTACCTCCCAAGCGACACCATTTTATCATCGAGCCCTTGGCGCTTGCCTTTAGCCTTCCTGAAAAAGCGCCGAAATTTGGATAACGTGAGCCACGCACCGTGACGTCCCCGGTCCAGTTCGCGAAACGCGGCATCGACATCGCCGTCTCCTTGGTGGGGCTGGCTGCCACGCTTCCCTTCTATCCGGTGATTATGGCGGCCATCAGAATCGATTCGCCGGGCCCGGTGTTCTATCGCCAGAAGCGCGCGGGGCGCTTGCTTTCGACCAGCGGCCACGGCCGCGACCTCAGGTTCGAAGAGTTCTGGATGGTCAAGTTCCGGACCATGAAAGTCAACGCCGAACAGGGAACCGGCGCGGTCGTGGCGGGCGAAAAAGACCCGCGGATCAGCCGGATTGGGCGGTTTTTGCGCAAGAGCCGCCTCGATGAGCTGCCCCAGTTCCTGAACGTCTTGCGGGGCGAGATGTCCATCGTCGGGCCTCGCCCTGAGCGCCCCGAGCTGCTGGAGAACCTCGCGCTCGCCATCCCGTACTTCGAAGAACGCATGCGGGGGGTCAAGCCCGGCATCACCGGCCTCGCCCAGGTCGCCCTCGGCTACACCGGCCGCCCCGGCGACGGCAGCGACGTCCTGCGCTTCCTCGATTCGCTCACCAACCCGTTCAAGGTCGACGGCGCGGACGGTTCACTCGCCGACGACATGCGCATGAAGCTGCTCTACGACCTCGCCTACTGCGCCTCGCTCGAGGATCTCGGCACGTTCCTGCGAACCGAGATCTCGATCATCCTGCGCACGCCTCTCGTCATGCTCAAGGGCGTCGGCCGGTAGCGGCAGAGCGCCCGGTGCGAACCGGCTGACGCGTTGCCTAAAGCGGGATTGACGCGGCCACGATGCTTGGGTATTCAAGCCAAGCGCGCTGAGTGCCCAATCGTGGGCAGCGGGGGCATATATTGCCGGCTCGACCGGGCCCCATCGTGCTTCGCTCAGTCCCAATTTCCGCAGGTCCTCGCAACCGAGTTGGTGACGGGGAAATCTCTTCGACAAAGGAACCATCGATGAAAGCTCCTCGCTACTTGCTGCTCTTCACGCTCCCGCTC
>JANNNO010000618.1:0-18219 GCA_031398585.1 Myxococcales bacterium | reverse complement strand
GGGGTGGCAGCCGCAAGGTGGCGCCCGCCAGGCGATAGTAGAGGTCCTCGCGCAACCGGCCATCGGCGACGGCCGCGTCGACGTCTCCGTTGGTGCAGGCGAAGATGCGGACCGCTGCATGCTTGGGTGAAAGCTTGTCGTAGCCGAGCGGGCGAAACGATCCGAACTGGGTGAAGTCGAGCAGCAGCTTCAGCGCCGGTAGCGAAAGGTTCAGTAGCTCGTCGAGGATGAGAGTTCCCCCGTCTGCCAGCTCGACGAGGCCCACTCGTCGCGCAAGGGCGCCCGAGAACGCACCTCGTTCGTGCCCGAAGAGCTCTGACGTCGTCGTGTTGAGGTCATCCGATGATCCAAGCAGCGCGCGCACCACTGGCGAGCGACCGCTCGCCTCGGCCAACGCATGCGCGAGCACAGTCTTGCCCGTGCCCGTCTCACCCAGCACCAGCACGGGGCCGCTGCCTGCGATCGCAGCACGGACGTCGTCACCGATCGCAGAGAGCCCGCTGCCGGCAAAGATCTCGTGCAGAGTCGGCAGCGACATCTCGGTTGGCCGCAGTGTTGCCTCACGCGCTCTTTCGCTCGCGACGGCCAGTGCGCGGGACTGTTCCAACGCCAGGGCGACGAGCGGGGCTGCCCGCAGAAGAAGCTGGCGACCAGCCGGTGTTGCCGTGCGCAGGGTGGAGCGAAAGTCGACGTAGAGCGCGCCTGTGGTTCCCGTCGCCTTGTCAGCGTCCGCTGCCGAGGCAGTCCCAACCAGAGGCACCGCCATCGCAGTCAGGATGCCGAGCCGCACGACGCTCTCGCTGGCCCAGCTGCCACCGGGTTCCCAGATCACACAGTCTCGCTCGGCTATCGCCCGCTCGACCACGGTGGCGCTGACCTCCTCGCGTTCGGCCGCCGTCAGTGCGCGCCCGCGCCCCCGAGCGTTGATCGCAAAAGGTCGGCCCTCGGGATGAAAGACCAGCACCATGCCCCGGTCGGCACCCAGCTCCTCGACGATCGCGTCGACGCATTCATCGACCAGGGTCAAGCGGTCGCGTACCCGCGCCGCCCGCCCGAGCACGTTGCCCAGCGCCTGGAGCACCCAGGCCTCGTCGACAGCTGCGGTCATCGAAGGCGGCCGCGATTCCCCCAAGGGTTCAGACAGGACCGCACCACATGGGGCGCGAGTCTAGCGGGATCGCCAACGACTGTCGCCCGATCCCGAAAGTGCCGCCAGCGCGCCTTCCGGGATCGGGGACATGACGAATTCGTCGCGCGATCAGTTGCTGGCGAAGCAGTAGTAGCGGCCGGCGCCGCCGCCCTGGGAGGTGTTCTCGCAGGTGCTGGAGTGAGCGGCGTTCCAGGAGGCCGCGACGATGGGGTCAGACTGGATGCCCATGCGATCGGCGTGGCCGACCTGCTTCATGCCCGTGGTGCTGGTCCAGTTGTTACAGTGAAGATCCGGCGCCACCATGCCGTTCATCAGCGACCCGGTGAGCACGTCGTGCTCGTTGGCGGTCTCGCCGGGGCGCTTGACGGAGCGGCCCGAGACGATCACGCCCTTGTCGGTGAGGCCGGTGGCCTGCGTGAGGTTGTTCTTCATTCCGCTTTCTTCGTGGAGCTGTACGAGGTTGGTGGCGATCATCTCGCCCTTGAAGTTGAACCACGGCCCGCTGCCGATGCGCAGACGAGCGTGCTCGGTGCTGGTGCTCAGATAGGCTTTCCAGGTCTTGCTACCAAGCCCCGCGGCAGCGCCGAGGCGCTGGCATTTGGCGTCTGCCATGGCCAGGCCACCGAGGTTCGGCGTCGTGGTGGTCTCGCTGGTGATGAAGAAGCTCATCATCGAGCTCGCGGTGCCTCCGCTGGCTGTTTCGGTGGCGGCATCGGAGCTGGTGCCGTCGGCCGAGCCGTCCCCCGTGCCGGCGCCGTCCGGGCTGGCTCCGCCATCAGATCCGCCCGCACCGCCGCTGCCACCTGCCGTGCCTCCCGTGCCAACGCTACCGCCCGCGCCCCCGCTTCCCACGGTGCCCCCGCCGGTGCCTCCTGTACTGCCGCCGGTTCCGCCCGTGCCGCCTCCGGATCCACCCGTGCGCGCCCCGCCGGTGCCGCCCGTGCTGCCTGCGGGTTTGTCTTCGCCGCAGGCGGGGGCCGCGGCCAGAAGTCCACAGGCGAGCAGTCCAATCAATCGATTCATGCGACCTCCTGAAGTTGTCGGGGCGCCGTCTGAGTGAAGGGGGCCGACGGCGGACGGAGTCTTCCACGGTAGCCCGGCGCTGCCACTCTCGATTTTGGCGAGCGCGAATTGAGCAAGCAGCGCCCCGAATGTCTGGCGAGCGGAACGTTGATCGGGGCAATCAGAGGGCGTTCTCGCGATTCTCGTCACTTGTTTTCACCCGAAGGCGATCTCGGCGAGCCGCTGGTACGATCGTAGCCGTTCCTCGTGATCGTAGATCTGTGAGGCGACGATGAGCTCGTCGGGTTCGTGACGGGCGACGAAATCTTCGAGGCCGGCCGCGACGGTGGCCGGCGTCCCGACGAACGAGCAGGCGAGGATCTCGGACAGCTGGTGGCGCGCCATCGGGTCCAACGTCTCGGCGTAGCCGGGCACGGGAGGGGGCAGGGGACCGGGGCGGCCGGTGCGGAGCGCGACGAACGCCTGCTCGAGTGAGCTCATGAGCTCGCGGGCGCGCGACTCCTTGTCAGCGATCACGACTTGAACCCCGAGCATCACACGCGGCCGCTCGAGTCGCTGTGAGGCGCAAAACTTGCGGCGGTACAGCTCGATCGCGGCGCCGAGATGGGCAGGGGCGAAGTGTGATGCGA
The DNA here is from genome assembly GCA_031398585.1 of Myxococcales bacterium. GTDB lineage: Bacteria > Myxococcota_A > Polyangia > Fen-1088 > Fen-1088 > JANNNO01. Next base: position 15,417 of record JANNNO010000618.1, on the reverse strand, counting down.
ATGAGTAGGGCAGCCCGAGAGCCGCGGCGAGCTCGGCGCCGTAGAGGCTCGAGCCGAGGATGTGGAACTCGACCTGCGAACCGCTGCCCGGGTACGCGTTGACGGCTCGTCGCTCTTGCGCGGGTCCGAGGTAGCTCATCAGCTCGAGTACGTCGTCGGCAAAGCCGTTGCCGTCGCCGAGAAGACCGCGTCGCAACGCACGGGCCGTGACCGGATCCGTGCCCGGCGCCCGCCCGATGCCGAGATCGATGCGGCCGGGGAAGAGCGCATCGAGGGTGCCGAACTGTTCGGCGATGACCAGCGGTGCGTGGTTGGGCAGCATGATGCCGCCGGCGCCGACACGCATCCGCTGCGTGACACCTGCCACGTGGCCGATGACGACGGCGGTGGCGGCGCTGGCGATGCCCGGCATGTTGTGGTGTTCGGCCAGCCAATAGCGGTGATAGCCCCAACCGTCAGCCTTTCGGGCCAGGTCGCGCGTGTTGGCCAGCGCCTGTGCCGCGCTGGCCCCCTGGGGGATGGGCGCGAGGTCCAGAATCGAAACGGGGATCGGCAGGGCCATACCGCAAGCATGAGACACCGGCCGGTCGATGCAATCTCACGCCGTGATTTGCACGGGTGTCACGACCATCAGTCGTTGCCGTCTTCGCCGTCGTCGCTGCTGCTCATGATGATGGGAAAGACGACTTCGACTTCATCGTCGGGGTTGTCGAACCGGATGTCCTCGAAGACCGAGAGCACGCAGCCCTCGAGCATGGCGTTGCCGACGGTGCCGTTGTCGATCCTCGTCTTGCTGATGCGGCCGTGGCCGTGCTCGGCGCCGCCCGCGCCGGGGCTGATGGTGAACGCGACTTGCAACCGTCCGCCCAGCTTCGGGGAGACTTTCAGCCAGGCGTCGTAGCAGCTCTTGATCTCGGGCAATGCACCCCTTACCGCCTCGGAGATGCCGGTGACGGTGGCGTCGAAGCGCGGCGTCGACAAAAGCGGGCTCGGCCGATCGTTTGCGGTTTCGGCCAGCACGAATCGCGGCACCCTGGCGGGATTGCCTTGGCCCGCCGACGCGGTCGCCGTCGTCACCGGCTTCGTCAGCGAGGGCGACGGCGCCGCTGCGGTCAGCCCGCTCGCCTGGGCCTGCGCCTGCGCCGGTTCGGACGTCGCTGCGGTTCGGGCAACCAATGTCGAGGGCAAGCTGGGGGCCGTGACGCCATCTTTCGTGCCCAACCACAATGCGACAGCCCCGATCGCAACCACGGCGATCACCGCCGCCGAGAGCGCAAGCGCGGGAAACGCCGGCGTCTTTGCGGCGGGCGATGTAGCCAGGGGCGCCAGCACCGCTCGCCACGAGCTCGGCTGCGCGCCGTCGTCGGCGTCCAACCTCGATCGCAGATCGGCAAGCGCGTTCTTCAGCCGCCAGCGCACGGTACCCGCCGGCACCGCGAGGCGCCGGCCTATCTCGGGAGAATCGAGCTCCTCGAAGTACCGCAGGAAGAGCAGCTGTTGCGCCTCTTGCGGCAGCTCCGCCATCACGCTGAGGATTCGTCGCTGCAGGTCCAGTTGTGCGTTGACCTGCTCGGGCGAGGTTGCGGCAGGTACCTCAGGCAACACGGCCAGCGCGCGGCCGTGGGCCTTGTTGCGTCTCGCTTCGGCGCGCACCCGGTTGAGCAGGACGGTCGAGAGCCAGCCGCGGGTGTTGCCCTGCAGCGGAGGGCGCCGCCATCCTGCGATCAGCGTCTCTTGCACGACGTCGTCCACGTCGGCCCCCGTCCCGAGCAGTCCGCGCGCGAGGCTGCGCAGCCAGGCGGCATGAGGGAGCATCTCGTCGAAGCCGACGGTGGCAGCGGTCTGATCCATGTAACTCGAATGCGCTGCTCGACGGGGGTGTTGGAAGAATCACGAGAATCGACGCGCGCAGGGCGGCAAGAGAGAAGCAGGCCGTCCTTGGTGCCGGTCATGCTGGGACTGTCCGCCCCCGGTGACAACCGGGGAACCCGAGCGGCGTTCAGATCGGGCCTCGGGAACAGGAGATCCGCCGGGCGGTGTTGTCGTCGTCATGGGGCTCATCGGCAAGAGCGGCGCCGGCACGGGCCGCGCCCCGATCTCCCGGGCCGCGTCGTTGGTTTCGACGCTGGCACGCGGCTCGCTACCTGTCGCGGTGGGGAAAGCACGGGGCATGGCGGAATCAGGGCGGAAATCCCGGCATTTGGTGTTCTTGCTCGCGCTGGGCGTGGGACTGGGGGCGTTCGCGGGTCTGTCGCCGCGCGAGGTGGCTGCGCAGGAGTCCCTGGTCGATCTCAGCAACGACGTGGAGGAACGCGATCCGTCGTCGCGCTCGCGTAACGTGGGGCGTGCGGCCCTGGAAACAGCGGGTGTGCTTCTCGGGGGGACCGCCTGGTACTGGAGCGATCTCGATTTCAACACGCGCGACTGGGACCTGAAATGGGATTGGCGCAGCTGGAAGAGCAAGTTCACCCTCGAAAGCGTCCGTTTCGACCAGAACCTCTTTCAGACCAACGCCGTCAGCCACAGCCGTGCGGGCTGGGCGCATTACACCATCGCCCGCGGAAATGGATTCTCCGCTGCCGAGTCCTTGGCGACGACGGTCGCGACGTCGGTGCTCTGGGAGTATCTCGTCGAATTCAAGGAGATGCCGTCGCTCAACGACATGGTGGTCAACACGACGGCGGGCTTCTCGATCGGTGAACCGTTCTATCAGCTCGGCGAATTCTTCCTCGACAGCGAGCCGACCCTCTTTTCGCGCACGATGGCCGCGGCGCTGTCGCCGATTGCGTTCTTCAACGATTGGGTCGATGGCCGCAAGCGCCCGCGGCGTCTGACCGATGGCTTCGGCCTATCGCAGGAGGTCTCGCATCAATTCGCGCTTGGCGCTGGCATCGAGACCCGCTCGTTCGATGGCAAGGATGGGCGCGCCGGGACCAACCTCGGGGTGGGCGCCACCTTGGTCACGCTACCGGGCTATGGCCGGCCCGGTCGCATCTCGCGTTTCACCAAGCCGGGCAGCTGGAACAGCGTGGAAGGCGAGCTGGTCATCGGACAGCGAGGCGTCACGGGTGGGGCTCTGCGGACCCGCACGACGGTGGTCGGTCACTACGCGCAGAACTTCTCTCGCGACGCCGACGGCGGCATCACGGGCCACGGTCTCTTCGTCGGCCTCGGCAGTGCCTTCGACTACGAAGACGTCGGGCGTCCCAGTGGCGCGGATTATCTCGCCACCATGAACGTGATCGGGCCCGTGGTCGAAGTCGTCGCTCGCAGCGGGGCGTTTCAGTTTCGCTGGAACAGCGAGATCTACGGCGACTTCGGCATGGTGCGAGCACTCGCCTTCGAGAATCGATTGCCGCCGATGACCGGTGACATCTATCGACCGGGCGAGCACGATGGAACGTTGCCGAGCGTGCTCGGGGCGCGCGGCTACTACTACGCGCTCGGCATGACGGCAGGCACGCGGCTCGAAGTCGCCTATCGGGGCGTCGAAGCCGGCGCCGAGATGCGCGGTGATCGCTACGACAGCATCGAGGGGTTCGATCGCTTTCGCGAACAGCTGGTCGACGAGGTGGATCTGGAAGACAGCCGCACCATCAGCCGCGCGTGGGTTGGCCTGCGTCCCTGGCGAACGGGGCCGCGACTGGCCACCGGTATCGAGTGGCGCAGCCGCCGCGGAAAGGCCGGGGACGTCGTCATCGAACACGTCGACACGCGCTTTTCGACCTCGCTGTCGCTCGTATTCTGATCTCGGACCCGCGGTCTTGCGCCTCGGCGGCAACCACGAGCGTCGCTTGTCGCGCGCAATCGAACCGGCGCCGCAAGTCCAGCGTTGGCGCGGGCGACTTCGCCATGGTCAGGGCCAGTCTCGCCTGAGGTTGTACCACTCCAAAATGTGGGTTGTTGCTTACGTTGCAGATCCGGGAGCGTGCTGAACACTAAGCAGCTCCCGGATCTTGGAAGCATGAAGCACAGACCAACGCGTTCCCCCGTCAGCGGCCTTCACCGAAGAGACGCTCTTCGCCACATCGGGCTTGGACTCGGCGCTGGCTTCCTGCCCGGCCTCGGATGCAGCCTGGGACCCGAGGTCTGCGGCGCCCCCCCAGCGGAACGGGCGCCGGGCACGCAACGGGACGCTCATGCCCGCGCACTGCTCGATCACATCGACACCTTCGTGGTCGTGATGCTCGAGAACCGTTCCTTCGATCACCTTTTGGGCGGTCTGAAGATGGACCGCGACTACCGCGGCATCTCCGCTATCAACGGTCTCACGGGCGGCGAGCACAACATGGACGGCGGTGGTCGGCCGGTGATGGTCTCGCGCATGCCCGGCGACGGCCGCGGCAGCCTCAATCCCAAACACGACTGGAAGTCGGTGCGTGCCACGTTCAACGACGGCCGCAACGATCGTTTCCTATCGGTCAACCGCGGCCCCTTCGCCAGCGAAGTCATGACCTACCTCGGCCGGGATCAGGTGCCGCTGTTTCACGATCTCGCCGACCGCTACACCATCTTCGATCACTGGTTCGCCTCGTACATGGGTCAGACGTGGCCCAACCGCTTCTATCTGCACGCCACCACCTCGGGCGGCAAGCGCGAGAACCGTCCCTTCGATCACGGCGCTCCGCTTTCGGTCTGGGAACGCATGGCCGAGCGCTGCTGCAGCACGCGCAACTACGCCGCGGGGCCGGTCCTCTGGTACTCGGTCGCATTTCCCACCCGGATGTTCTCCGGCGAGACCGCGCTGCAGCCGGGGAAAATCGAAGACTTCTTCAAGGACGCACGCACCGGGAACCTGCCCAACTTCGCCATCATCGATCCCGACTTCAAGGTCAACGACGCCTACCCCATGTCGAGCCCCGCACCGTGCGAGGCCTTCATCGCCAGCATCATCAAGGCGATGTCGGAGGGACCGCAATGGAAGCGGAGCCTCCTGCTGATCACCTTCGACGAGCATGGCGGGTACTTCGATCACGTCTCGCCGGGCCAGACGGTCGACATGCGACCCGACTTTCGCCAGCTCGGCTTTCGCGTGCCGGCCATCGCGGTTGGTCCCACCGTGCGCCAAGGCGCGGTGGTCTCGACGCCCCTCGAACACGTCTCGGTCGCGGCGACGTTGCGCGCGCGGTATGGCATCGAGACGTTGAGCGAGCGCATGGACGCCACGATGGACATCGCCGATTGCATCGACCCGGCCTTGATCGCCAACCCCGCGGCGGCACCGCGCGGGCTGCCGCAAATCGAGCTGCGACGGGGCGAGCTTCGCCAGATGCTGCGCGCGGCCTCGAGCCAGCCCGAGATGGACGCGGTCCTCTCCGAACGACGTTTGCCCGCCGAGCTGGTCGATCCGCGTTCCGACGAAGAGCGGTTCGGGAGCTGGTTGCGCTACGCCCAGGAGCTGGAGGCGGTGAAGGTCCGTGGTTGAGATGAAGAGGATGTCGCTTGCCGCCGTGGCGGCTCTCGTCGCCCTGGGACCGTCGGTATCGCTGGCGCATGCCGAGGGGGATCGCTCGGAGCTGCGGCAAATCGTGGGGCCAAGCCTCGAGCGCGGAATGACCAGCGTGCACGTCATGGTGCGCCCGTTTCTCAGCGTGCTCGGCGGAGGAGGGGGCGCCATCGCCGACCTCGGCGTGGATCACTACTTCGAGCAGTTGCCGCTGCGGCTCACCCTCGAGATCGCGCCGCTGGCGCTTGCCATCGAGGCCGACGGTCCCGGATCCATCGGGCACTACCGGCTGGGTGCCGCCTACGCCAGTGACTACGTGGAGGTCGGCGCGGCCGCGGGCAGCCGCATTCAGAACTATGGGGGCTCGGGCATCTCGATGGCCGCCTTCGTACGTCTGGGTGCACTCGATGGCCTCAAGTTCACGCTGAACTACGGATACGTTGTCAAACGCAATCGTTACACCGGCAAGGTCGGCGTAGGAATGTCGAACATCATCGCCAAATTGCAAGTGCCAGTCGCTCGTCGCGTGGCGCTTTTTGCCGAGGCCGGCGCCAGCGCCGACAAGTGGATGTACACCTCGCTGGGGTTGCGACATCGGTTGCTGGGTGACGGCGGCGGCGGGACCTGGTTCGTGTCGGGATCCTTCGGGCTCGCCTGGGTGATCGATCGACCACTCGGATGCCTGCACCCCGACACCGGCTGGTGCGAGGAATCTGCCTGGGCGGCAGGCCCGACCGTCGGTTTCGGCCTCGAGCGCCGCTTTTAGTCAGTCGCCCCCGCCCCGCTTGGGCACCGTCGCCGGCTGCCGCCGCCACGACAGCAGCTGGCGCGTGCGCACGATGCACGTGAGCGTGAAGGCGAGCACGATCACGTGATAGGTGAGCGACTCGCGCCACAGGGGACCGTGAAGACCGGGCAGCGAGCTCTTGTTGCTGGGCCAATGCCAGGGAAAGAGGTTGGCCGGCACCGGTACGTCGAGGCCGAAGTTGCGTCGCAGATCCTCCGGTACGTGATCGACGATATCCGGAAGCACGACGCCAGGCAGACGGCAAACAGGCGCAGGCGCATGCCGCGCGGCCAGAGGCGCAGCCACAGTGCCACGAGGGCGATCGACCCCACGGCGTCGACGGCGGAGGGCAGGTAGTGGTGGGGCAGGGCATCGAGGATCCCGTGCGAGCCGATGGCGAGCAGGCAGGCCAGCGTCCAGGGGCGCATGTCGCTGGCGCGTTGGAGCGGGGCGTGCTCCTTCACCTGGTCGTCGGTCAAGGATCGCGTCGCGATCAGGTGCGTCGCGGTTTCGTGAGCGATCGCGATTCCGGCGAGCTGATGAAAGAGGACGTTCACGGGGCGAGCCTACCAAGGTCGCCTTCACCCGGGAGATCGAGTATCGCGTGCCCAACAACGTGAACGGCACCATCCGTTTCGAGAATGCCCGCACCCGACTGGACGTATTCGCTCCTTACGTCGGCGTCTTTCTCGTCGCGCGCTCGGTCGGCTACTGAGCACGGCGGATCAGCGCGCGAGCTCGGCCGGGCTCAGAGCCCGCCGCCAGACACGAACGTCGTCGAGCAGTCCGTCGAACGGGTCGGGATCGTCGTCGTCGAAGTTGCCCCCGACCACCAAGGTGTCAGCGCCGCTGCCGGGCTCGAGATCGGCGATGCTGCGGCCGTCCCGCCGGCTGCCGTTTTTCCAGAGTGACAGCTGGCCGTTGCTGGCGACGCAGGCGATCTTGGCCCAGACCTGCGCTTCGACGAGGCGGGTCGACGTCAAGGTTCGCGTGCCCTCCTTGGTCGTGACGATGCAGTCGACGTCGCCGTTGGTCTTCACGAAGAGCGCATAACCGCGCGTGTAGTCGATGAGGCCGAAGCGCGCCCCGGTGGGCGGCGTGATGCGCGGAAACACCGTCGCCTCGAGCGTGAAGCCGGTACTGACATCGAGGCCAGCGCGGTTTGGCGCCACCTGGAGGCGGCTGCCGGTATCGAATCGCCCCGCTCGCCCGGCAGGCCCGTCCTGGTAGACGATTCCGCGTGCGGTGATGGTGTGCCTCACCGGCGATTCGTTGTCGTGCCCACCCTCGAAGCGGAAGCAAAGAGTGAGGCTCGGGTCGGTTTCACACGCGCGTGAGACGATCGGCGCGAGATCCATGGCGACATCCATCACGAGATCGGGCGCGGCGGCGACGTCGGCCGGCCCAGGCGCGAGATCGGCGCTCGGCTCTGCGCCGTCGAGGGCTGTGGTATCCATCGCGGCGCCCGCATCACCGGCATCGGTCGGTTCGGCTGTTGCCGCGTCGGTCGCGTCGATATCCGGCGTGGGCGTGTTCGCTTCCACCGGCGGCGGCGCTTCGATGCCTGCCTCGGTGCGCGCGTCGACCTCCCGAAAGGCGGGGTTGGGACCGCGGCAGGCCAAAAAGGCCGTCATTGCCAGCAGCGCCCCGAATCTCCCCACCCTTGAAATCTAGCGTCCGCGCCACCTCCTGTCGCGTTTGCGCTGATTGTGCGGGCGCGCCGCTCGACGATTGCCACGCCGAGGTACGATTGCCATGACAACGGCCTACCTTGCGGCCGGCCGCTGCCTCGGCCCCTACTTCGCGGTCAGCAGCTTCATGACCGTGGGGTTGTCTTCGAGCGCGAGATCTTTGTATTGAACCTCGTTCGGCTTGGCGTGCAGCTGCAGACCGATGGGCCCCTTCTTGCGCTTGCCGAGGCTCTTGTCCTTGTAGGTCGGAAACGCTTGCCCTTCGACCGCGATGTCGATGTTGCCGGTCTTGAGGTCGACCAAGATCTCGAAGAAGTTCCACTTGGTGTAGTCGCGGCTACGCGGGAGCGTGCGCACGCCACCACCTCCGCCGTAGTCCCACAAGCTTCCGCTCACCGGCGTGATCTGGAGGCAGCCACCACCGCCGGCGGCCCGGTTGCCCCAGAAGCAGATGCCGGCGTGGTTGCTGGGATCCTTCACCATGCGGGACTTGCCCGTGATGCGGAACGTGTCGTGATCGCCTTCGGTCAGGCAGAAGTTGTTGCCCGAGCCATTGCCGTCGATGGTGCCGTCCTTCACCGACCAGAACTTGGCGTCGCAAGGGTTCCAGCCCATGAGCGTCTTGCCGTCGAAGATCAACTTCGATCCGGGAAGCACCAGCGGCGGGGAATCGTCGGCGCTTCCCGGCCCGAGGCCCGCGGTGTTGGGTGGTCCCCCGGCACCGGGAGGTGAGGTCTCGCCGCCCGCATCACCCGGTGCGCTCGCGTCAACAGTGCCCGTCGAACCGCCGGTCGCCGGTGAGGTCCCGCCGGTACCCGTGCCTGTCCCCCCACCCGTGGCCGCGCCCATCACACCGCCGGTGGCCGACGCCGGCGCTCCCCCGCTGGCGCTGCCGCCCGATGCCGAGCCGCCCGAACCCCCGGAACCGCTGCTCTTGCCCCCGCTTCCGCCCGAGCGAGCCGGGCTGACCGACCCTCCCGCGCCCGTCGAACCGGGAGTTTCGGCAGGAGTTCCGCAGCCAACCAAAGTGAGGGCCAGAGCCAGGGGAAGAGAGGCGATCGAGCGCATGGTACCTATGTGTCTCACCTCGCCCGCCAGAGGCCAGCTACCGACATCCGGCGAGCGTTGGCCGGACTGACGCGCCGCTTGGCGAGGAATGGTGAAGTTCGAAGGCGTCTCCCCGCCTCGGGCTTGGGCTTGTCTTGCGTTTGCGGCGGGCGCGCGGCTGTCACGCCCCCCAGGACGGGCGGCGCTGACGTTCAGGCGTTGCCGCGGCTGACGGCGGACTCGGTGGGGGCGGAAAGCGCCCGTTTGCGACGTCCCCGCAAGGCAGTTTGAATCGCCTTGAGCAGAGCTCCGAAGGCGATTGGTTTGGCGATGTGATCGACGAAGCCCGCCTCCTGCGATCGCATGCGATCTCTGTCCCCGGCGTATCCGCTCAGCGCGATGACTGGCACATCGAAATTCGCTCGGATCTCACGCGGCAGCTCGAGCCCGCTGCGATCGGGCAGCCCGAGATCGCTCAAGACGACGTCGATCGAGGCGAGGTCCGTCTGCATCGCTGCGGCGAAGGTCGGGGCGACGACCACCTCGAAACCTTCCAGGTCGAGCAGACTGGCAAGCGATTCGGAGAGATCCTCCTTGTCCTCGACCAGCAGCACGCGGCGACGTTCGCCATTGCCCTTCTGCGCGAGGGGAACCTCGGCGGCTGCTGCGCGTGGAACTTCGACGGTCTCGAGCTCCACAACGAACCTGGCGCCGCGACCGGTCCCTGCACTGGTCCCGATCAGTCGACCCTTGTGCAAATCAACGATTCCTCGGGCGATAGCAAGGCCCAGGCCCACACCACCGCCACTGCCGCGTTTGGCCTGCTCGAAAGGTTCGAACAGGCGCGGCAGAGTCTCGGGCTCGATGCCCACGCCGGTATCGCTCACCTCAAGGGCCAAAATGTTACCGTTGTTCCACGAGCGCAGCATCACGCTGCCTCCCGCAGGGGTGAACTTGATGGCGTTTTTCACCAGGTTCCAGAGCACCTGACGCAAGCGAAGCTCGTCGCCGTTGACGACGTATCGTTGCGCCGTTAGATCCACGGTTATCTTGAGTGACTTGCCGGCAATCTCGACCGCGAAGCCCGCGACGGCATCTTGGGCGATCTCGTGCAGATCGATGGACTCGAGCGCGAGGCTGACCTTGCCGCGCAGCACGCTGGTTGCATCCATGAGATCTTCGATCAGTCGCGACTGCGCCTGTACGTTGCGTTCGATCCGATTGGCCACGGTGAGCAATTGATCCGGGCTCAGCTCGCCTCGCTTGATCACAGCCGCGGATGCGCCGATCGCGGCAAGCGGCGAACGCAGCTCGTGTCCCAGCACCGCGATGAAGATCTCCTTGGCCTCGGCCGCGGCGCGCGCTGCCTGCTCGGATTCGAGCAGACGTTTTCGATCCCCCTCGGCGAGCCTCTCGTCGGTGAGCTCGCGCAGACAGATCCAGTAGGCGGGTCGGCTTGGATCGGGCGCGGGCAAAGTCACCACCTCGACCGGAAGCTCACCGCCCGGCGTCTCGAGACAGGACTTCATGGAAAGCGGGGTCGACGATTTCGAGCGGCGGCAGGCTGCGAGGTGCTTGCGCAGGGGCGAGCGTTGGCTGACAGTCATCAGCGATACGAAGGTCTTGCCGAGCAGACTCGATCGGGCGGCACCGAGCAGCGTCGTGGCCCGGTGGTTCAGCTCACGGATAATTCCAATGCGATCCACCGTGAATAGCGGCAGCGGCATGAAATCGTACAGCTCGGCGTACCGATCCTGCTCTTTGCCGAGAAAGTCACCCAGCTCGACTACGTAATCTGGCGGCAAGAAGTCGGCGGGCACGAAAGCCGGCGGCGATCGTTCCCCATCCGAACCTCCCGCACCCCGACCGTGCGCTCTCCGACGGCCCGCCATGTTGCCCGCTGGGTTTGTAGCAGCTTTTTTCTCGACTGACGTTCCGGTTTTCAACTCCATCCTTTGGAAGACCTTAGATGACCAAGTCAAAAGGACGTCGCCTCGCAGGATCGTTGGATGCCGACCGCCGGCTTTTGCACGAATTGAACAACTCGCTGGCGGCGATTCGTCTGCGTATTGACTTGATCTGTCGCGACGCCACCTGCCACTGGGCGCAGGGCCCGAGCCTGGCGGTCGTGGTCGAGACGCTGTCGCAGGCGATTCGGATTGCGGCTCAGCTGGAAGACGATGCTTGGAAGCGTCCGAAGAAATTGCCCATGCCGCCCGCAACTCGCACTCCGAAGGTGCGGCCAGTGCAGCGCGTCCCGAGGTCGAGCGCCGCGCCAGGTCCGGGCCGGAGCGGGAAAACCGGGCGACTCTCCGTCCGGGCCCGAACCAAGGCAAAGTAGAGCGAATTCGGGCTACGACTCGAGGCTGGGCGACGAACGCGCCTCGCCCGCGACGGGCGCTCTGTCGTCATAGTCGTGCATGATCAGCAAGATCACGCCGCGCCCCGGTCGCCCCGCCTCGAGGCGACGGCCGTCGAGCAAGAGTCGCTTGCTACCGACGCCCGCGAAGTCGAACTCGACGGGAAAGGCGTCGAAGTTCTTCTGTTGGGGCAGCACTGTTTCGAGCGCCTCGCGCAGGGCCGGGATGTCCCACCCGCGACCGCCGATGTCGTAAATGAAGCGACCTTCGATCTCGTCGAGCCGCAGGCGAAAAGTCTGACAGAAAGCGCGGTTGGCGGTTCGCACACGCAGGTCGTCGTCCAGTAGCAGGATCGGCTCTCTGACCGTCGACATGATCGCCTGACCGGTCTGCTCCGCCGTGCGCAGCTCGAGTTCCTTGTCGCGCAGATTGGTGACGTCGTAGAGCGTGAGCACGGCGCCGTCGATCTTGTTGTCGACCGTGCGATAGGGGCGGATGCGCAACGAGAAGAGCCGCCCCTCGTGATCTTCGACCTGCTGTTCGCGAATCGTCATCGTGTCGATGACCTGCGTGATCAGCGACTCGAGATCGGGACAGACGATGTTGGGGCGGATGTGGCCAATGGGGCGGCCCACGTCCGAAGCGATCAGGTTCAGCGTCTTTTCCGCCGCCGGCGTGAATCGGCGAATGCGTTGGTCGGCGTCTACGATGACGATGGGGATCTGTACGCTCGCCAGCAGGTTGATGAGATCGCTGTTGAGCTCGGACATGTCCGCGTTGCGCGCTTCGAGCTCGTCGTTGAGCGTGCTGAGCTCCTCGTTGGTCGACTGCAGCTCTTCCTTGGCGGTATCTAGCTCTTCGTTGGTCGACTGCAACTCTTCGTTGCTCGAGAGGATCTCCTCGTTGGCCGACTGCAGCTCTTCGTTCGCGGCAGCGAGATCGTGGATGATCGCCTGCAGATGTTCGCGTGTGGCTGACAGCTCATCCTCGAGGCTCTCGACCTCCGGATCGCTGATCTTGCGTCGTCGGCCCGGAACCGCCTTGCCCTTCGCCGTGCCCTTCGCCTTGTCGGCTTGACCCGGGTTTCGGACCGTCTCTTCGAAAAGCACGAGGAAGTGGCGCTCCTCGAGGGCACCCACGGGTGTGACCTCGATCGAGACCAATCGTACGGTCCCCTCGTGGCGAAAACGAACCTGTTCTTTGCGCACGGGGAGTCCGCGCGTCCGGGCCTCCTGGAGCGCGGATCGCAGCCCTGACAGCAGCCCGGGCTTGACCATCTTGAAGATGTCGAGCGATGCCTCGCCCGTGGGCAGCTCGAGGAAAGTGCCGGTCGGACCGCGCGAGCGAACGATCCGGAAGTGACCATCCACCACCACGCCCGCGGGCGCGTACCGGTCGATGAGAAATCGGCTGACCTCGGCGGCGAGGTCATTGCCTGGGCGTTCCGGGTTCGACGATCGCAGCGGTGACGCGGGCCGCGGCTCTTCCGGCAAGACCGGCTCTGGGCTGCGGAATTCCATTCCCGGCCGTATGGCCACGCGTTTCTTCGAGTAAATCTTGAAACGTTTCTCTGCGACGCCGAACAGATCCGCGTTGGGACCGACGGTTTCGGATCGGCCGAGCACCAGGAAGCCGTTCGGCTTCAAGGCGTAGTGGAAGACGCCGAGCACCTTTCGTTGGGCGCTCTGGTCCAGGTAGATCAGCAGATTCCGGCAGACGATGAGATCCAGCTTGGAGAACGGCGGGTCGCGCGTCAGATCTTGGCGGGCGAAGACACATCGTTCGCGCAGCGCCTTGCTGATCCGGTAGCCGCCATCGAAGCGGCTGAAAAAGCGCCGCAGACGCTCGGGCGACAGATCGTGGGCAATCGAGTCGGGGTAGAGGCCGGCGCGGGCCTTATCGATGGTGCGATCGCTGACGTCGGTGCCGAAAATCTGGATGGCGGCCTTGGTGGGCTGGTCGGCCAGGAATTCGAGCAAGACGATCGCAATCGAATAGGCCTCTTCGCCAGTCGAGCAGCCGGGGACCCAGACCCGAATCGGTTCGTCACCGCGGCCGTCGAGCAAACGCGGCAACACGGTGGAGGTGAGCGCTTCATACGATTCAGGGTCCCGGAAGAAGCTGGTCACGTGGATCAGCAGGTCTTCTTGCAGGGCCGCGACCTCGCTCGGCTGGCCGTGCAAGGTCGTCAGGTAGTCTGCCATCGTGGCGAGACGGTTGAGCACCATACGACGCTGGATGCGACGGAGAATCGTCGGCAGTTTGTACTGCGAAAAATCGATGCCACTCGAGCGGCGAAGCAGCTGGAAGATCCGCCGCAACTGCGCGTCCTGACCGACGGGCTCTGCCTCGCCCATCGCGGATGATTCGCTGAAGAACGGATGGCGAGACAGACGGACCAGCTCGTCGCTGAGCTCCGCAACTGTCAGCACGGCGTCCACCATGCCGGTGGCGATCGCGGCGCGTGGCATGCTGGCGAAGGCGGCCTCGTCGGGAGTCTGTGCAAGACAGATCCCGCCCGCCATCTTGATCTCGCGAATCCCCGCCGAGCCGTCTAGACCGCCGCCCGAGAGCAAGACAGCGATGCCCTTTTCTTTGTACTGATTGGCGACCGAGTGGAACATGCGATCGATGATCGTGGAGACCGACTCGCCTCGCCGCACATCGAGAAGGATGCAGCCGTCCGAGACCGTCATCTCGTAATTGGGAGGAATGACGTAGGCGCTGCCGGGCTCGATGCGCATGCGGTGCGCGGCCTCTTGCACTTTGAGTTGGCAATGGCGTGCGAGTAGCTCGGTCAGGCGGCTCGGTTCATCGGGCGAGAGGTGCTGGACGATGAGCAGAGCGAGCGCTGTTTCGCGCGGGATCGGCTGCATGAGCGCCCGGAGGGCATCGAGACCGCCGGCGGAAGACCCGATTGCAGCAACCAGGAACGGTGGCGCCAGACTCGGCCCCTGGCGGCCTTCCGGCGTGGGGTGCGGCACGCGGTGCCCGAGAACGCGGCTGATCCCCACCGGGCTCTTGCGTGCCGACTTCACTGTCGGCGTGCGGCCGTTACCGGACGGCTTGACCTGCGGCGGTCGTGTCCCGGTCCGCGGCCCGCTCTTTTTCTTCATAGTCGCCGAGCTACGTTGCCACTGATCCGAGGCCGGCCCAACCGGATTCTCGGAGTGACTAACCTACCTCGAGCATGCGACGCAGGGTTGCAACGTGGTGGAGCAGCCGCGCGCGTTCTTCCAGGCGCCGTTCACTCATCGTGTTCGGGGCCGGACCCGTGTCACGCGCAGTGAGCCGATCGATGAAGAAGACCTTCTCTTGCAGCGCCCGGACCGACGACCAGAGCGCCATCTCGAGATCCTCGTCCTGCGCGGCGAGCATGCTGTCGATTCCGAAGGTGTGGCCGGTGTGGCAGTTGAAAACCACCGTGCCGCCAACATCGGTCTCGCCGACCGCCCCGTGGCAGGTGGGGCAGGTGAGCGAGACAGGACCGCCGCCGGGAGGAGGAGGAGGGGCGGCACCGAGCTCCGGCGATCCATGGTTCCCGTTGCTGCCGTTGCCATTGGCGCTCCGCTTTTCGTTGTCCCTGATCTGCGGGCTTGCAGCCGGCATCGGGCTGTCGCCCGCGACCGCCGCCAGGAGCAGACGCGGGATCTCCGACAGCGGTACCTTGACGGCGCCGGGCACGGCGGCGAGGGCGCTGCTCGGCATTCCCGGGAATACAGCGTCGCTGGGGTCCTGTACCACGGTCATTCCTCCTGCTTGGTGGATCGCGAGTAGACCCGCGGCTCCGTCGTCGAGATTTCCCGAAAGGATGACGCCCACGACGCGCCGGCCGTAAGCACGGGCGGCTGACCGGAAGAGGGGGTCAATGGCGGGGCGTGCCCGGTTCTCCCTGGCGGTGCGAGAGACGAGGAGCCAGCCGGTTTCCATGATCAGGTGGTGATCGCTCACCGGCACGTAGACGCGCCCAGCTTCCAGCGGCGCCCGGTCGGCGACGGTGGTGACCGGCAGCGTGCCGATGCGATCGAGCAGGGGGCCAAAGACGTTGGGGGCGCGTTGGTTGTGATGCACGACGACCGCGATCGT
>JANNNO010000617.1:0-11530 GCA_031398585.1 Myxococcales bacterium | reverse complement strand
CGCGCGAAGGGCGAAAATGCGAGATGAAGGCCACCCATCGGCGATCGGGCGAGATGGCGAGACGATCGCCGCCGATCGTCGCGATCTTCGTGTGCGCGCGATCGATGTCGGTGATCTCGCGCCCCGTCCTGGTCAGGATGTCATACGTCCAGATGTGGCGGTGATACTTGCCGTTGCTGTCCTTGACGTCCTTGTAATAGACGAAGGAGCTCGGCGGCAACGTCTCCCCTGGCAGCGCGCCCGCTGCGGGCGTCGTGGTTGCGGCTCCTGGAACATCCGGCGGGGCCGCGTCCGTCACGGCGGGGGACGGGCACTCACCGGGCGCGCATCCCGGCGCACCTGGATCCTTCGCCTCGTTCTCGCACGCTGCGGGGAGCACGAGAGCGCCCAACAATGACAGCAGCGCGCGGATGGTGTTCGTGGCCGGTGTGCGCATGGGCGTGCTCCCGCGAGATTCGCGTACTGAGCGCGAATCTGGAAGTGTTCACACCGGCTGTCAATCCCCTCAGGCCGGATCCGTGCCAGGCCGAGTCGGGCTCACGGACGTCGTGTTGGAAAGTCACGGGCTGGAGGTCGGGCGTCCGCCGTCGGTCCCGACTCGGCGGGACGGCTCAGCTTCTCAGCGGCTCTTGCGTACGACGAACTCGTCCAGCGTGATCGCGGCCGCGTCGCCGAACCGCTCTTCGTTGAAGACCTGCACGTGCGAGCCGGCGACGTGCTCGTGCAGGTGGCGGTAGAGGTTCGTGATCGCAATGGGGGAGTTCTTGGCCACGACCTGGACGAGGTCGTAGGCGAACTGGTCGGCGGCCCAGACCTTGAGGGCGACGAGATCAGCCGCGGCCTGGCGATGTGAAACCTCTGCCGATGGGCCTTCGCTTCGCTCCGCCCCCATCGCGATGGCCCGATCTGGTGAGCACGCTCGCCGAAGGCGCAGTCGGCAAGTCGACCAAATCGGCCAAGAGCGTTTCAAGGGCCCGCGTGAACGTGGAGCGAGCAAGACGGGCGTGCAAGGTCCCAAGTACGGAAGCACGACGATCGGCTATTTGATGAAGCCGTGCTGGCGCATTGCTTCTGTCCGGATGGCGTCCTCATGTAAGCCACCTGCCCCGCCCGCTCAACGGCCGCCTTTCCAGCGACGAAACGCCTCTCCGTGCCCTGACTCCATCCGTTCACGAACGGAGTCCGCAACGCCATCTCCGCCGCGACCAAGGCCCAGCTGACGAGGTTCCTTTGGGCCAACACCACCAAGGCCGGGAAGTCCGATCCGGGCACGTTGCTGTACCACGTGCCGCTGCCATGGACGCTCCAGTTCAGCTTCGCAATCTCGCGCCTATACAAGCGGAAGTGTTCGTGCTGGGGCGCAAACTTCTGAGCCGCTTCCGCGTCCACTCCGAGGTTGTTACCAGTCCAACGCTGAGGATGCTGGGTCGGCTTGCCGTTCTTCGTGGGCCAGTGGCGGTTTCTCTCGCTCTGAATCTCTCCTTTCCGAGCAATGACCGTGGCGAGGTTGGCATTCTCGTCATCATCGGGGAAGGCGGCGTGCAACTTCTCCGCGTAGTCGAGCTTTGCGGATTCATGCCAGGCCCGGAACTTCGGCATGCTGTACAGCTCGTGGTCGAACGCGAAGAGAGTTAGATCCGTCGCGATCTCGAACACCGATCGCGCAGCCCCGGCGATCGGCTGGTAGTCGGACGGGCTGTCAAGCTTCTCCACTCCCTTGAGCCACGCGACTATCTTCACCACCATCATCAAGATCTCGCCGGCGTAAATGTTCTTGGCCGCGGCCTCCTCGACGGCACCTCTCACGAGCGGACTGTCGATCATGCTGTTGAGCGACCGGCACTCGGCTCGCGTAACCGCGAAAAGATCGATGCTGTTTCCGGCCCCTGCCAGCACAGGAGGTCTCACCATCTGTTTCTCCAAGAGGGCATTCGAGATGACTCCAACTGCCCGTCATTAAATCGGCCCATCGGACGTGTCATGGATTCTCTGCGACGCCGTCGCGAAGACCGCTAGTACGGCGGATTGGGATTGGCCGCGGCCCGGACCGGCCGTGCGACGCTACCGGGTATTCTCGAGGCATCGTCGAAAATCGACGCATCACAGATTGACCGGAATCCGGCCACTTCCAGCGTCGTCTCGCGTGTGTTCTAGTGCGCCTCATCGCCCGGGGACTCCCCTCTGGCGAAGCAACTTTCCGAAGCCTCTGACCGACTCACGCCAAAATGAAGAACTCATTCGCGCTGCTCATTCTCGCCAGCTCTGCGCTACTGGCTGCATCGTGCCTGGAACTCAGGGATGGTGCGGTGATGTGCTCGAACCCGGACGCTGACCGCAGCAAGCCGTGCCCGCCTCAGCCAGACCGCGCGGGCGGAGCGACCGGAGGCCGTGCGAGTGGCGGAAGTTCTGGGCAGGGCGGTACCGAGATGGCAAATGGTGGGTCGGGATCCGAGGGCGGAAGCTCGGGTAACGGTGGCGCCACCATAGACGCGCCGTCAGCGGGAGGCGCGGGCGGCAGTGCAGCCGCGTGCGCAGCCGGGGAAACCCGATGCTCTGCGAGTGGAACCGACGTCGAGGTCTGCACCGTCGCTGGCGCATGGATCAAGAAGGAACCCTGTCCGGCAATCTGCACGGCGGGCGCTTGCGCAGGCGCATGCAAGCCTGGGGAAAAACACTGCGGCTTCGATCAGACTCCTGAAACCTGCAACGACACCGGCACGTGGGTGCCGGCCGCCCAAGCCTGCCCGAACGTCTGCAGCGGCCAGGGTGAATGTACGGGCGAGTGCAAACCCGCAAGCAAGCGATGTGGCGGCGACCGCGCCCTGACTCCCGAGACGTGCGACGAGACCGGCAAATGGTTGGCCAGCGCCGCGTGCGCAAATATCTGCTCGAGCGGCAGCTGCGGCGGTTCGTGCGCGCCGGCAGCGAAGAGATGCGGTTCGAGCGGAGCACCCGAGATGTGCAGTGCCATGGGTACTTGGGAACCCGGCCAACGCTGTCCTTACGTCTGCGCCGGCGCAGGCGAATGTGCGGGTGAATGCAAGCCCGGCGCAAAGAAGTGCGAGGGTCTGGTTTCTTCAACCTGCGATGCCAGCGGCACATGGCAGACCTCGATGACCTGCCCGTTCATCTGCACGAACGGGGCGTGCGCAGGGGTCTGTCAGCCGGGCACTAAGAAGTGCAACGGAAGCACGCCCCAGACCTGCAGTCCCCAAGGTCAATGGACGAACGGCGCCGCTTGCCCGAAGGTCGGTGACAAGGCAGGGATCTGCTCGAACGGCGAATGTGCGATCGGCGAATGTCCCGGCGGCACGAGGGACTGCGGCAACAACTCGTGCAAGGTCTGCTGCAACGGCGACTCATCTTGTGGCGCTGGCAAGGCCTGCGAGAACAATCAGTGCGTGGTCCCGTGCAAGCCAGGCCCATGCAGCCCAGCTAACAAGTGCCGGACCGGCACGATCACTTGCCCAGGCGGATCTTGCACAGAGACCGGTGACAAGTGCTCGAGCACCGAGAACTGCAATCCCGCCAACGGCGCCTGCTCGCCTAAGTGCATGGCACCGGCCGGTGAGTGCTCCGACAATCCCGGAAGGGACAATTGTCGCAAGGGGATCTGGTCCTGCCCTGCGGGCGCCAGCCAGCCGAGGTGTATCGACGGCGGTGGGAACAAGACCAGCGGCTCATGCGCCGGGAACACCAAGGTTTGCAACAGCAGCGGCGCCTGCATTTCGCCCTGCCAGCCTGGGGCGCCGTGCGACTACAAGGCCACGGCCTGTCACGCGGGAAAGATCCAGTGCGATGGCAACGGCAACTCGACATGCGTCAAGGGCGACGTCGACGACAAAAAGGGCGGCTGCGGAAGCAACGCCTACTGCCAGAACGGAAGCTGCACGACCTGCGGGGGTCAGAATGATACCTGCTGCAAGGGCGGTGGGCGCCCATGTGGCGGAGGTTTCATCTGCTCCAGACCCCAAGACACTTGCATCAACTGCGGCAAGGAGAACTTCCCCTGCTGCGGAAGCGCCTACACGACTCCAGGCTTCTTCGCTGAAAGCAAAGGCACCTGCGAGGGCGCTCTCACCTGCATGCAGTTTCCGGAAGGATGGGCCTGTCGGTGACCGGACATTCGAGGACTCCCGGTAGAGACTCCGCCGCCGTCCTCCATCCACGAAGCGGCTGACAGGGCCGCTCCCTGCGTCGAAAGTTGCTCGTGTTGCTCGATGCCCTCGATGGGGATCCATAGGGTCACCGAGGCGTCGCCGGCGGAGCGCTCACTGGTGGTACGAGGTTGATAAGACGGTCGTTGGCCGTGAACTTGGTCAAGTCCAACGCGGTGAGGTCTGCATCGTTCAGAAACCAGCCCACCACGCTGACCGTGGTCCTCGTGACCTCGATCATCCTGCCGGGCGAGCACGTCGTCTCGTCAGGTCGAAGGAGGATCGGAGCCGACGCTGGCTTGTGCGCGCAATTCGTGTTCACCGTGGGCCCGTACGCGTTGCTCGTACAGTTCGTGCTCGCATTGTTGTTCGAGTTGGCCAGCGCAGCGAAGAACCGCTGGGTGGCGTTGCTCTTGGTTGTGCAAACCTGCGGTCCCTCCTCCATCTGGGTTTCCTGGGCCACCTGGGGCCGCGATCCACTGAACACAATTCGCTTGGTGGCGCCGAACGCGATGGCGGCCGCCGTGGCCTTTTCGTCTGCTGCGTCGGCGAGCAGCGCTACCGTGTGGCGAGGGTCTCGAGATTGACAGGTTGCCACCACCTGGACACCAGCCGGGTCGGTCGACTTGAGCGTATGAACGCACTCCGGCGCCGGTGCCGGCGGCGGCTCTGTTACCACCCGCCTCGCCGTAGCCATCCCGGCGCGATGGGCACAGCCCGCCCCCGTCGTCACCAGCAACGCGAAGCCCGCCACCCACCTGTTCATCCCCTACCTCCGTGGCGAGTAGAATCGGCAGGCTTCCCCCCGAACCGTAGACTCAACAAGGGCCCAGATGCCGGTGCCCGGCGGACTCCCCGACACGCGCATCGATCCAGCGCCGGTTGCGGGCCGCCGCGTCTTCGGTGTCGCCGCTCAGCGCTCGAGGTGAGGAGTCGGTGGCGGGAATCAGCATGGTCCGCCGCGCCTCCCACACCGCTCAAAATCCACAGGTCAATCGCAATACCATTCAAGAAAGGCCAGGAGGGTTTTGCAAAGCAGATAGTCGGAATTGCGTCAGCCCCAATGTCCGGATGAACTTCACGCCCCTCCATGGGTCCCGCTCCGCCGCAAGAGGGGCCTCCAAGGGCCGCCCGTCGCCATCGTGAAGGAGAACCGCACCGACTACTTCGTGTGCTTCCGGCTCGACGACTTCATTCGGTTCGTGGCTGAGATGCGACCGACCAACGACAACGCGGGGGCCGATCCGAGGGAGGACGGCAAGCTCGCGGGCGGCGGGGAGGACGGCGAGTAGGCCCAGCGTTCCGCGACGGGGCCCTATCGTTCGAGAACCATCACAGCATCGGGCGCGTGTCGGCAATACAACCCTGCGAGGTGTTGAAGACGTCCGATGCGGTCCTTCGGAATCCGACCGTGGCACTCGGCACAAAAACGGTTGGTCAAGACCATCGTTCCCCCAGTTTCCGCGATCGTGACCGTCAAGCTCTCCAACTTCGGAGCCCCGGCGATCTCCTTTGTGCAGTCGGTGCAGTTGAGCATCCCCTCTCCATCGACACGCGGGCGCGGAGGTTGAGGAGATCGTTGTCGAAAGCAACGGGATTCAAGGCCGGTCCCACTTGCCGGGAACACGACGCTTCGGCGGCGGACGGGACCACGACCTGCCCGGGATGATGCCGGGGAACTTCAGCTCGGTCAGCACCCGCACGAGCCGGTTCCTCTCGTCATCAAGCCAGAGAAGACGGTCCTCCGCTTCTGTTCTCTCTTTTTGAGTCATCGTCCCTTCGGACAGCTTGATGTTCAACAAGCCCTCAGCGTCGATTCTCGCGAGAGCGAACACGATCTGAGACATCTCCGTCTGGCGCTCAGTGGGAAACAGCCGGCGAGCCAGCCACATCAGGCCGCCGCGGACCTTGTCCCAGTACTTCACCACAACGGCCGCCGTCACCCCGACACCCCCGACGACGACAGCTATCCAGTTGGGGATAGTCACGTCGCGATCGTACCCGATCGACGCGCGAGAGCGGTGGTTGAGCGAATGGTTGTCCAGCAGCTCACTCGTCACCCTCGAGCTTCGGGTCGTAGCCGTGGGTCCAGCCGAGGCCGCTGGGACCTGGCGAGCTGACCGCCGTCGCGGGTGGCTCCTGTGGCGGCTGACCGCCACCGCCAAACACGAACGACTGCTGCGGCTCGGGTTGGGTCTTCTTCGCGGGCTTCGGGTCGGAGGAAGGGGCGTTGGTTTTGGGTTGTGAAAATTCCACGACCCCCAGGATGCGCCATGGCTCATCGCGTTGTCAACGCCATTTGACGTAGTTTGTCTAATGCACACTAAACCAACTGCTCCAGCCCGCACAACCGGAAAATTATTTTCCGAGACACCGACCCTTGATCCATCTCGTCGCGCTGACGCGTTGGAAACGCTGACGCAAGTCCGTTCGCTACAATGGGGTATGCAACCCATCGCGGACCTCATCGCCATCGCCAAGCCGATCGTATGACCGATCTCTTTCTATCGCCGTCGCGCCTCCAGGAGCGGGTAGCTGCTGGCGTCCGCAAGGCGCGTGCGCGCAGAACGACAACGCGCTAGACGTCGACCGGCTCCCTGATGACAACCGCAGAGCTGACGACGCCGGTTCCTCCGACGAATAGGAGGAACCCATGATCACGTATTACAAGTGGGTGGGGCAACCGAAGCCCCACCATCGAAAGTTTCGCGCCTACTACCGTCCCGCGGGCGACACCAAAAGCCATAGGGACTTCGCGACCGAGGAAGACGCCCAGCGATGGGCCGATTCCGAGCGGAGACACATCATCGTCGGTGGCCACCCGATCGGCGTAGAGGTCGACCGCTACCTACTCGCGCGAACGACCGAGGTCGAAGCCTCCACCATCGAGACGCTGCGGTAGCGGCTCGCTGCCGTTATCAAAGACCACCGCCCAGTACCTGCCGAAGCCTTCCCCTGGGTGAAGGCTTGGAACGAGCACATCGCAGCCGCAGCCAAAGACACCCAGATCGGAGTGCTCGCAGCCCTGCGCGGGTTCACCGAGTAGTTGCGCAAGGCCAGTATCATTCGAGGTGAGGTTCTCCGTCTCATCGAGATCAAGAAGGGGAAGAAGAAGCGCGGGAAGACGCAAGGGCGTGTGGACGAAGCTCGACGCCTGGTAGAGATGGGCGCTTGCGGCTGGTGATCCTGCAGCGATTGCCATCGTCACTGCCCTGTCCTTCGGGACCCGCCCGGGGAGGCGGCGACCTCAAGGTGCGGGACATTGATGCCGGCGGCACCATCCTTTGGGTCGACGGCACGAAGACGCAGGCAGCCAAGCGTGCCGCGAACGTTCCGCCGCTTCTCCAACCGATCTTGCTGGCGCAGGCCGGGAGCCGCCGCGGCGACCACCTGCTGTTCGTCTTCGAGGGTCAGTGGAAGCGTGCGACCAAAACAAGTCAAAGGCCCGGCGGGACTTCCTCAATCGCCGTCCTGTGCAGCTCTGCATGGCGGCCGGTTTGCCGAAGCTGACCGCCCATGCCCTCCGCGGGATGCATTCCTCGTTCTCTCGAGTGCGAGGGGCAACGGCCGCTGACGTTGTGGCGATGCTTGGCCACCGCAGCTACTCAACGACCCAGCGTCACTACCTCGCGCCCGGGGTCGATGAAGCCCGCGCTGCAAGGGACGTCCGGGGACTGCTGCTCTCGGTCCCGGTTCCTGCCCTTGAGGCATCAGGAACCGAGGGTGAGATCGACAACATGACCCAGACCCCAGAAACGACGAAACCCTCTGTTTTCACAGAGGGTTCCGGTGTGCGAGGAGGGGGAATCGAACCCCCATGGCTGTTAACCGCTAGCACCTCAAGCTAGTGCGTCTACCAATTCCGCCATCCTCGCGTTGGGAGGCAGACTTATAGTCGGGCCTCCCGAGGGTGTCAACGCGGCAACAGGGGGTTTTTCACCCCCGCCGGAGCGCCTGCTGCAAGCGCTCCGACGCGATTACATCGGGGCGCCGCCCTTGACCCAATCTTCGACGAGCTTGATGTCGTCCTCGCTCGCGGCAGGGGTGCCCTTGGGCATACGGTCGCCGGAACACATGCCGACGCCCCTCAGCTTGTTGATAAGGTAGCTGCCTGCCACGTCGCCAGGCTTCACGCGCTTCTTCGCCATGGCGCCCGTGCACTGGATCGAATCAGCGAGCAGGTGCTCGTGCTTCTTCAGGTCCATAGCCGAGGGAAGCGTCGCACCCGTGCCGCCAGCGTGGCAAGCCGTGCAGAACTTCCTCGAGAAGACAGCCTGAACCTGCGTGAAGGTCGGCGTTGCGCCCCCGCCGGTCTCACCCGCGGCGGTGTCGCCCGCGCCACCCGCACCGCCGCCGCCTGCGCCACCCGTCGAGGTGCCGCCGCCGCCGCCGGTCGCCGTGCCGCCGCCGCCCGTGCCACCCGTCGCCGTGCCGCCGCCGCCGGTGCCGCCGGTCTTGCTACCGCCGGTGCCGCCGGCTGGTGGGGTTGCGGGGTCGTCCTTCGCACAACCGATACCGAGAGAGAGGCCGAGTGCGAGTACGCCGACGGCCGCCTTTGCGCTGAATCCAAGATACGAACGTTTCATGTTAGGTCCTCCTGGGGAAAAACTACGCGTCACATTAGCCCGGGGTGACCCCAGACTCCACTTTGCAAGTTGCCGATGGCCCCGCTCTTTTCGCCAGCCTCGGCCCGCCCCCGCGCGGCTGGTTAGGCCGCCACCGCCCGCGGCACGCTGGTGCCCAGTGCCTCGCGGAGCGCGAAGCACGCGTTGCTGATTGAAAAGCGCAACATCTCGCGCAGAGGCCCCGGCTTGCTCGCCGCGGCCAGGAAAGTCTCCGGCGTCGCCTCGGCACCTGGCATCGATTCGGCCAGCACCACGCGCGCCGCGGTCGCGAGATCGCCGCACAGGAGCAGGCCCGCTCGGTTGCCGGTCTCCTCGACCACCGCGCGCCAGCGGACCGAGCTCCACGACTGGGTCTCGTTTTCCTGGAAGAGCTCTGCCAGGCGCTTGGCCACCTTGTACGGCAGCGCCTTTTTCAACTTCGCGGCCTGCTCGCTGGCGGCGCTGCCATCCCCCGCGCGCCAGCGGGCGTGGCGAGGATGGAAGGCCTTGAGCAGGCTGCTGAGAAGCGTGTTGAAGTCACCCGCCGGCAGCGCGGTCGCCAGGATGTACTCGGGGCGGCAGAGTTCGAGCGCACGCCCGAGATAGAAACGGAGCTGCTCGGGCGCGGCTTCCACCAGTGCGGGCCCCACGACGATCGACGGCGGCGGCGGCACCAGCATCATCGGCGCGCCCGACACCGGGTTGGGGTTCACGTAGAGACTCGCGCGGCGGTTGTCGAGCGCTTTGGCCGCCTGGCCGAAGATCTGCGCGATGGTCACGTCCGCGATCGGTGAGACCTTGTCGAGAGGCGTGAGCCCCAGGCTCTCGAGCGTCACGCCGCCCAGCCCTGGCACGCCCTCCCAGATCGCCGACCAGACCTCCGCCATCACCCGCGCTTCGGGATGCGCCAGCCGCTGCGCCCGCTCGGTGTCGTCGAGCGTTCCACCGTAGGGATCCTCGGGACGGCGATTGGGCACCATGTGCGTCGCCAAGAAGGCCTTGTCCTCGCGTTTGGCGAGGCCGAAGAGATCGAGCAATTCGTAATGGCAGCGGGCTCGGTCGATCTCGCCGTTCTGCGCGTGCGCGCGCGCCAGCGTCCGGATGGAATCGTCGCGACCGAGATCGGCCAGCACCAGCAGGCGGTGATTCTCGAGCGCGGCCGCGGCGTACTCCTCTTTATCGCCGTAGAGCTTCGTCAAGGCCGCCCGCGCCTCGACGCTATCGTTGTCGATTGCAACGGCCGTCTCGAAGGCGGTGATGGCGCCTTCCTTGTTGCGACGACGCCGCAACTCGCCCAGCTTCTGCCAAAGCACGGCGCGCCGTCCCCGGCCGCGGGCATCGACACCCAAGGGCGGCAGCTCGGGCAACGTCGTCGAAAGCACGGTCTCGAGCTCGGTCTTGCGCCGGGCCCGTTCGTAAGCCGTGACCACGCTGCTTAGCACCGCTTCGTCTTTGGGGTTCTCGGCCAGCGCTTGTTCCAGCAGCTCGCCTGCGCGACCGTAGTCGCCCTGCTCTTCCAGCAACAGCGCGGCTTCGCGCCGGCGGGCCGCCCGCTGCGCTGGATCCGAGGTCATGGTCACGAGCTGCGTGGCGATCTCGGCCGCTTCAGGCAGCGCCTTGGCCGCCCGGTGCTGAACCAGCGCCTTTTCCAGCAGCGGGACATGAGTCTCGTCGAGCGCACCCGATAGCTCGACCGCAGCGGCGTAAGCCCCGCGCGCGCCATCGCCGTCGTTCATGCCGGCCAGCACGTCACCTAGCTGCTCGTAAAGTCGCGCGCGTTCTGCCCGATCGCCGCCGCCCTCGGCCAGGCGCCGCAGGTACTGCGCCGCTTCGGCCTGCTCACCACGCCCCAGCGCCAGCTCGGCCAGCGCGCGCAGAGCGCCCTGGTGGTCCGGCGTCAATCGCAGGGCGGCTTGGTAGAGCAGCACCGCGCGCTCGGGATGTTTCAGCCTCACCTCGGCGGAGGCCGCGTGGCTGAGTCCTTCGGCGACCTCGAGCGGAAAACGATGGGCCTGCGGGTGCATCGCGATGCCCTCGAGGTGCAGCACCGATTCGCGCCACTTCTTCGCCAGGAAGCGGTTCTCGCCGAGAGCCAGCCGGATGAGCAGCTGACCCGGCATCATGCGCTCGGCCTCTTGCAGGTGCCGGTAGCCCTCGTCGAGGCGTCCGAGCTTGTCGTAGACCTCGCCGAGGCGGGGATAGAGCTGCGCGATCTCGCCGGGCTCGCCCTTGCTGCGCCGAATGGCCTGCAACAACCGCCGTTCGGCCTCCGACCACTGATGCTCGCGGTAGTAGAGGTCCGCCATCGTGATGACGGCCGGCAGATAATCGGGCGAAAGCGTCAGCGCCTCGTCGAGCCGGGCCACCGCGAACGGGCCGTCGCCAGGGCGTTCCCAGAGGCAACGCGCAAGATCGGTGAGCGCAGCCGCCTTGGCGGTCGGGTCCTCGAGCAGATTGACCAGGCGTTCGTACAGCGCTCGCCCCGCCGCAAGCTGTCCGTCGGACGTCAGCAGCGCCGCCAATGCGCGCAGGGCATCGGGATCCTGAGGAGCGGCTGCGACCGCCTGCTCGAAGCAGCGTCGCGCCTCGGCCGGATCTGCGAGCTGATCACGATAGACCGCGCCTGCCTCGAGCCACGCCGCTGCCGCTGCTGTCTCTCCGGCAAGCGCCTCGGCCTGCCGGACGCGAGCCCGCGCGTAAGCGGCGAAGTTGTTCTGATGCAGGTAAAGCTTGGCGAGCGCAGCCAGCGCGGCGGTGTCCTTGGGTTGC
>JANNNO010000596.1:0-1714 GCA_031398585.1 Myxococcales bacterium | reverse complement strand
TGCGCCAGCGAAGCCGAGGACGCTGATGGCGTCGACGATGCCGATGGCTGCCCCGATCCAGACAACGATCAGGATGGCTTCCTCGACGCCGCTGACAAGTGCCCGGGCCAGGCCGAGACCCTCAACGGCAACCGGGACGAGGACGGCTGCCCCGATCCGGGAGCCGAGCTGGCCAAACTGAACGATGCCTCTATCGACCTGCGCGAACGGATCAACTTCTCGGGTCCGCCCAGCGCGCCGACGTTGTCGCCTGCCACCCAGACGCTGCTCAACCTGGTCGCCCTCATCATGAAGGGGCACAGCGAGATCTCGACCCTGACCGTGGAAGTGAAGGCCGATGGAGCCGCCAGTCCGCACACGCAGGCGCGGGCCGACGTGATCGTCGCGTTCCTCACCAGCCGCGGCGTGCAGGGCGCGCGACTCAAAGCAGTCGGGGCGGGGGCCGGCGGGAACAAGGTCTCGTTCCAGGTCGAACGTCGCGTAAAGAAAGGAGCCCCGGCGGCCCCTTAGGGTCCGCGACGGGGCATCCCGTTTATGAAAGCCCGCGGATGGGCGACGACCGACGTTGGGCTCAAGCGCGACCACAACGAGGACAGCTACCTCTGCAATGAGGAGGCTGGGTTGTTCGCCGTGGCCGATGGCATGGGCGGTCACCTCGGCGGTGAGCGCGCAAGCCATCTGGCCATCGAGATCCTCGAGCGTGAGATCGAGCCGCTGGCGGCCGAGCTGCGGGTTTCGGCGGCGGCCGAGCTGACCGCTGCCGCTGCGGCGGCTCGCGAGCTGGCCAAGGGCGACGACGAGACCGCGGTCGGGGATCCGCGCAACGATACGCCGGTGCAGGGGATCAGCCAGGGCGGCCTGCGCAAGGTGGCGGCGGCGATGCGCGAGGCGACCCGCAAGGCGGGCGCGGCGATTCACGCCGAGGCCGAGCGCAACCCGGAGCTATCGGGCATGGGCACGACGCTCACGGCGGCCTTCTTTCACGGGGCCGAGATGACCGTCTGCCACGTCGGCGATTCGCGCGTCTACCTCTACCGCGAGGGCCGCGCGCGGCTGCTCACGGAGGACCACTCGTGGATCCAAGAGCAGATCAAAGCCGGCCTCGTGCTGCCCGAGGACGCGATCGTTCAGCGCTTCAAGAACATCATCACGCGATCGGTCGGCTTCGAGCCGACTGTGGAACCTGACCTCCACTCGCACCGAGTGGAGCTGGGCGACTGCTACGTGATCTGCTCGGACGGCCTATCGAACCATCTCGACGAAAAGGATCTGGCCGATGTTCTCGGGCAGACCTTCTACGGCGAGGCCGGTCCCGCGCTGATTGATCTCGCCAACCAGCGCGGCGGCGACGACAACATCACCTGCGTCGTCGTCTACATCGCCAAGGAGTGAGAGAGGCCCCACCCGGGCCGGTCTGGGCAACCGTTGGAGGCGTTGGATGCGTGGCGCATCGCGCCCGCCAAGGCTTCGACCAGGCGAATTTCTACTGGGGGCAAAAATAGCCGCGGCGATTTTCGCCTGCCGGTGAAAAACGCCGTATGCTTCGAAGGTGAGTCGAACACGGTACTTGCGAGCGCAGCTCGAAAAGGATCTGCGCAGGAAGATGGTTTTTCTCGCTGGTGCCCGGCAGGTCGGGAAAACCACCCTTGCGCGTTCGCTGGCTGATGCCAAAAGCGGCTATCTCAATTGGGACGTGTCGGCCGACCGCGAGCGC
>JANNNO010000560.1:0-5258 GCA_031398585.1 Myxococcales bacterium | reverse complement strand
CTCTGACAGCGTCTCGCCACCGAGGCCCAGGGTGATGGCGCCGATCGGGTAGACCTTCACCAGGCCCGCTTCACGCGCTCTGCGAACCATCAACTCGGTCACCGCCCGGTTGTCGTTGGGCGGCTTGGTGTTCGGCATCGCGCAGATCGACGTGAAGCCCCCGGCTGCGGCTGCTGCCGTGCCGCTGGCGATGTCCTCTTTGTATTCCTGCCCGGGTTCGCGCAGGTGGGTGTGAATGTCGATGAGGCCGGGAACGACCCAGCAGTCGCGCACGTCGAGCACGCGCACGCCGCTGCCCGTGCCGGGGTCCAATCCCGGGCCGATACGCTCGACCCAGCCGTCCCGCAGAAGCACGTCCGCCTGCGCATCGAAGTTGCGCGCCGGATCGATCACCCGGCCGCCTCTGAGGCAGATGGCGGGCATGAGTCCCGATGGAATACGGGCGCCCGTGCCCCCTGTCAATCGCTTTCGGGAACGACCTTCCGGTGCCACCGATCTGATCTGGCGGGCGGGAGACGACGCGGGCACACTCGAAGGTCATGGCTTCGCAGTCGCAACGATCCCTCTTTTCCTCTCGGCTTGCCATTCGGGCCGCCGTCATCGCCGCTGCCGGGCTGCTGCTCGGATTTGGCGTCACCGCCTGTTGCAAGAACCAAAAGCCGCCCGGCAACCCCGCCGTGATGGCAACGCCCGCCGCGCTCGAGCAGCCCCCCGCGGATCGCCCCTCCACCAAGGAGGCCTGTGACGGTTGCAGCGGCAAGTGGGGCCGTCACGGCCTCGCCGACGTCGAATCGTGCATCTGCAAGACCAAGGACGCCGGCAAGGTCTGCAAGGACGCCGCCGAATGCGTGGGTCAGTGCCTGGCCGACGAAGACGGCTTCGAGGTCGTGCAAGCGGGCCCGCCGCCCAAGGGCTACTGGAAGGGCAAGTGCTCGGAGTACGACACGACCTTCGGCTGCAACCGCATCATTGGCGCAGGCGCGCGCGCCAAGGGGCCGCAGCTCGCCGAAGACGCCGCCGACTCGCTCTGTATCGACTGACGAGGGCGGGAACCCCGCCTGCAATCCGAGTCAGCGTCCCCGCGAATGCCGACTCGCGAACGTCTACTCGGCGTCCTGGCCGCCGCCCAGCAGGTAGAGCACGGCCATACGCACCGCCACGCCCCGTGCCACCTGATCCAGGATCACCGAGCGGGGGCCATCGGCGATACCGGGTTCCATCTCGACCCCGCGGTTGATAGGGCCCGGGTGCATGACGATGGCCTGCGGGTGCGCCAGCGCCAGGCGCCGCTCGTTGAGGCCGAAGTAGCGCGAGTACTCGCGCGTGTTGGGAAAGCGCCCGCCCTGCTGCCGTTCCTTCTGGATCCGCAGCATCATGACGACATCGGCCCCCTCGAGGGCGGGCTCGATCCTGTCGAAGGGCTCGGCGCCGAGCTGCTCGATGCCGATGGGGAGAAGCGTCCGCGGGCCGGCGACGCGCACGCGGGCGCCGAGGGTCTTGAGCGCATGGATGTTGGAGCGAGCGACGCGGCTATGCGCGATGTCGCCGCAGATCGTGACCGTGAGGCCTTCGATGCGTCCCTTGTGTGCGCGAATCGTGGAGGCGTCGAGCAGCGCCTGGGTCGGATGTTCGTGGGTGCCGTCGCCGGCATTGACCACCGAGGCGCGCAGGTTACTGGCCAGCATCGCAGCGGCGCCCGAGTAGGCGTGGCGGATGACGCCCACTTCGGGGCTCATGGCGTCGATGTTCCGAGCCGTGTCGAGCAGCGTCTCGCCCTTGCTGGTCGAGGTCGAGCTGCCCGAGATGTTGACCGCGTCGGCCGACAAGCGCTTGGCCGCGATCTCGAAGGAGGTACGCGTGCGGGTCGAGTTCTCGAGGAAGAGATTGATGACCGTCTTGCCCCGCAGGGTCGGGACCTTCTTGATCGGTCGATTGGCCAGCTCGAGAAAACGCTCGCCGAGATCGAGGATCGTCGTGAGCTCGCCCGCCGTGAGGCCTTCGGTCCCGAGCAGGTGACGATGGGGATACCCGGCCGTGCCCGCTGCACGGGTCTCTCCGGCCGCACGGGCCTCGCCGGCCGCCCGGGGCTCGCCGCTGGCGGGCATCAGCGACTCACCCGCTCGCGCAGAACGACCCGGTCGGTTTCGCCCTTTTCCGTCAACATGACCCGAACCGATTGGTTGGCGCCCGTCTGCACCCGCACCCCGAAGTAGTCGGGCTGGATCGGCAGCTCGCGACGGCCCCGATCGACCAGCGCCGCAAGCGCCACCGCGCGAGGGCGGCCGTAGTCCGCCAGCACATCCATCGCGGCTCTGACGGTGCGACCGGTGTAAAGGACGTCATCGACCAGAACGACCAGCCGCCCATCGACGCTTTCGGGCAGCTCGGTGGCGCCGACCTCGGGCTTGGGCAGACCGAGAAAAACGTCGTCGCGGTAGAGCGTGATGTCGACCGCGCCCAGCGTGGGGCGCGCTTCACCCGCTTCGGCCAGCAGCTGCACCATGCGTTCGGCGAGAAAGGCGCCGCCGGTACGGATGCCGACGAAGTAGGCCTCGGCGCCGGCGCGCTCGAGGATCTCGAAGGCCATGCGACGCACGACCCGCGCCATGCCAACGCCGTCGAGGATCTCGGACTTGAAGACGAGATCCGTTTCGGGCGGCGCAGGCGGCGCGGGCTTGTGGACCATGGGCTCAGAAGTAGTAGCGGAGGCTGCCCTCGGTGACGAGATCCCAGAGCTTCTGCGGGCCGGTAAAGCCGATCGCCCACTTCGTCGCGGTGGCGTGCAGGTTCTGCTCGGGTCGTGCTTTCTCGTCCAGTGTCTTGCTGAGAAAGCTGGCCACGAGCCCCGTGCTGATGCCGATCGACAGCTGCGGCACGCCGATCATGCCGAGGTGAAGCTCCCCCTCGACGAGGCCACGCAGGTTGACCAGCAGGCTCTTGGACCCCTTGCCGCTCGGCAGGAAGTAGATCACGTCGAGTTGAGGCGCCAGGCTGACAGACAGGTGCTTCCAGTTGGCCATGAGGAAGCTGGCGCCGACCGAGGGACCCGCGCCGAGGAACGTATCGAGCGTCGCTGTGCCATCGACCTCGCGACGGCTACCGCCGCCCACCGCCATGGCCAGACCGACAGAGTAGCCGTAGCGCGGGCTCAGCCACTTCTTCACGCCGACTGAGTTGAGCGAAATGAGGCAGCCAGCGGGGCACTCCAGCTCTTCGTCCTGGGTGCGGCGGAAATCGCCGATCTTGCGCGCCTCGATGCCCCACAGGCCCACCACCGCGTCGTGATCGGTAAGCGGAGCCGCTCCGCTTTCGACCGGAACCGACGCAGGAGTCGCAGCCTCGATGGGCGCCGCAGGCGGCACGGCCGCCGGATACTGCGTCGGCACGGCCGTCGGGTACTGCGTCGCCGGCGGAGGAGGTGGATTCGTCTGCGCCAGAGCCATCCCCCCACTCACCGTCGTCAAGAGCGCCAACGCCAGGCCTGAGGCTGTTTTCGACAAGCGTACGGGGATCGACTTCGTCATGGGGGACCTTCTCCTCCGAGAGTGAGGGACGCGGGTTGTCTCGTCAGAATCTTCGGCCGGCGACGCGCCCGGCTTTTTGGTGCGCCGATGAGGCCCTACCCGGCCGCTGATGTCAAGGCGACGACGGAGTGGAAAAACCGTCGGCGAGACCTCCCCGGCAAGCACGCCGACCCGAGCGGCGAAGGCTATGCGCGCCGGCTCGCGCGGCGGGAAAATGCCGTATCCTCAGCGTCTTCGCGATGCCTCCTTTGCCTCCGCCTGCAGCTCCCTCCCCCGCGGCGCCGACCGCTGCCATCATCATCATTGGCGAGGAGATCCTCTCGGGGAAGGTCGACGAGGAGAATGCCCGCTTCGCGGTCCGCGAGCTGCGCGCCCTCGGCGTCTCGGTCCGGCGGATCGAGGTGGTGCCGGACAGCGAAGACGACATCGTGGCGTCCTTGCGATCGCTGTCGCAGCGGTTCGACCACGTCTTCACCTCGGGCGGCGTCGGCCCCACGCACGACGACGTGACGATGCCCGCGGTCGCGGCCGCCTTTCACATGAGCCTGGTCCGCCATCCGGAGCTGGAATCCCTCATCCGGAAGGCGCTCGGGACCGAGCTTCACGACCGAGATCTGCGTATGGCGGAGATCCCCAACGGGGCGCGCCTCATCTATGGCGAGCCACCCGACGCGAACCGATGGCCCGTGGTCGCCGTCGGCAACGTCTACGTCCTGCCGGGCGTGCCCTCGATCTTTCGCCGCAAGTTCGATGTGCTGCGGCCGTTCCTGCAAGCGGGGCCGATTTTCGGGCGGCAGCTGCTTTCGCGCGAGGGAGAAGGTGCCATCGCGGGAGCCCTCGACGCCGTGGTCGCCGCCTTTCCCAGCGTAACCATCGGATCGTACCCCCAGATGGAAGCCAGCAACCACAAGGTGAAGATCACCGTCGACGGCAGGGACGAAGCCGCGGTGCAAGCCGCTCTGGCAGCCTTACGCCAGCGTCTCGGCGCGGCCGTGGTCGAGGATTGACCGTGCCGGCGCTGGTGCCACCTGCGGTGGCGAAATGGCACTTCGTTGAGGAGAAGGCTCGCGCCGTGCTCGACGCCTACGCGCACAGGGAGGTGCGGCCTGCCACCGGCGATCCGGCGTCGTCGCCCGAGGGAGTGCTGGCGGGCAACGAGGACGCGGCGCTCGTCACCTTGGCCGAGGCCTATCTGTCCCACCCATCGCCCGCACCAGCGGTGGCACGCTGGTACGGTCTTGGGCCCGGCTTCGGGCCGCTCGGCCGGCCCCACGGGCTGACGGTGGCGCTCTTCGGCGAGGGCTCTGTCGGCGCGCTGGCCGAGCTCGCCGCGCTGGCGATGACGGTGCTGCGCGAGACCGAGCTGCCGCCGCAACGGCTTTCGCTGACCGTCGAGGGCGATCCCTCGGGTCAACTGTCGGCGTTGCTGGAAGCCCTGGGTGAAAGGCCGCAGTCGGCAGACAGTCCCGGTGCATCCCCCATCCTTCATCTTGCGCTCGCCCGCCCGTCGGCGCCCCCGCTTTGGCTCGGCACTGTCGCGCGGCGGGACTCCATCGTGGCGAAGTTGGGCGGTAGCGTGGCCGCGCTCGGCTGGGTGCTCGACCTCGAAGCGGTGGTGGCAGCGCTTCCGGAGGAGGACGCGGGCTACTTACCCGGACTTTCCATCGTCGTGGCGCCCCCGGGCCCGCCAGCGCGGGCCCCGGCGCGGGGCCGCGCCGGGCGCCAGCGACGGGG
>JANNNO010000558.1:0-7555 GCA_031398585.1 Myxococcales bacterium | reverse complement strand
ACCGTTGCACATGCCATCGAGTCCGCAGGAGGCTGCCGACTCGGCGTCACAGTCGTCGTCTGGATCGGTGCCGTTGGGGAGGAAGGAGCACGTGCCGACCATCCCGGCCAAGCTGCAGCTCTGGCAGTCGTTGCCACAGGCCTGGTTGCAGCAGACGCCGTCGACACACCAGCCAGAGCCGCATTGGGAGTTGAGGCTGCACGCGACGCCGTTGCCGCTGCCGCCGAGATCGGCCGCATCGCCGACGTCGGGACTGGTCTCCGCCACGTCGGGATTGATGGCGACGTCGACGTCGGCGCCGGCGTCACCGCCGCCGCTGCCGCTCACGCCGCCCGACCCGAAACCGCCGCTTCCACCCGAAGGGGGAGGGGGCAACGCCGTGTCGGAGCCGCCAGCGCCACCGCCGCCTGCCCCCGACGCTCCTGCGCTGCCATCGGCCTTGCCGCCAGCGCCCCCAGCATCGCCCGTCCCGGGGTCACCGGGCGAACCGTCACGACACCCAACCCCCAGAACCGTGGCGAGCACGATAAGGCTCGCCCAGACGTGTTTGCGCATGCAATGGCCTCCGCCGGTAGTCTCGATCGGCATGACAGCGGTCGAGCTTGAGCCCCCCGCCCCACGTGCCCCCACCCCGGGGGCCAACGTCATTAGAATCCCAGAAAAGACGGGTCCGTCTAGAATTGGTTGATCAGCACAACCCTGGGCGGCGGGGTGATCCCGATGGCGCTCCAGTGTTTGATCAGCTGCAAGGTCGCGGGACGGTTGAAGGCGGGCCAGGTCGACCCGACCGGGCTGAAGGTGCTGGTGCCGTAGACGGTGGAATCGTCGAGGCGTTGGGTTGGCCCGAAGCCGACGTCGGTGGACACGATCCGATAGAGCCGACTACGGGCTCCTGATGCCATCTCGCGGCCAAGGTAGACCA
This sequence comes from Myxococcales bacterium, assembly GCA_031398585.1. GTDB lineage: Bacteria > Myxococcota_A > Polyangia > Fen-1088 > Fen-1088 > JANNNO01. The sequence continues at coordinate 6,633 of JANNNO010000558.1, read as the reverse complement.
CATGCAAACGGTTCCCGACGGCGACGATGTGCGAGCTTTCGTGCTCCAGGGACGGCTCGTTCGTGGTGTGCACGGCGGCGAATGCCGTCCCGTCTGCCGAGGAGAAGATTTCCAGCTCCCGGTTGGCGGCGCGCCGGCTAACGAAACGCACTTTCGTCGCAGCCCCCTTGGTGATCGCGAGGCCGATCGAAGTGTCCGCAGCGCTGGTTCGGTTGGCGACCTTGACCGCCGCGGCCCAGGTGAGCCCGCCATCGGTCGAAGCGCGGTAGTGAATCGGCGAGTTCGCGTAGTACTCGTCGTACGCCAGGTGCAGGTGATCGTCTTCGTCCACGACCAGCGTCGGACGACCGACCCAGCCGGTGTGCAGACGAACCTGCGCCAGCAACATCACGGCGGTCGGGTCCCAGCGGTAGCTCTCGAGGAAGCCGAGGCCGGAGTAGGGAAAGAAGGCCACCACGACGTGCAGGTTGTCCTGGGAGTCGACCGCCAGATCGAAGCCTTCGTGATACTCGGCGTTGATCTTCGGTAGCAACCCGGCCGTGCGCAGGTCGACCGGTTTGGACCAACCCGTCTCGCTGGTGTAGGTCGTGAGGTAAGGGATGTCGGAGTCGCGCGCAGCGGGCCCGCGCGTGGTGGCGTAGAGCAGGAAGAGACGGCCCTTGCTGTTGATGGCGAGGCGATACATGGCTCCGCCGAGGCCGTGGAAGAAGCCATGGAAGGGCAGCTCCGGTGGGGCGATTGTGGTGATCACCTGCTCGCTCACCACGTTGCCCGTCCGGCGCAGGTGGACCAAGGTGTTGCCGATCGCGAGCACCGAGTGGAGCACGCCTTGCGCATCCTTTACGATGGCTCGCCGGGCGATGGCGGCGTCGGGCTGAGGAACCAGAGCGCTCATCGCCTGGCAGCGCTTGCCGACGCCACAGACCGAGCCGCGGCAGTCCGTCGACACTTCGCAGGTCCGGGTCTCGAGACAACTGTTGCAGTCAGCGCCGCAATCGAGGTCGGTCTCGCGGCCGTTCTTGACGCCATCGATGCAGCTGGGCACGGCGCACTTCGTCCCCATACAGACCCCACTGGCGCAGTCGCGCGCGGCCACGCAGAGCTTGCCGTCGGCGCAAGTCCCGCAATTTCCGCCGCAGTCAGCGTCGACCTCGACGCCGTTCTTGACGCCATCGTCGCAACGAGCCGGCACGCAGGCGTTGGAGGTGCAGATGCCGTTGCTACAGTCCTTGCCGACGAGGCAGCTCTTGCCGTCGGCGCATGGCCCGCAGCTACCGCCACAGTCGATATGGGTTTCGCTGCCGTTGCGAACCGTGTCGGTGCAGCTCGGCGCCGGGCAGCGACCGATGGCCGGGCAGACGCCGGTGGTGCAGTCCCGGGCCTCCCTGCAGGCCTTGCCCACGGCGCACGGGTCGCACGCGCCGCCGCAGTCGACGTCGGTCTCGCTCGCATTGGCGACGCCGTCGCTGCAGGTGGGGGCGGCACACTGCAGGCTGGCGGGGGGGCAGACCAGGCTGCCGCAATCTTGGGCCTTGGTGCACGCCTTGCCCTCGCCGCAAGCACCACAGCTGCCACCGCAGTCGATGTCGGACTCGTTGCCGTTCTTTGCCTTGTCGGTACACGAGGGCGGGGTACAGCGACCCTCGGAGCAGACCACGCTGGCGCAGTCGGAAAAGCCACGGCAGATCTTGCCGTTGGCGCACGCCGGGCAGCCGCCGCCGCAGTCGACGTCGGTCTCGATGCCATTGTGAATCCCGTCGCTGCAGGTCGCGTTGGGAGGCATGCTGCAGACGGCCTCGGTGCAGACCAGGCTCTTGCAGTCCTTGGGCGTGCTGCAGCCCATTCCCAGGTCGCAGGGCACGCAGGTGCCGCCGCAGTCGATCCCGGTCTCGCTTCCGTTCTGGATTCCGTCGGTGCAGCTCACCGGCTTGCCGCCGCAGGCCGCGCCGCCAAGGCCGAGGCAGGTCGTCAACAACGCCAGCAACAGCGGCGCTATCCGCTGTCCCCACCCACTCGCCATCAACGGATGCACGTCAGACACACCGGCATCATCGGCATGCGGCTCGTCACATTTGAGACGAAATCGCGGGTTGTGTCGGTCAGTGTGGGCGATCGGGCTCAGAAGCTCTGATGCAGCTCCAGCATCACGCGCCGTCCGTGCCCCGGCAGATCGATGTCGCCAAAACCCGGCTCGAAGCGCGACTGATGCAGAAGGTTGCGGATGGCAAGGGTCAATCGGCTGGGGCGGCGGTGATCCCACAGCGGTAGATCCTCGCTGGTGACGACCAGGTCGGTAATGGTGTAGCCGGGGACCGTGTAGGGCTTGCCGTTGCGAAACGCGTTGCCCTGCGTGGCTCCGCGCGGGCCCGCGACGCGGGTGGTGGCATCGACCCGCAGCCGCAGCTCGGGAACGCCCACCCGCAGGCCGGCCACTGCCCAGAAGGTCGGGTACTGCGCGGGGGCGTCGCCGATCGCGCTCTTGAGCTCATTGGTCGACAGGACCCGATGCGAGGTGGCGGAGAGGTGGGGCGAGAAGCGGCCGAGGGATCCGCGCACCGTGAGCTCTGCGCCGAGATCCGTCTCACGTCGGCGGTTGCGTGCCCGGTAGCCAAGCGCATTCGAGAGAAATTCGATCTTTTGATCGACCTGCTGCCAGAAGACCGAAGCGACGATCGAGGCGTGTGTGCCGAGCAGGGCCGAGAGGACCGCCTCGGCGCTTTGGACGATCTGCGGTTCCACCGGCTCGCCGCCGGGTGACTCGCTGCCGACGATGTTGTTGGCCACGCCGAACTCACGCAGGCCGTAGAGCAGAACGGGCGAGGGCGACTGAAAGGCGCGCCCGGTGATCAGCTTGCCGACGAGCGCACGGTGAAAGCGATACGACGCGCCGGCGCGCCAGCTGACCTGCGGTTGAAAGACGTTGGAGAGATCCAGGCGGCCGTTCGCGATGAGATGCAGATCCGGAATCGGTGACACCAAAAGCTGCAGCGAAGGCGCCAGGTTGGATTGCGCCACATCGATCGGCGCGCGTGTGTCCACCTCGTCGCCCGGCTGACGGGGTCCCTGGGCGGCGACGAAGATCTGCCGGTAGTTGAAGCCGTGGTGACGTTCGTGGGTACCGTCCAGGCTGAGCAGCGCCTGCACCTTGTCGATGCCCGAGAAGAGCAGCGTCGCCTTGAAATCATAGGCGCGGTAGTCGAGCTCGGTCCGATAGTGCGCGTTTTCGTTGTCGTTGAGATAGCGTCGTTCTTGTGCGATCGGCGCGCCCTGCGAGTAGCCGACCGCGAGGCTCGAGGTCAAAGCGGGCAAGATGGTCAGCTCGTGCTTGGCTTGAGACCAGAGGTTCGAGAGGCCGACACGCGAGCGGTGGGTGAGCACCGATTCGGCCTGGAACTCGCCGGCGGAATCGAGGCGCTGCCATCCGCCTTGCAGCGAGAACTTGCCCGCGCGGGTGCTGGCGCTTGCTTGACCGAAGAGGCTGATGGGGCGCGCGAGATCCACGTCGCTCTTCTGCCCCAGCAGCGAGGCGATGGGCATGGTGGTCGCCTGGTTGGCGAAGGTCTGATCCAGCCTCAGCCCGGACCGATCGATGCGGTCGAGATGCGCCGCTAGCAGCACCTCGAAAGGACCGCGCGTGGTCGAGAAGAGCGCGGAGACACCGCCGCTGCCCCGTGACGGCGCCTGCGCGTCGAGGTCGGTGCCGAGGCCGCCGCGCAGGGCGACCTCGCCGTGCTCGAGAGGGCTGGCGTCGCGGGTGACGATGTTGACGGTGGCGAGAAAGGCGTTGGCACCGTAGAGCGCCGAGAGGGGACCGCGAGCGATCTCGATCTGCTGCACGGCGACCATCGGGATGTATTCCGGGCCGAGCATGGCGGTAAGGTCGGGACGGAAGCTCACCTCGATGCCGTTGATCATCACCTTGACGATGCGCGACCCGGAGCGAAGGCCGCCGCTGATTCCGCGCACGCTGATCCCCGGCAGCACGTGATCGTCGATGACGTAGAGGCCCGGGACGTGCTCGAGCACCTCGGCGACGGACTGCCAGCCGTGCGCGACGATGTCTTCTCGACTGATCGTGATGACGTTGGCGGGCACCACGTCGCTCTCGAGCTCGAGCCCGCCGGTGGCGGATGTGACCGGCATGCGCAGCAGCGCTTCGAGCGAAAGATGCATGAGATCGTCCGAGGGCTGGTAGGCAAAGGAACCCTCGGTGCTGGCGTCGTAGATCGGATCCGACAGCGGCGGGGACTGGGCGACGAGGGTGCCAGGCCAGACCAGGCCAGCGCTGGCCAGCGCGACGATCCGGACGACGCGGGAAGCGCTCACGGGCCCAACACCGTGATCGGGCAATTGTCCGCTGACTGCCGGCAGTCGTAGACCTCTTTGTAGGAGAACTGGCCGTTTTCCATGCGCCAGTAGACCGCCTCGGCGGGCCCAACGTTGCCGCCGCTGTCGCTCGCAGACGGCGCCGTGAGATCGCAGCGACCGCTGGCACCGTGGTAGTCGATGGCCTCGCCCGACATGATCAGCTCCACCGCGCTGGCGAGCTCGCCGGGGCCCGTGGCGATGGGGATGCCGCCAGGTTGATTGAGGGTCAAGAGGGCGTCGCGCACCTGCGCGCCGGTGACGGCCGTCGGATCCTCGAGCGGAAGGGCAGCCTTGAGGGTCGCTAGCATCGCGAGCACGACGGCGTCGTAGTACTGCGCATCGAACGAGGTCGGCAGGTTGCCGGTCCGTTCACGCTGAGCGCGGATGAAGTGTTCGCCCGACGGGCTTCGGTCCCAGGGCAAGATCGCCACGCCTTCTTGACCGTTGCCCGAATCCCCCAGCGCCAGCCGGATGAAGTTTCGGTGGAAGGGATCGTGGTTCATGAACTTGGTGGTCGGGCTCTTGGCCGGGTACTCGCCGAGGGAGTAGGCCTTGACCAGGCTCAAGGCGGGCACCGGCAAGGCCTTGTTCCAGATGAAGTCGGGCGCGAGGCAGCCGGGGGGATCCGGCGCCGTGGCAAGCGCGCTGATGCTGCCGCGGGCGCTGGCGCTCTGGCTGCTGGTGCCCGGCTCGAGCGTGAAAGTGTCCTGCTGTGACTGCGTATCGAAGACGCGGGCCATGAGGTCCGACCAGTCGGCGCTGTTGGCCGAGGTGTACTGGTCGATGAGGAGCGATTCGAAGACGATGCGTTTGGGCGCGCAGGTTTCGATCACCGGGTGAAAGCGGCACTCCGGGTTGGCGTCGCAGACAGCGGGACACTCGGCGGCGAGGCGCGCGGGTGAAAGACCGGCACACGCGGTGTTGCAACCTGGGTTGGGTAGGTTGGCGGTCAGTACGTCCAGGGCGGAGCGGCGGCTCTTGGCGACGTCGGCCGGGCTCTGGGTGCTGATGCAGTCGGTATCGGTGGTGCAGATGACCACGACCTTGACGAAGCCGTCGCCGTTGGTGTCGCCTCGATCCCCATAAGCAGCCATCTTGCGCGTCAGGATGGCGTCGTGGTTTTGCAGCGAGCCAGCGGTCCGAAACAGCCAGTTGCCCGGATCGCGGAATGCCGCTTCCACCAACGGGTCGGCATTGCGGTAATCGGGGCGATTGATGTCGGGACTGGTGCAGGAGGCGCAGACGATGGCGGTCTGCAGCGGCTCCGGCCCATAGTTTTCGGCGTTGCCGTGGGCGCTTGCGGAGTCCTCGGCGGTGAGGATCTTGGCGCCGAGATCGACGAGCTCGCGGGCGTACTTGCGCATCAGTGCCGGGGATGAGGCGCTGTCGCGCGATTCCCAGTTGATGGCGATCTGTTTGGGATTGCCGAGCGCCAAGAGCGCGTCGTTCATCTCGTCGACCGCGAGCTGAGCGACGGTGATCCAGTCGGCGTTCGCGTTGTTGCCCGAGCGCGGAACCAGCGATCCGATGGTGAGCTGGTTCTTGGGGGCATCCTGCCCACATGCGCTGAGCAGTAGGAGGACGACGCAGCCGAAGATAGATGACTTTCGCAACGACTTGCCTTTTGACCGAGCGAGTCTCGGATCGTCGGTCGCACGCTTGCACTTGAGGAGCGGCGCTTCATCAGGAGCGGTACCTAAAGCAGGGAACGCGGGGGGCCGATGCCTAGGCTTGAAAAGGGAGCGGTCAGAAAATGCCGATTTTCACGGGCGCACTGCGGGTGGTCTTGATTGGGGCGATGTTGTCGACGGCCTGCACCGGGCCAGAAGACAAGCCGGGCGTCGTGATCTCCAAGAAGGACGCGTCAGGCGGCGGCACCGACACGAAACCCGCCGTCGACGCCGGTGCTCCCGAGGCTGCACCGGCGGTCGACACCGCGCCTGTGGCCGAGGTGATGAGTCCGGGCGGCACGAGTGACGTCGAGCCGCGCACCGGTGGTGCGGGTGGCAGCGACGGCACCGGAGGCGCGGGCGGCAGCGGTGGCGTCGCAGCCTCGGGTGGCGCGGGCGGCGCAGGCACGGGCGGCGCTGGCACGGGCGGCATCGGCACGGGCGGCGCTGGTACGGGCGGTGCTGGTGCAGGCGGCTCGGGTGGCGCTGATGCCGCCAACGTCACTCCCGACGTGATGATGATGGACATGGCTCCGGTCGTGATTCCGCCGACCGCATGCACCGCCAGCAGCGAGTGCGGCCAGGGCACGTGCAG
>JANNNO010000515.1:0-21573 GCA_031398585.1 Myxococcales bacterium | reverse complement strand
CGTAGTTTCATGAATGTTTTCCCTTTTTGCAGTTTGGTGATTGGAGACCGGCGGTGCTGGCCGTCCGTCGTCCACGACAATGGCCGGACGGACGACCGGAATGGTGTCTTCCTGCCGCGAAACGGGTCAGCCACGCGGTTTCCACCGCCTTTCACTGTGGGTCTTCGCACAGCCATGCGGTGCCGCCGAGCGAACGCGAGAGCCAGGACGCGGGCGTCCCATCTCTCAGCGCAAATGTCCGATGTCTTCAAAACCGCAGGCAGCGGCTCGCTACGCAGCGGGTGGGGCGCGGGGCGCACTCGCGGTCGACCTGGTCCACTGCGGATCCGCGGCAGATCTCCTGCAGCTGACCGCGCAGTTGCCAGATCGCGGGAGCTCGTCCTCGATTCACGGCGTGGCACGTGTCGAGCGGCACGCAGCCGGCGTCGGAGAGACAACCTTCCGCGGCCGCGCCGAGCTCGGCGCGATAGCGACGCGCGGCCTCGGCACAGCTTTTCTCCCTGTTGCCAGCGGACGTGCCGGTGGCCGCCGCGGCTGGTTTCAATCCCGTCGAAGAACCGCCCTGCCCAGGCTCGTCAGAATCGGCGGCAGCCACCCGCCCAGCGCCCGCCCCGGTAGCATCCCGTGCCGACGTCGTCGAGCACGCCTGCAGCGTCACAGCTCCGATCGCGAGTCCGATCGCGAGTCCGATCGCTCCCCACGCACGCCAGCGATTCATCTACTTTGGCCCTGCACCCGTCACCCAGCGATCGTTCATTCGTCGTCGTACTTGTAGTCCATCTGGATGATGTTCGACGTGCCGCCTTCCTCGATCGACTGCTCCGAGACCAGCGTCAGCACGGCGTTGGCCGCAAACTCGTTGAGCGTCTTCGATCCGAGGTTGCACATGGTGTTGCGCAGCTTCGACAGCGTCACCGCCAGCACCTCGTTGACCGAGCCGACCACCGGCACGTAGCCGTCCACGCCCTCTTCGAAGTGCAGCTTCGAGGCCCCGCCCCCCTCGGCGTAGCGCTGCCAGTTGCGCGCGCGGTTCGACCCCTCGCCCCAGTAGGGCTTGTAGATGCGGCCTTTAATCGACACCTTTGGCGTCGGGCTCTCGTCGGTCATCGCGAAGTAGCGCCCCATCATCACGAAGTCGGCCCCCATCGCCAGCGCCACGATGATCTGCGTGTCGTTGGCGAGGCCGCCGTCTGAACAGATCGGCACGTAGACGCCGGTCTCCTCGTAGTAGCGATTGCGCTCCGCCACCACGTCCATCACCGCGGATGCCTGGCCGCGGCCGATGCCCTTCTGCTCGCGGGTGATGCAGATCGAACCGCCACCGATGCCGACCTTGACGAAGTCGAGCTTGGCCTCCTCGGCCAGATAACGAAAGCCTTCAGCCGACACGACGTTGCCACCACCGACCACGACCGCATCGCCGAACCGTTCCTTGACCCACAACGAGGCGTCGCGCTGGTACTCGCTGTGTCCGTCGGAAGAATCGAAGCAGAGCAGATCCACGCCCGCCGCAACCAACGCCGGCACCCGCTCCTTGTAGTCGTGCGTATTGATGCCAGCCCCGACCACCAGCCGCTTGCTCGCGTCGAGCAGCTCGAGCGGGTTGTTGATGTGATCGACGTAGTCCTTCTTGAAGACCAGCGAGTTGAGGCGCCCGTCCTCTTCAAGGATCGGCAAGCACTGCTTCTTGCTCTTGTGCAAGAGGCGATTCGCCTCGCGCAAGGTGATGCCGACCATGCCGTGGATGACCCGTTCTTTCGGGGTCATGTGCGCCGACACCTTGGAATCGAGGTCGTCCTCGAACTCCCAGAAGTCCTTGTCCGTGATGATGCCGACCAGCTTGCCGGTGCTGGTGCCGTCTTCGGTGATCGGGACCGTGGAATGGCCGGTCTTCTTCATGGTCGCCAGCAGCTCGCGCAGGGTCGCGTTCGGCTTCGAGTTCGAATCGCTGCGCACAAAGCCCGCCTTGTGCGACTTGACCCGCGCGATCATCGCGGCCTGCGCTTCGACCGACTGCGAGCAGTAGATGAACGCCACACCCCCCTGCCGGGCCAGAGCGATCGACATCTCCGAACCCGACACCGCCTGCATGCTGGCCGACACGATGGGCACGTTGACGTGCAGGCGACTGGTCTCGCCGCGCTTGTAACGGGCCACCGGGGCGCGGAGCGAGACGTTGTTGGGTGAGTGCTCTCGCCGGGTCAGCCGCGGGATGAGCAGGTACTCGGAAAACGTCCGGGAGAGGTCCTCGAGGATTCGCGCCATGGCGAAATCTATTCGCCTGGCCGCGCGCGCGCAACGGTGGCGTTTACCAGATCCCCGGTGACGGTCGACCCGCGGCGTCGCAGGCCCAGCCCGGCTGCGGTAGCAGCCCAAAACTGCGGGAAAATCGCGAAAGCAAGCCGCCCCGCGATCCGGCCCCCGCCTGGCCAGGCCGCCGGGCGGTCACCCAATGACGGCCGCTCGCCTGCTGCCCGAGCAACAAACTGGCGGGTGAGCCGCCTCGGCTCGGCATCGAGTGCCTCCCCGTGTTGCGCAGGCGCCTCCGCGGATCAATCATTCCGTCCTCATCAACGGGAGGATTCCACCATGAGTCTCAGAATCGGTGACATCGCGCCGGACTTTCAGGCAGAAACCACGGCCGGCTCGATCAAGTTCCACGAGTGGGTCGGTGACTCATGGGCGATCTTGTTTTCGCACCCCAAGGACTTCACGCCGGTCTGCACGACCGAGCTCGGCTACATGGCGCGACTCAAGCCCGAGTTCGACAAACGCAACGTGAAGGTGATTGGCCTGTCGATCGATCCGGTCGACCAGCACGCGAAGTGGGCGCAGGACATCGAGGAGACGCAGGGCTTCGCGCCCAACTACCCGATGATCGGCGATCCCGAGCTGAAGGTCGCCAAGGCCTGGGGCATGTTGCCCGCCGAGCTTGCCGGCAGCTCGCAAGGCCGCACGGCTGCCGACAACCAGACCGTGCGCAACGTCTTCGTCGTCGGCCCTGACAAGAAGATCAAGCTCATCCTCGTTTACCCGATGTCCACCGGGCGGAACTTCGACGAGGTCCTGCGCGTGATCGATTCGTTGCAGCTTACGGCCAAACACCGTGTGGCCACGCCGGTGAACTGGAAGAACGGCGATGACGTCATCATCGCAGGCGCCGTTTCGGACGAGGACGCCAAGAAGCAATACCCGCAGGGCTGGAAAGCGCCCAAGCCCTACATCCGCATCGTTCCGCAGCCGCGTTGACTCGCGTTTTCGGCGCGAGGCTCACGCCGACCGGCCGCCCGCCTGCCCGAAGCGGCGGCCCCGTGAGCCTCGTGCCTTGCGCGTTGTCCGTGCGCGCCTACTGCTGCCGCAGCCGGAAGTGATCCGACCGCGTGAGGCGGACGAAGAAGTCGACCAGACTTCCACCTTTGCGCAGCTCATCGGTCGCCGTGCCGGTCAGGCAAGTGGCGCTTTCGCGACTGGCACCGAGCGCATACGCGGCGATGTGAGCCGCGGCGCAGTCGCTGATCTCGGGCAGCCCGGCGATCTTGTTGGCCAGCTCGGTCGGCCCGTTGAAGGCGAGATCGCCCGCGCTGGTGCTGGTCACGACGCCGCTCGCGTCGATGGGGAACTTGCCCTCTTTTTCGCGGTAGCGCCCGCTGGCGTCGAGGTGCTCGAAAGCGAAACCGATCGGGTCCATCAGCTGGTGGCAGCCTTTGCACTCCTGCACACCCGCGTGCAGCTGCTCGTAACGCTGCCGCGTGGTCTCGGCTTCGGTCGGCTCGGGCAGGTTGCCGACGACCGGCGGAGGTGGCGGCGGCGTGTTGCACATGAGGCGTGAGCGCACCATGTACCCGCGTTTGGTCGGCGACGTGGTCACGCTGTGCGATTCGATCGCCAGCATCGAACCTTGCGCGAGGACACCGATGCCCCACCCGGCCGGCCTGTCGACCTTGGTGAAGTCAGCCCCCGGGGTGCCAAAGCCGTAGTACTTGGCCAGCTTGGCGTCGACGAAGGTGTAAGGAGCCGTCAGCAGCTTCGACATGCCGCCCTTCTCCTCGAGCAGCACGCTGGTCAAGAGTCGCCGCGTCTCCTCGCCGAGCGCCTCCTGGATGTCGGCCTTGAAGTCGGGGAACGCGGTGTCGTCCTTCTTCAGGTTCGACAGCGTCGCAAGGCCCAACCATTGATCCGAGAAGCGCAGGAGCACGTCGCGGAATGCGGGGCGGACGGTGGCGCCCTCGAAGACCAACTCGCGGGCAGCCGCTTCGACGTCGTCGGCGGTCGACAGGCGGTTGTCGGCGGCCAGCTTCAGCAGCGCATCCGACGGCGGCCCGCCAGTCAGCGTGTAAGCCAGCTCGCTCGCGATCTCGTATCCGGTCAACTTGAACCGGCCCTTGCCGTCGGGCTCGCCGAGCTCGCTGCGGTAGATGACGTTCGGCGATTGCAACATCGCCGCCGTGGCCCAGTAGACCCCCGCTTTCCAGTCGCCGGCCTTGCCGACCTTGTCGAAGAGCGCGACGTAACGGGCCTTCTCTGCGGCGGTCAGTGGCCGCCGATAGAGCTTGCTGCCGAAGGTCTCGACGAATGTCGTGGCGCACGCAGCACCACCGGTCGCCGCACAAGGCAAAAGGCGCGGCAACACCGCATCCGACGCCACCAGCGCCGCGACTTTGCGACCGCTCTCGAGCGAGCCGCGGGCGTATTCGGTTCCGACCTTGAGGTGATCGACGTTGTTGGTAAAGCCGTCCTCGGACGCGGCATCGGGCGGCACGGTGAGGCCGGCCCACGCCTTGGCATCGATGCCGAAGGTCGTCCGGATGGTCGTCTCGAGCTCGGCGTTGGTCATCCGGCGAAGCGCTCGGCGGCCGACGGTCTGCCCACCGTTGGTGGGACATGCGACCTGGGCCGAAGGCGGCGGGGTCGGGTTGCCCGCACCGGGCTCGTTGCCCGGCTGTGCACCTGGCGGCTGATTGCCGGGGACAGGGTTGTTGCTGCCCGGCTGTGAAGGCGTGCCCGGCGTTGCCGGTTGCCCGCCTGACGAACCAGGCAACTCGCCGATGCTCCCGGTGCAGCCACCCAGACCGACCGCGAGAAGAAGTGCCAGCCGCTTCACGAGAGCGCCCCCGCCACGAGGGTGTTGCCGAATTGAGCGCCGTCGAGGCCGAACGCCCGCAACACAGTCGCGTTCACGTTCTTGTTGGTGCCGCCTGTGTACATGCCACCCGCCTTGATCTTGCCGCCTAGCTTGCCGACGAGCAGGGTCGGCACGCCGCTCGACGAGTGCGAGACCGGCAAGCACTCGGCGAACATGAGGATGAGGGTGTTGTCGAGCACGGTCTTGCCGGGCGCGAGCGGATCCGGCACGTCGAGCAGGTCGCACAGCTTCGCCATCTTGGTGAAGTAGTACTGCTGCACGCGCGAGAAGATCCCCTGGTTGCCGTGCGAGGTGTTGTGGTGCGGGTAGCCCTTGCCGTCGACCGGAACCAGCAGGTTGTTGTCTGCGCTGCCCGGCTGCAGAGTCACCACGCGGGTAAGGCCGGTGGTGAGCGCGCGGCCCATGATGTCGATCTGGGCGTCGAACAGATCGTTGAAGTAGTCGCGCTTGTAAGCGTCCTTGGCGTTGCCCTGGATCAAAGGACGCAGCTTCTCGACCGACGCCAATGCGCTACCGGCCGCCGGCATCTGAGCGCCGGGTTTGTCGGTAGAAGGGCGCAGACCGCGCAGCGCCTCACGATGTTGACCGAGCTTCTTGATCTCGCTGTCGGTCCCCTTGAGCTTGCCATCGAGCTCGTTGAGCTCGGCATCGACCAGGTCGAGCAGATCCGGCGTGAAGTCGGCGGCGCCCGGCGCAGGTCCCATGGGGGCAGCGGCGCCCGCCCACAGTCGATCGTAGGCGGTGACCGGATTGGCTTCGTAGTCGACCGGCGCCGGCGCGAAGAAGCTCATCGATTGGCCGCGCTGATAAGCGTTGAGCGAATCGGCCGGGATGACACCGAGGTGCAGCGACTTGACCGGCATCGGCGACGTGGCGGCGATGTGATCGGCGACGATCTGGTCGATTGATTTCACCGTCGGGTTGGCCGAGGTGTAGCTGCCGACGTTGGCGCCGGTATACGTGCTGCGAATCGCGTAGTGGTTGACCGAGCCCGAGACGTTGACCCCCCGGATGAACGACATGATCCCGGCATGCTTGCGCATCGGCTCGGTGATCATCGAGACCTGTCCGGCCCCACCTGGGTACCAGTAGTTCGACTCGGCGCCGTTCTGTAGCGGCCAGCAAACGAGCCGCAGCGGCGCAACCGCACTCTGGGCGTACGCGCGGCGAAGGCGGTAAAGCGGTGAGGTGGCGGCGGCTGCGGCGGCAGCGGCGAGCAATTGCCGGCGCGACATGTGTCGCACAGAGCCGGAAGCGGGCCTGGGAGACGAACGATCCTGCATGGGACTCCTCCGAACGAGACGGGCCGGAGCGCGCAAGGTGACGCCCCCCACCCCTACACGGACTTACAAAGGCTAGGGCCGCGCTCAGGGGCGGTCAACAACTAATGAAAACGATTTCGTAAGCGCCGTGACCTGCACGCCTCGCGCGGGCGGGGCGGCGCAGTCACACAGCAGTGGCCCATTGCACCGGGGTCGGGCCAGGCGATCGGCCGCAGTGGGCAAACGAAGAGTCGCCTGACCGAAAAGGGACGCGCACCCTCACGGGGCACTCGCCCCTGCGCACCTGCCGGGCGAGGTGGGTCGCAGGCATGAACCGACGCAGATCCACGCTGGTTTCCCCAATCAGGTCTTGGCCTTTTTTTTCGTAAAATCATGCACTTTGGAGTCGTTTTCGGTCGCACGCGCTGGCTTTCGACTGCGAGCCGCCGCACTGTTTTGAAGCTCGGCGATGTGAGTGGCCCCGTCGTCGACAGAACAACGAGGTGACGATGGGGTTGCGGACAGAGGCACCCGGTTTTCCGCTCGTCAGGGCACGGCTCCCCGACGCGCTATCGGCTGGCCGCCCAGGCGGCATGCACGACGAGCCCACCGTCGTCAGGCGGGTGCACATGCATCCCAGCGGCGGGGCGATCTGTGTCGAGGAGAGTGAAAGCCACCCCACACCGACGCCACGGGCTCCGCCACGTCCGATCTCGGCCAGTGCCGTGGGACCTGTACCGCGTCTGCCCCGCCCGATCGCCACCCTTGCCGAGACGCCGCCGCCCCGGCCGGTGCAGATGCGGCTCGATCTCGCCGCCACGTTGAGAGCCTCGCGACCCACGCTGGGCGACCAGGCGGGCATCGCGCTTTATCGCCTCTTGCGCGACGTCGCCTTCGTCGGCACCCAGCGCGATGGCGGGCGCGCCGCTCAGGAGGCCGGCAAACGCCTCGGCCTGGCGCTCGCGCTCCCCAGCGTCGATGATTTCCTGCACCTCTGCATGACCGAAAAGCTCGGCCTCATCCGCATCCCGGTGATGACCGATCGCCTGGTCCGCGTCGACATCTACGAATGCCTGGCCTGCAGCGGCCTCGACCGCAAGCAGACTTTTCTCTGCGACTTCGAAGGTGGCCTCATCGCCGGTATGCTCGAGGGCGTGACCCACCGATCCGCGCGTGCGCACGAGATCTCGTGTATCGGCGGGGGTGGCGACGAGGCCTGCGGCTTCGAGATCGAGATCCGCTGAGTCAGACCGCCGCCGGTTCGCACCAGCTGCCGAAGACGCCCATCGCTCGCTCGGCGTAGAGCCGGCGGCGATCTCGCTTGGCGCTCCGTCCCGGAAGCGGCGGCATGAGCCCGAAGTTGATGTTCATCGGTTCGAACGGCTGCCCGGGCGCGCGCGGTCGCGTGACGTGATGGTGAAGCGCGCCGATGGCGGTTTCGATGGGAGGCAACGTCGGCGTGCGGCCAAGCGCCCTTGCGGCGGCGAAGCGCGCTGCCAGCAGCCCCATGGCGGTCGATTCGATGTAGCCCTCGACGCCGGTGATCTGCCCGGCCAGCTGAAGGTGAGGGCGCGAGACCAGCTCGAGATGCGGCCCCAGCAGCGAAGGCGAATCGACGTACGAGTTGCGGTGGATCGACCCGTAGCGGAGAAACTCGGCGCCGGCGAGCCCGGGGATCATGCGGAAAATTCGCTGCTGCTCGGGGTAAGCGAGGCGAGTCTGAAAGCCGACCAGATTGTAGGAGGTCCGGTGGCGGGTCTCGGCGCGCAGCTGAACCACCGCGTGCGGGCGGCGGCCCGTGCGCGGATCCACGAGACCGACGGGCTTCATCGGACCGAAAGCGAGGACCTCGACCCCACGTTCCGCCATCACCTCGATCGGCAGACAGCCCTCGAAGTACTTGGCCTGTTCGAACGAATGCGGCAGCACTTTGCGGCCGGCGCGCACTTCGGCGACGAAGGCCTGGTACTCGTCACGGTTCAGCGGACAGTTGAGGTAATCGCCCCCGTCTTGCACGCCCTCTTCGGGCGGGCTGCCCGCGGCGCCGTCGTCCTCGGGTTTGGCCGCGGCATCCCGCAGGGCCGTGTCGTGGCCCCAGCGCGAGGCTCGAAATGCGATCGACGTGTCGATGGTCTCGGCGTCGACGATCGGCGCAATGGCATCGTAAAAATACAGCGGCTTGCACACAGGCCGCCGAGGACGCGGGCGAGGCGTCCCCCGGTCAGTGGGCCCGTCGCGATGATGGCGTGGCCGTCGGGGAGCTCCTCGACCAGCCGACGTTCGATGCGTACCCGCGGGTGATTGGCGAGGCGCGCGGTCACCAGGCGGGAAAAGGCGAAGCGGTCGACCGCCAGGGCGTCGCCGGCGGGTACCCGGGTGGCATCGGCACAAGCGATGATGAGCGAGCCGGCGCGGCGCAGCTCGGCCTTGAGCAGGCCGGCGGGTGACTCGGGCACGTCGGAGCGGAGCGAGTTGGAACAGACGATCTCGGCCAGCAGCGGCGTGGCATGAGCGGGTGACATGCCCGCGGGTTTGGACTCGACGACTGTGACGTCGACGCCGGCGGTGGCGAGCTGCCAGGCCGCTTCACAACCAGCCAGGCCTCCCCCGATGACGGTGACGTGTGGTGGGCTCATGTGGGCCAAGGGCATGTGGACGAGAGACTAGTACGACGGCGGGCCCAGCGGCGCATCGGTTGTATTCGACAACGCCGTGCCGGTTGACATGAAGTAAGTATTCACTTACAAGAGGTCGTCGTGGCCGCAGGAGAGCGCAAACCGAGCAGCGAGCGGCGTGCCGCCATCCTCGATGCGTCGTTGGAGCTGTTCGCCCGGCATGGCCACCACGGCGTGACGACGCGCATGATTGCGGACGCCGCCGGCATCTCCGAAGCGCTGCTCTACCGGCACTTTCGCGGCAAGGACGAGCTCTTCACCGAGCTTCAGCGCTGGTGTCTGCGCGACACCATGGGGGCCGCGCAGCGCCTGGTCGAAGCGGGCGCCTCGACCCGGACACTCGTCCGCGGGGTCTACCTCACCGTGCATCAGATCCTGGCCGGCCGGGAGGCGAGGCCCGGTGCCGAGGCGCTCAAACGCATCATGCTCGGCAGCCTCGTCGGCGATGGCGTCTTCGCTCGCGGCTTCGTCGAGGTGAACTTCAGTCAGTTCATCCCCTTCTTCGCTGCCTGCCTGGAAGCCGCGCACCGTTCGGGCGATCTCGTAGCCAAGAGCCGCAACACGCCGGTGCGGGTCTGGATGGTCCACAACCTCGCCGTGATGGTGAGCAACATGATGCTGCCGGATCCCCCCGTCATCGACTACGGCCTGCGGCCCGAAGCGCTGCTCGACGAGGTGGTGCAGTTCAGCCTGCGTGGCCTCGGCCTCACCGAAGCCGCGCTCGCCACGCACTACGACGGCAAAGAGCTGGCCGCCTTCACCAGGTCTCTCTTGCCCAACCCTCTGTCGCCCACTTCCGCGCCACCGGCAGCCCCAGCTCGCCGCAAAACCGAACGCAACCCTGCATCGCGACCACCCGTTGCCAGCACGAGGAAAAAATCATGAAGAACCGACTCACTCACGAACCGTCCGCCGTTGGTCTCGCTGCCTCGCCCGCGCTGCTGGGCCTTCTGTTCGCCGCCAGCGTGACCGCAGCGGCCGGGGTTGCCCATGCGGACGACGCGGCCGCCAAGGGGCTCGCGATCGCGCAGAAGGCCGACCAGGCCAATGCGGGCTTCATCAGCGAGAAGTCGACCGTGGCGCTGGATCTCATCAACGCTCACGGCGACGTCACCAAACGAAAGATGATGACCGAGGTGCTCGAGGGGACCGACGACGGCGACAAGAGCCGATCGGTCTTCGAATGGCCGGCCGACGTGAAGGGGACCAAGCTGCTCACTTTCACGCACAAGAAGAGCGACGACGATCGCTGGCTCTACCTGCCCGCGGTCAAGCGGACCAAACGCATCGCCTCTTCGGCCAAGTCGGGATCGTTCATGGGCAGCGAGTTCGCCTACGAGGATCTCTCCGGGCAGGAAGTGGAAAAGTTCAGCTACAAGCTGCTGGAAGAGCCGCAGCACAACGGACGCGCCGTCTACAAGCTCGAGCGCGTGCCGGTCGACAAGGAGAGCGGCTATGCGCGGCAGATCGTGCTCATGGACAAGGAGTACCTGCAGCCGCTGCGCATCGACTACTTCGACCGCAAGAACGAGCTGCTCAAAGTGGCCGACTTCGAGGGCTACAAAAAGATCGGCAAGTTCTGGCGCTGGACCGCGATCCGCATGGACAACAAGCAGACCAAGAAGAAGTCGGTGCTCACCTGGGAGAACCGACAACTTGGGCTCAAGTTGCCCGGCGAAAGCTTCGACAGCGCCCGGCTGGAAGACTGACCCCGCCGCTGACCAACCCGCGCTTGCAACGCCGTGATCGCCCTCTCCCCCTCCCCCGCCATGACTCATCTCCGTCGCTCGCCACTAGGCAGGATCTCTCCGCGGCGCCGAACGCTGGCGCTGACGGCGTTGGTCGTCGCACTCGCCGTCGGGCGTGGCAGCGTCGTCGTCGCCGCGCCAGCTGATGCCGGCAGCGCTGGCGCCGACGCTGGTGCCGAGGCCGGCCAGCGCACCAGCCTCGACGGAGGCGCCGGGCCGGACGCGGGGGTGACCGGGCGGACTGCGATCGTGGAAACGTCCGCGACCGGGCCGATCACCGCGGTCCCGAGTCCGGCGGGATCATCCAGCGCGCCGACGGAGACAGCGACGGCCGCGACGACAGCGACGGCCGCGAGCCCTGCTCCCGCAGCCGCTACCCTTGGCGCGACCGGTGGCGCTTCGGCCACCGCAGACGCCGCGGCCAGCGCAGCCAATGGAGCCGCCGCCAGCGCGGCCTCCAGCGCCAGCGAAGGCGGGACCTCCAACGCAACCTCTAGCGCCGAGCCAGGCACCGCCGAAGCCGAGATCGCCGCAACACCGCCCTCCCGCGGCTTCCTCGCCGACGCGCTCGGGCTACCCGGGGAATGGCAGAGCCGCGGCGAGCTGGCGCTGGAAGGCCGCCTCTTTCGCGACGATTCGTTGCCGAACACAAAAGACAAGGGCCTCGGCCTCCTCGGCCGTATCGAGCTGCAACACAGCCATGGCCCGATGACGGAAAAGGCGCGCGTCTATGGCCGGCTCGACCGCTACGACGAACGCCGCCAGGTTCTGCTCTGGGAAGAGGCGTACCTGCAGCTCGGGTTCGAACGGCTGCGCCTGCGCGCCGGCCTCGATGTCGTCAACTGGACCGCCACCGAGGCGTTTCATCCCGCCGACGTGATCAACGCGCGCAACCTCGACAGCGATCTCGAGAACCTCGAAAAGATCGGCGAGCCGATGCTCTCGCTGCAGGTGCGCCCGTTCGACGGCACCACGATCACTCTCATCGCGATGCCCTACCGGAGCGAGCCGCTCTTCGCCTCGCCGAACTCGCGCCTCGGCTTCGCCGGTGGGGCCGACCTGCGCGGTGCCCGCCGCATGATCGACCGCGACGGCCGCTTCTCCGACGACAACTGGGGTCCCCAGGGCGCGATTGCCATTCGCCAGACCATCGGCCCCGCCGACATCACCGTGCACGCGCTCGAACAGATGGACCGGGCGCAGCCGCTCATCCGCTTCGACCCCAGCACCTTCCGGCCCCTGCTGGTCTTTCAGACCGTGCAGCAGCTCGGCGGCACCTACCAGCACGCCGTCGATGCGCTCCTCATCAAGCTGGAAGGCGCCTACCGCCGCTTTCGTCCGCCCAAGGACCTCCTGCCCGGCGCGCCGCTGCCCGGTTCCGTCTTCACCGAGAAGATGCCCGATCACGGCCAGCTCGCCGCTGGACTGGAGTACGGCATCACTCATGACGGCGGCCCCGATTCGACGTTCCTCCTCGAGGGCCAGACCGTCATCGGTGCCAAGGGCGAGCTCGAACGCGCGGCTCTCTCCGTGTTTCAGCGCGATGTGCTCGTCGGTTACCGCCTGGCGCTCAACGACGAGAGCAACAAGGAGCTGCTCATCGGCGTCATCTTCGACACCGAGCGCGCCGGCGAGACGCTCTTCAACGTCAGCTACGCCCAGCGCCTCGGTGAGA
The DNA here is from genome assembly GCA_031398585.1 of Myxococcales bacterium. Lineage (GTDB taxonomy): Bacteria > Myxococcota_A > Polyangia > Fen-1088 > Fen-1088 > JANNNO01. The sequence continues at coordinate 9,070 of JANNNO010000515.1, read as the reverse complement.
CCTGGACGGTGCGCGCCGGCCTCCGGATCTTCCAGGCCGAGGCCACCGCACCGGGGCCGCTCGGTCTGCTCCGCGACGCCGATCACGTGAGGCTGACCCTCACCCGACATTTCTGAATCCGACGCCTGCTCTCCCCCCAAGCCGAGGTCGACCCATGGCAACCGAAATGAAAGTGACCGCCTTCAATCGCCGCTTCGTCGGCTTCATCGCGAAACGTCCGGTGGTCGCGATCCTGCTGTCCCTGGCCGTCATCGTCGGCCTCGCCGCGGGACTGCCGCACCTGCGAGCCGACTTCACCCATACCGGCTTTTTCTGGGAGAAGGACCCGCACTTGGTGCGCTTCGAAGCGTTCGAACGCCGCTTCGGCAACGACGACCAGATCCTGCTCGCGGTCGAAAGCCCATCGGGGATCTTCGATGTCGACAGCGCCAAGCTGATCCGCGAGCTGACCGACAAGATGTGGCAGGTGCCCGACGTCATCCGCGTCGAGTCGCTGGCCAACTTCAACTGGGTCCACGCCAAGGACGACGACATCATCATCGAGCCGCTCTTCCCGGCCGAGCTCACGCCGGAGGTCCTCGCCCAGCGCAAGGCGGTCACCCTGGCGCACGAGACTCTGCCCGGCTACCTCGTCGACAAGAGCGCAACCGTCACCGTGATCATGGGCCGGATCAAACCCGGCATCGAGTACACGCCGAATCCGCGCGTGATCACCCAGGCCGTGCGCAAACTGGCCGCCGAAGCTCAGCGCACCGATCACAAGCTCTACATCTCGGGCGGCCCCGCTGTCAGCTTCGCCTTCGAAGAGGTCAGCCAGGCCGACATCCAGCGGCTCATCCCGATGGCCCTTGGCCTGGCGGCGATCTTCCTCACCCTGCTGTTGCGCCATCCAGCGGGCGTCATCCTGCCGTTCTTCGTCGTCATCGGCGGGATTCTGGCTGCCTTCGGCCTCGCGGGTCACGTGGGCCTCGTGCAGACCGCCGTCAGCACCGCGCTGCCTTCCATCCTGATCGCCGTCGGCATCGCGGACACGGTGCACATCCTGGTCGTCTTCTTCGAAGCCCTGCGCCGGGGCGTGCCACGCAAAGAAGCCGCTCATTATTCGCTGACCAAGAACCTGCTGGCGACCTTCCTCACCAGCTTGACCACGTCGATCGGATTTTTCTCCTTCATCTCGGCGAACCTCAAGCCGGTCGGAACCCTCGGCATCATGGCGGGCACCGGTGCCATCGTCGCCTGGCTGGTGGCGCAGCTGCTGGTGGGCGGTCTGCTCTTCGTCCTGCCCATCAAGGCCAAGCCACTGCCACCCGAGCGCTTTGCCAAGACCGAACGCCGCGCCAACAACCTGGTCGATCGCATCGCGCGGCACCGGCACTTCATCATCGCCACCACGGCGATCATCTCGGGCGCTTCGCTCATCTATGCGCTCGGCCTCGACGTCAACTCGGACCCGCTCAAGTACTTCAAGTCGACGATTCCGGTTCGCATCGCCAACGAGTTCATGGAACGGACCATGGGCAATGCGCGGAGCTTCGAGCTCACCGTCGACACCGGGGTGGAAGACGGCATCAAGGATCCGGCGTTCCTGACCAAGGTCGACGCCTTCCAGACCTGGCTGGAAGACCAGCCGCACATCACGCGCGCGGTCTCGATCATCGACGTTCTCAAGGCGACCCACAAATCGCTCAACGGCGACAAGCCGGACATGTACCGGCTGGCCAGCGATCGCGAGACGCTGGCGCAGGAGCTGCTGCTTTACACGATGGGCCTGCCGCAGGGCATGGACATCAACGATCGCGTGACCGTCAAGTACGACGCCCTCCGCATCAGCGTGCTCAACACCCTGCTCACCTCGCGCGAGGCGGTGGCGGCGATCGAGCGGATCGAGGCGCACGGCAAGGCGATGGGTCTCGCGGTCCAGGCGACCGGCAAGTACTACCTGTACCAACAGACCAACGAGTACGTGGTCGATTCGTTCCTGACCTCGCTCTGGAGCGCCTCGCTGCTGATCGGCCTTCTGATGTGGTTCTTCCTCCGATCGTGGAAGCTCGGCCTGATCTCGATGTTGCCCAACGTCTTGCCGCTCTTCGCGGGAGGGGCGCTTCTGCGTCTTCTGGGGCAGCCGCTCGATCTCGGCACCGTGCTGGTCGCCAGCGTCAGCCTCGGCATCTCGGTCGACGACACCAGCCACGTGCTGGCCAACTACGCCTACTACCGCCGCCAGGGACACGCCACCAACGCAGCCATGCGCCTCGTGATGGCACATACCGGTCCCGCGCTGCTGTCGACCAACGCGATTCTCATCACGACGTTCGCGACGTTCGCGACCGGCACGTTCATGCCCAACGTCTACTTCGGCATCATGACCGCGTTCATCCTCACGGTGGCCCTCATCGCCGACATGTTCTTCACTCCCGCGCTGCTGCTGGAATCGCCCGAGCGTGAGGCTGCCCGCAAGCAGGCCGAGGCAGCGGGGCAAAGTCCCCTGGTGCCGGCCAGTGCCATCGCACCGGCTCCAACCGCGCCACGACCACAAGCCTGATCGGGCGAGGGCGGCGCAATCGTGGGCGACGGCCGCTGCCACCGGCCGCTGCATGTTCAGCGGCCGAGCCACCGCTCGATGACGTCAACCGCCCAGGCCTGTTCCGCACGGCTGTAACCCTCCAGCAGCTCGTGCGTGTCGGTGCCGTGATCGAGGGCCACGAACTCGACGCGACGACGACCCTGCTGCGTTTCGACCAGGCGTTCGTCGAGCCGGGCGTGCACCTGCCCCGGCTCGAGCGTGGTGCCCGTGCCACGACCTCCTGCCACTCGGGCCAGCGTGCCGCCGCCGTCACGCCGCAAGGTCAGCTGCCAGGAGGTGCGCGCCGCCGACACGGTGACCGCGATCAGGATCGCGCCGATTGTGCCGAAGGCCGCCATGATCGGCCACGGCGCGCCGGTGGTCGTGATGAATCCGAAGAGACCACAGGCAAAGACACTGGCCACCACGGCGCCGACCTTCTGTCCCAGTCGCGGCGGGATGACGAGGGTCAGCTCCTCACCCTCCTCGACGAGAGCGAGCTTGGACCCGCGCGGCAAGGGGCGCAGTGCAGGTCGCGAGAGCGCGCGTTGCTGCGCCCGTTCCAGCTCAGCCTGGTGCTCTCGGTAGACCTGATGAACCGTCTCGCGATCGATGCCGAGCTCCTGGCCAGCCTCGACAAGGTCCTGCGTCGTGAACGACCGCGGCCCCTCGCTGACATGCCGCTCGGCCGCCTTTTGCAGGAGGCGCGAGAACTCGTCGCTGCTGAGAGGCCGGCCAGGCGGCATCGCCATGAACTCAGTATACCGGGGCTGGCGCCGAGCTGAGACGGAGGTTACCGAGCGTAGACGCACGTCGCGATTGCCTCCCGCGCGGATGCCGGCATTGGCGCCAAATCAGCACGTCTCGCTGGCACTGGGATTGCTCCGGTGCTGGATCGAAGGAGTGGTGAAGTTGGCGATGAAGCGCTGTCGCGAGCTAATGACGACGGATCTCCGCTGGGTGCCCGACCACGCGACGGCGCTCGATGCGGCTCAGGTGATGAGGGAAAACGCCATCGGGTTCCTTCCCATCTGCGAGGCATCGAGCGGCCGCCTGGTGAGCGTGGTGACCGATCGCGATCTCGTGACCCGCATGTGCGCGGTCGATGGCATGCCCTCCGAGACATCGGTGGCGGCCATCGCAACCACGTCCCCCATCACCTGTCATGAAGAAGCGGACCTGGTCGTGGCGGAAGAGGCCATGCGCCGCTTTCAGATCTCACGCATCGTGGTCGTCGATGAGTTCTCGCGCCCGGTCGGCATCCTGAGCCTCAACGATCTGCGCGAGGGTCAAAGCGGCCGGCGCCGGGCCAGCAGCTCACGCTCGGTCACGGAGCGCGACGTGAGCAGCATGCAGCCGGTGCCCGCAGGCGATGGTCTGGCGCGCGGGAACGTGGATCAAGACGGGCGGGATCGAAAGGCGCAGCCGAGCGATCGAGCTGGGCGCCCGCCGCGCGAAGTTCCGCAGTCGTGAGTCAGTCGTGAGTGATCGCGGGTTCAGCTCGAGAGCGCCCGCGCCGCCATCACGAGCAACACGATAGGCAACGCCAGCGCGGCGAGAAAGACCAGGACTGCGCCCAGCACGATGAGGCCGTCGCGGGGTGATGCGGCCACGTCACCATCGTGAAGCCGATCGCGCAGCAAGGTCAGGTTGCGACGGTGCGCCTTGAAGAAGAAGTCCCAAATGTCGCCGACAACAGGCACGGCGCCCGCGACGAGATCGACGCTGAGGTTGAGCAGCATGCGCGCGACGAGCGACTTGGGAGCCCCTCTTCGAAACGCCAGCCAGACGGGATAGATGCCGAGACCGGCGCTGAGCACATCGCCAGCCCAGGGCGCGACGAAGCCGAGTACCGGATCGAGGTACCAGTTGTCCATCACGCGCGAGATGCGCTCGGCCGCTGCCAGCGCGGGATCGTCTCCCGCGCGTTCGATCCGGGAGCCCGCGCGGACGGGCGCTCGAGCCAGCGGGGGCCTCTCGGTGCCGACGGCGCGCGACTTCATGCTGCCTTCCTGGTCATCTGACCCCTCGTCATCTGACAAAGATGGACCCTCTGGCCCGGTGACGCCAGCGGCGGGAACGGCCCGGCGCGCTCAGAGCCACAGGGGGGCTAGCTGCTAGGGATCGAACGTCGAGGTCGGCTGACGCGAAAGCGGCGCGGTGAAGATCGGCCGCGACGCCGAGCGCCCCACCACCAGCTTGCCGCGGCCGGTAAAGAAGACCTCGGCCCCGCCCGAAGCCGAGGTCGGGAGGTCCCAGCTGTGATCCCCGTTGGCATTGTCGAACTCGGCCAGGAGAGTCAGCCGCGGCGGCGGACCGCTCTCGATAAAGGCGAGGCTCACCCCGTCCCTCGACCAGCCGAGATCGCTCGCGACCCGCGTCTCGCCCCGCTTGCGTGGGTAGACCCGCTGCCCGTCGACCGCGATCCATTCGCCGTCCCCGCGCCGCGCGACGTGCGCCAGGTGGCTGCGGCCGGGGTTGAAGGCGAAGCGCGTGCCCTCGCACCGGATGGGACGCGGCCGCTTGCCCACCGGCTGAATGACGAAAAGCCGCGGCGGCGGTCCGCTGTCGACGGGCGCCGCTTTGGTCGGGCCTTTGCCTCGTCGCTTCGCCTTTCTGCTGGGGGCGGCAGGCGGGAGCGCGGGCGGCGCCGGCACTTCGTAGACCAAGCGATCCTCGGCAAGAAAACGCAGATCCTTGGGCGGCTCGTCGCTCCCCTTGGCCAGGATCGGCCGGAACCGCAACAGCACGCGCCCCTCGAGATCGACCACCACCACCCGATGGCGCCGCGGCGGTGGTTTGCGCGCGACCACTCTCTTGCGTGCGCGCGATGGCTTGTTGGCGGGCTTGGCCGGCACGTCCTGCAGCCTCGGCGTGCTGTCGAGAAACGCGGCCCGCTGCCGCGCCGGCGACAGGAAGATCGATTCGGGAGGCACGCGGTGTCGGCTGGCGAGCTTGGTCTTCAGGTTGGCCACCCACGCCTTTTCACTCACTTCGGTGAACTCGAGTGGCGGCCGCGGGTCGGAGGGGACAACGTCGATCTCTTCGGCTGGCTCCTGTTTTTGGGGCACTGCCACGGGCGCCGCCGCCGGAGCGTCGCTCTTGGCGATCACGACGGGAAGCGATGGGCCCGTCGCGCTGACAGCGGGCGGGGGCGCAGAACTGGCCGCGCAGGCCAGCGACAGGCCCACGATGATGCCGACGACGAAGAGCTGCGAGGCCGAAACGCGCAACGACAAGGAACACCCGTCAGATCGAGACTGGCTCCGAGGCGACGCCGCTGTACGCAACGCCGTGCCGGTGCCCGGTTGGGGGGTAACCATGCTTCGGATCGTCACGAAACACCACCACGTCCCCAGGACGAGGGAAAAGCTCGTGCCCCGGCGCGCCGCGCGTCGGCGATCGCGCCGACGCCCCAAGGCTTGAAGGATTGACGGCTTGACAGCTTATTGAATCGTACCCAATAAGAAGATGTGTCGCCGGACTTGGAGAAGACGCGTTCTCGCCTGTCCCTGGTCCTGGCCCTGGCGCTGGGGTCGCTCTTGCTCGCATCGTGCGGGCGCCGCACATCGACCGGCGGGCCAGCTGGTGCGAGAGCCGACGCAGCCGCAATCGAAGCGGAAGCGGGGGCTGGCGCTGCCGCTGGCCCTGGGGTCGCCGTCACCGACGGACCGCTGGCTCCTGCCGGCATCGACGCGCGGGTCAACCGCTCGACCTGGCGCTGGGGGGCGGGAAGCAAAGGTGACTGTGCCGGCGAAGGCTTACGTACGATCACGGCCCCGCTTCGCAATTTGCCCAGGGAAACGGACGGTCTCGCGATCTGCGCGCAGACGCCCCACAACGTGATGGGCTTCGACTATCCGGCACCTGACGACTGCAAACGCGAAGGCGGTGACATCGTCGGCACCTGGCGCGTGCCCGACAGCAGCTGCTCTTCGACGACGACGCCACCGCCCCGTCGCGGCGAGCACGGCACTTTGACCTCGCCCGCGCCGCTCGAGGGCTTTGCCGATCTGCACATTCATCAGATGGGGCACCTCGGCTTCGGCGGCTCCGTGGTCTGGGGGGGCGCCTACGGCCCGCCGGCTGAGGTCCTGGGCCCGATCCCACCGGCCTTCAAGCGCGGCCACGACATGTCCGAAGCGCTGGTCGACGGCGAAATTCTGGGCGGCCTCACTGGCCTTGCCACCCATGACGAGGCTGGCCATCCCAGCTTCGCCCGCTGGCCGAGCCGCGATCTCGCGACCCATCAGCAAGCCTACGAAGACTGGCTCTTCCGCGCTTATCAAGGCGGCATGCGACTCATGGTGATGCTCGCGGTGAACAGCGAGGACATGTTCGGCCGGGGCGAAAACGATCTGCCGATCATCGGCAACGTCGCCATCCAGGGCGACAAGCTTCGGGGCCGGTCCGGCAACGACATGGAGGCGCTCGAGTGGCAGGTGCGTGAGGCCTTCCGCATGCAGGCTCACGTCGACGCCAAGAACGGCGGTCCCGGCAAGGGCTGGTACCGCGTCGTACGCAGTCCCGAAGAGGCTTCCGAGGTGATCCGCGGCGGCCGCCTCGCCGTCGTGCTGGGAACCGAGCTGCAACACCTGTTCAACTGCGATGCGGATCGCCCCGCGTGCGACGAGACCACCATCACCGAGGGCCTCGACCGCCTCGAAGCGATGGGCGTGCACTACGTCTTTCCGATTCATCACAAGCTGAACCAGTTCGGCGGGCCGGCGCAGTTCAATCCCTTGACCAACGGGCCGACGGAAGACTGCCACCGCACCTCAGAGCCTTGCTCCGCCGCGGGCCTCACGCCGCTGGGCCGCTTCCTCATCGCCGAACTGATGGCGAGAGGCATGATGATCGACACCGAACACCTCTCGTGGCGCGCCTTCGACGAGGCCCTGGAGATCGCCGAGGCGCGCAGCTATCCCATGATGGCGAGCCACGTCGGCATGTACGACCTCGAGATCGGCGATCGCCAGACCGAACAGAAGCGCACCAGCGAACAGCTGCGACGCCTCTTTGCCTCAGGCGGCATGGTCGGCATCATCCACGGTGTCGCTGCGGGTGAGTACGTCCGCGATCGCGCAGGCCCCGTGCCGCAGCCGATCTCGTGCCAGGGGGCGGATCACTTCGCCAACGCTTACCTTTATCTGCGTGACCTTGCGCGCGGGGGGCTCTCGGCGGCGGGCGGCCACATCACCCTCGGATCGGACTGGAACGGTTTCGCCAGCTGGGCCTCGCCGCGTTTCTCGGCGCAGCCGTGTGAACGCAAGAACCGAGCGGGTGCCGCCATCCCGAAACCCGCACCCATCGGTTACCCACTGCCGCTGCCGCGTGGTCTGGTGCCAGCCGCCATCGGGCCGGTCACCAGCTTGTCACCGATGGCCGAGGCGACGTTCAACTACAACACCCACGGCCTCATGAACGTGGGCCTCACGCCGGAGTTCTTCGAGGATCTCCGCCTCGTGGGTCTCAGCCTCGAGCAACTCGAGCCGATCTATCGGTCCGCGAGAGGCTTCGTCGAGATCTGGCGCGCAGCTCGCGAGCGCGTGGTGCCAGGCGATCGCCACCACGTCCGCTGGGCCCCCAGCAGCGCCTTCGATCTCATCGGCGAGCCTCCCCCCGATGCGCGCCCCGACGTGCTGGTCGCTACCGACGTCCCGATTTGTCGCGCCAGACGCGGACGCCAGCTCGGGTTCTTGCAGCAGGGTCGCTGTGTGGCAGTCGAGGGAATTGGAGGCGTCCCGCCAGCAAGTGCCAGCGCCATCAGCGCCTACCACGCAGGTCGCTGCCTCGACGTCGATGGTCAGTCGTTGCGCGACGGCGCGACGGTACAGCAGTACGCCTGCAACGGCGGCAGCAACCAGCGGTTCCGGATCCAGAGCAACGCCGGCGGGTTCCACATCGTCGCAGAGAGCAGCGGCAAATGCGTCGCCATCGACGGCGCCATCGCCGCGGGCGCGCGCATCAGCCAACAAAGCTGCACCGACGCGCCAACGCAGCGATTCTCCGTCGAACGGGTCGGAAACACCTTCGGACTGCGCGCGGCGGGAACCGAGCTCTGCCTGGAAGTACTGGGCGAGAGCCGAGGCAACAACGCTGCGGTGGTGCTCGCCCCGTGCAGTGGCGCTGCCCATCAGCGCTGGTCAATCGAATCGCTTCGTGACGATGACCACGAGCGGCTGGTGGAGAACCAGAGAGGGCGCACCCGCTGGGGCACCGGCGCGCCTTTTCCAGTGCCCGTGGTCGCCGACAGCGGTCGCGCCATCTGCCGATTCATGGGTCAGGGCTCGGTCGCTCTTGGCACGGTCGAGGGCGCGGTCTGTGTGGGACGAACTCTCACCGGCATGTCCGCCCGAAGTGACGTTTTCGAATCCCTAGCGCAAGTTCCGTGAAGCCTGTCTCCCGTTCGGGAGATGCAGCAGCGGAAGCGCTTCCCGGGCAGCGACGACGTGAGTGGCGCAGGTCGTCTCGGCGAGGCGCGCGAGGCCCGGCGCACGCGTTGCG
>JANNNO010000465.1:0-7766 GCA_031398585.1 Myxococcales bacterium | reverse complement strand
CCAACCCGCTGCCTATCTCGGTGTACGAGAACATCGTCTTCGGCCTGCGCATCCACGGCGAGCGCCTGAAAAAGTCGGACGCCGACGTGGTCGTCGAGAAGGCCTTGACCGAGGTCGGCCTCTGGAACGACCTCAAGGATCGGCTGCACAGCTCGGCCACGTCGTTGCAGCTGGAACAGCAGCAGAAGCTCTGCATCGCGCGGCTCTTGCCTCTCAAGCCCGAGATCATCTTGATGGACGAACCGTGCTCGGCGCTGGACGTCGAGGGCACGCGTGCGATCGAAGAACTGATCTGGACGCTGCGGGGTCGCTACACCATCGTCATCGTGACCCACAACATGGCGCAGGCGCGCCGGGCCAGCGACGAATGCATCTTCATGCTTCTCGGCGAGCTCATCGAGCATCGCCGGACCGAGGATCTTTTCCTCCACCCGAAGGATCACCGCACTGCCGAGTACATCGAAGGGCGCTACGGCTGAGCGGGGGATTGGCGGGTGAGGTGGGGATTTCGCCGTAAGCTGCTGCTAGCGACCGTCGCGCTCGTGACCGTGGCGCTGGTGCTCGCCGACGTCTTTCTCGGTCGCACCCTCGAGCGCGAGCTGCTGACGCGCATCGAGCAGGACTTACAGGTACGGCTCGCGCTGGTCACCGACCGGGTCGAGGCCGCGCCGCCGCCGCTCGGCGATCTCGCGGCCTGGGATGCGCTGGCGGATCGGACGGGCGTTGCTGCCGGGGGCCGGGTCACGCTGGTCGCCAGGGACGGAAAGGTCATGGGCGATTCCGACGTTCGCCTCGAGGATCTGCCGCGCGTGGAGAACCACGCGCGAAGAGAAGAGGTCGCGTCGGCCTTGGCCTCGGGATCGGGCACCGCGCGCCGTCGTAGCAGCACCGTGGATCGCTGGATGATGTACGCCGCGCGACGGTCGCAGCTCGACGGGGTCGTGGTCAGACTGGCGCTGCCGCTCACCGATCTCGATCAGGCGCGCGTGCGGCTGCACTGGCTGCTGGCGGGAGGGTCGATCTTGGGGCTCGGCATCGCGTTCATCCTCTCGGCCCTGGCGGCGCAGGTCTTCGGTCGATCGCTCCAGAGCGTGATGAAGGCGGCCGAGCGCATTGCCGCGGGAGATCTCGAGGTGAGGCTGCGGCCAGACACAGGCGACGAGATCGGACAGCTCGGCGCCACGTTGGATCATCTGACCGAGAACCTGTCGAACACGCTACGCACGTTACGCGAGGAGCGCGACCGGCTGGGTAGCATCCTCGAGGCGATGGAAGAGGGCGTGCTGGTTGTCGGATCGAACCGAATCATCACCATGGCGAACCCCGCGGCGCGGGTGCTTCTGCTGTCGGGGGCGACCTCGTCGACCGACGTCGAAGCCCGCAAAGCCCACGCCGGCGCGCCCCTTGAAGGACGTTCGCTGCTCGAAGCCGTGCGCAGCTCGGAGCTCGACCAGATCGTCGGCGAGACGCTCGAAGACGGGGAGGCCGCCTCGGGTGAGATCGCGGTGGATCGCCCCCGGGCGCGCCGGCTGTTGGTCCGATCGGCGCCGCTCGGACCCTCGCCCAAAGGCGCCGTGGTGGTGCTGGTCGACGTCACCGAGATCCGGCGGCTCGAATCGATGCGCAAGGACTTCGTGGCCAACGTCTCGCACGAGCTGCGTACACCGGTCACGGCTGTGCGGACCGCGCTCGAGACGGCGCGAGACGTGCTGGCGCAAGATCCCAAGGAGGCCGATCGTTTTTTGGCCATCGTGGATCGCCATACCGAACGGCTGACGCTGCTGGTGCGCGATCTGCTTGATCTGTCGCGGGCCGAATCGGGTCACCTGGCACTTGCCAGCGAGCCAGTCCTGGTCGATGAGGTCTTCGACGAGGTTCTGGAGGTCTTTCGGGATCCAGCCAAGCGGCGGCAGCTCCGTCTCGTCGACGAGCGGGCCGCGGATCTGCCTCCCTTGTTGGCGGATCGGGGCGCGCTGGTCCAGGTGCTGACCAACCTGGTCGAGAACGCGGTGAAGTACACCGACGAAGGCGGCAGCGTCACTCTGCGGGCGGCCCTCGCAGGCGAGCAGATCGCCATTACCGTCGAGGACAGTGGCCCCGGCATCGCCAGCAAGCACCTGCCCCGACTGTTCGAACGCTTTTATCGGGTCGACCCGGGGCGGTCGCGGGATCGCGGCGGCACGGGTCTCGGGTTGTCGATCGTCAAGCACCTGGCGGAAGCCATGCGCGGATCGGTGTCGGTGGAGAGCGCGCCAGGAAAAGGGTCGGTCTTCACGGTCCGCCTGCCGCGAGCCAAGGCGATCGCAGCAACCTGACTGCGTTATGACGCGATGATCACCGACGGTGAGGCGGGCGCGGCGCCGTTCGCTGAAAAGCGACAGTGAACTCGAGAGGATGTTGTTGAAAAGAGACTCATCGGCGCATGTAATTTGCGGCGATGAGTAATGACCGTCCCGCCCGGGACTGGATGGCCGCCCTGCGCGACGCCTACGCCATCCACAACATCGTGGCGCTTCGGCCGGAGCTCCCGCTGTGGATCATTCGTTGGGACGGGGGGACCAAGCTCGACTGGATGGAGCTGACCGACCCGCACCAGCGGCTCAAGCCGTTTCACTTCGAGATCTACTTCGGCAAGGAAGCCCTGCGCGATGAGCACTATCTGCGCGCCATTGCCGAGGCGCGGGAGGACGGCGGCGTCGTGCTCAAGGAGCTGCTCGGCTTTTGGGATCTCTTCTATGCCTTGCCGGCGGACGAAGAGCGGCGGACCTTCCTCTACGCGGGGCAGTTCTGCCGGGCGCAACCCGACTGGGCGAATGTGACGTCGCAGTGGCGAACCTTCGCGGGGATCGAGCCGGCCAGTGCCAACCCGGACTTCGCCGCGTTCGTGCGCATGACCTTGGGGCTGCCGGTGATCGAGGATCCGCTGCTCGATGCGGTTCGCTCGTTCATGAAACTCTACGCGGCCTTCCTGACCGACCGCGGGGACCAGGCGAGCATCCAGCAGGCGGTAGACGCGCTCAACCGCGAGTATTTTTCCAACCTCTGGCCGATCGAAGACTGGATCGTGAGCGCGCTGTCGCCCGACAAGTTCCAGCTGACGCCTTGGCATCACGAGGGGCGCCTGACCGACTGGATGAAAGAGGGCCTCGGCATCGAGCGGTTGCCGACCACGGTGATGGCGTTGATGCCGGTGGATCCACCCGACGAAGCGGTCGACCCGATGCGGACGCTGGTCAGGAACGCGCAGATGCAGCGAGCGGTTCTCGCGTTCGCACGATCGATGCCGGAGACGGCGGCCACGCGCCTGCAGGACTACGGTGTCGCCATCGTCACCTCGGCGGAGCCAGGGCGCAACGCGGTCCGTGCCCGCTTCGAGTTGCGTGAACGGGCGCAGCGGTTCCAGGCGTTCTTGCGCGAGACTTTCCACATCAAGTCCATTGTTGGAGTCGGGCGGACCTTGACGCCGGGGGCGCCGCTGCACTCGTCCTACCGCGAGGCGATCATCGCGTTGCACATGTGCGTGCAGATCGAGAAGGACGTGCTCTTCTTCGACGAACACAACGTCGGGTCGCAGCTTCGCTACGCGGATCTGCAGCGTGCCGCCGATGGCCTCAACGAGGCCTTCGAACGCGAGAGCGACGTCGAGATCCGGCTGGCGAGTGACAAGTACGTGCAGATGGTCCTGTCGTACTCGGCCGAACGGATCGAGGTGGCGCGCAGTCAGTTCCTGGCGATGCTCTTCCAGCTGCTGGCGCGCATCGAGCGTCGCTACCCGATTCGAACCGAAGCGCGGGATCGTTTCGCCAACGATCTGGTGGCCAAGCTGGAAGAAGCGCAGTCGCTGTACCAGGTGGTCGAGGGCTTCAAGGATGCGTTGGCGCGACTGGGGCTGGTCTCGTCGTCGGCGCTGCACGGCCCCAAGGTGCTGCGGCTCGAAGCGACGCTGCAGTACCTGCGCGAGAACTTCGCCGAGAACCTCCGCTTGCCGGAAGTGGCGCGGCGGGCGGGCTTTTCGGTGCCGGTCTTCACGCGTGCGTTCAAGCAGGCGACAGGCACCTCGTTCCTCTCTTACGTGCGAACCTTGCGGGTCGAGCACGCCAAGCGGCTGCTGTCGTCGTCCGCGCTGACCACCGAACAGATCGCTCAGAGCTGCGGCTTTCAGTCGCAGCACCACCTGTTGCGATCCTTCAAAAAGGTCGTCGGGCAGACGCCTGGGGAATTTCGCCGGGTCTACGCCCTTCGCCACGCGCAGAGCTGATCCGGCGTGCGCCGCTTCCTGCTCGCGGTCATCATCATCGTCAATGGCCTGGGCGTGGTCGCCAAGGTTGCGGGGCACCCGCTGGCGCTATCGCGCTGGCAGGCCCGAACCGACGGCCGTGACGTGCACTTCGATTTCTCGCTCGATGCTTCTGCGGTGCTGGATCTCATCGCCCGGTCGCCTTCCGACCGTCCCGCCAGCGGCATCGGCGAGATCGCGGCTCACGGCGATAAGGTGCTGGCGCATGTGCGGGAGGCCTTCACGGTCAGCAACACCGACTTGCCCTGCGCAGGCACGTTTCCCCCGACCGTCACTGTCGACGAGCCCGGCGGCAAGGTGCGCTTCGGCGTCCGGTACCGCTGTCCGACCGAGCTCGGCCTGCTGACCATCGAATCGCGTCTGTTCGGCGCCGAGGCGCACGACACGATCGGCGATTTCATCCACGTTCGCGCTTTCGAGCGGTACTTCTTCAGCAGGACGATGGCGAAGGTCCGCATCGACGTGCCTCAGCTCAGGCAGGTCTTGCCCGCCGATGTGAATCGTCACGCCGGCTGGCAGGGAGCCGAACCTCCGCCCGGCGTCTTCGACGAACGCGCCAAGCATGCGGTGAGGGGCAGACCGATCACGGCGGGGGCCGGCGAGGCGACGAGGCTAGACGGGTGGGGCGCGTTTCGCAGTGGTGTCTTGCACGTGCTGAGCGGGCTCGATCATGTGCTTTTCCTCGTGCTTCTGGTGATCGGCAGCCGCAGCGTTTTGCAGCTGGTCGTAGCGGTCGTGGGCTTCTCGGTTGCTCACGGAGCGGTGCTGGCCCTGGCGGCCGCGGGGCTCCTGAGCCTGTCACCGCGGCTGGCCGAGCCGCTGATCGCCTTGTCGATCGTCTGGATGGCGGGCAGCAACGTCTTGCGGCCCGAGGGAGCTGCCAAAGCAGGAGCCGCGCTCGGGTTCGGCGTGGTGCATGGGCTCGGCTTCGCCGGAGCGCTCGGCGCGCTCGGTCTGTCCGCCGGCTCGACGGACGGTCTGCTCGCCGGATTCAACGCGGGCGCCTTCGTGGCGCAGTGGCTGGTCGCGCTGCCGTTGGCCCTTGCGAGCGCGTGGCTGCGGGTCCGAAGCGGTGGGCCGCAACGGCTGAGCCTCGGCGTGAATCTGGTTGCGGGTCTGGTCGGTCTGGTCTGGTTCGTTCTTCGTCTCTAACGCGGCGTCGGGGTCACTGCGGCGACGGTCGCGGTCACCGATACGGGAGCGGCGTGCGGCAGCCGGCGCAAAATCGCGGCCACCACGAAGGGCAACAACAGAGCCAGTACGACCCCCAGGACCGCCAGTTGATCCATGCCGTAAAGGCCGTGATCGGATCTCTCGACCAGGATTGCCGACGACAACGCCGCACCGATGGCCGCGGCCAAGTGTTGTACCGCCGACTGGCTCGACATGAAGCGGGCCCGTTCCGCGGGCGCTGGGATCTTCGAGGTCAGCGTGTTGAGCCCGACCATACGAACCGAGTTGCCCAGCATGAAGCCGACGAACAGCACGGGCACGGGGATGAACGTGTGGGCCGGAAAGAAGCCTCCGGCGAAGATCAAGGCCAGCAGTGCGGCTCCGAACCAGACCGCGGGCAGAGGGCCGCGGCGGTCGACCAGGGCGCCGCCGACGCGCATCGCGAAGAAGCTGACCGTGCCGCCGATGAGGTAGAGCACCGAGAGGTGGCTGCGGGGATAGCCGAGGTTGAACTGGAAGAACGTCGCCAGGTTCGGCACCACGGCGAAGACGGCGAGGAATGCGGCGGTGGTCGCGGTGAACGACAGCCGCACGAGAGGATCGGCGAGAAAGGCGCCGACCGAGCGCAAGGGAGCGGCGGTGCGGCCGCGGTTGAGGTGGGCGCGTTGCGGGGGCATCAGCGCGAAGACACCGGCGGTCACCAGCAGACCGAGCGCGGCGACGGCGTAAAACGGAGTGCGCCAGTCACCCCAGTGGGCAAGCTCGAGTCCCGCGGGCACGCCGAGCACCGAAGCGGCAGCGAACGAGCCCATGACCGTCCCCATCGCGCGCCCGCGACGTTGTGGCGGAACTGCATCGGTGAGCACGGCCAGAGCGATCGAGGTGGCAGGACCGCCGAACAGACCCGCCAGCACGCGCGCCGCGACGAGCTGCTCGAAGCTCACGGCGAAGGCGGCGATCGCGGTCGCGACCACCAGTCCCAGCATCGCCACCGCGAGGGCGCGACGCCGATCGAAGCGATCGAGAAAGGTTGCGCCAACCAGCCCCGCCACCGCGGCCGCGGCCGTGTAGCTGCCGCCAATGATGCCGAGCCGGGAGGTCGGGATGCCGAGCGCCGACGCGAAGTCGGGGCCAAGCGGCATGACGATCATGAAGTCGAGGATGTTGACGAACTGGACGGCGGCGAGAAGGAAGATGATTTTTCGTTCCGCCGCGGGGATGCGATCGGCGGTCGAGTCCGGGGCGGCAGACGAGTCCATGCGCCGGTGGGATGTCGGGGGCGCGCGGGCGGTTTCACGCCAATTGTGACGGCTGTGAAAAAGACCGCCGGTTTCAGGGCGCCAGGGTGTCGCCGCGCCAGACTCCAGCTTCCAGGACGAAAATCTGCCTTTCGTGGAGGCGATTGTCCTTTTGCGTCCAGAACTCGATGCGATCGGGGCTGAGGCGAAAGCCACCCCAATGGGCAGGGCGGGGCACGGGCGCTCCCAGGTACTGCCGTTCGAGATCGTGGTAGCGCGCCACGAGAGCGTCAGTGGCGATGGGACGGCTCTGAGGCGAGGCCACGGCGGCCAGCTGATGACCCCGCGGTCGGGCCCCGAAGTAGGCGTCGTCCTCTTGTTGGGTCAGAGCTGTGATGCGTCCCTCGAACCGGACCTGTCGACCGAGCGGCTCCCAGTGAAACACCGTCGCGGCGAACGGGTTCGCCGCCAGCTCCTCGCCCTTGCGACTCTGCTTGTTGGTGAAAAACCGGATGCCTTCACCCGAGAGGCCGCGATAAAGCACCATCCGCACGCTGGGGCGCCCTTGTGGGGTCGCGGTCGCCAGTGCCATCGCTTCAGGTTGCGCGAGTCCGGCCGCGGTCGCCTCGTCGAACCAGCGGACGAAAAGGGCGAGCGGAGAGTCCGAGGGCGGATTGTCGACAGGCAGTGACATGCGCACGAGCATACGTGGGGCGGGGGCGGGGCTCCACGGCATCCGCACGCGATCCGATTTCGATCCGCCGTCGTACTGCCTCCCGTGAGGCCGCAGGCTCAGACCGAAAGTTCCGCGGCAAAGGCCGAGCGGCGTGTGGCGTTTGCGATCGCGGTGGCCACCTTGGCGGTGGTCACCGCGGCCGTGACGGTGGAGGCACGCGGGGGCTCTGCGCCAGGAGATCTTCCCGACGACGCCGAAGTGGCGCGGGTCCCAGCGCGCCAGGGTGGTCGCGCGCGGGCGCTCAGCGAACTTGCCCGCAAGCTGGCGGCCCGACCTCGTGATGCCGACCTGGCTGCGCAGCTTGCACGCCTTTCGATCGAGG
>JANNNO010000526.1:0-3328 GCA_031398585.1 Myxococcales bacterium | reverse complement strand
ATCCGGAAGGCCAGCGAGATCTCGGTGGCCGATCTGCTCCGCTTGCACCATGAGACTGGCGGCGATCTCGACGCCATGGCGAATCAGCTGAGTGTCTCGCGACGTGGGCTGCAGCTCCGGTTGTCGCAGTTGGTGCCCGGCGGCAACAAGACGCCGAGCGGCCGGCCCTTCTGATCCGAAGTCTGGTTCACACGGGTGGGCTGGGAGCGACGCGCCCTTCCGCAAAGGTTGAAGGTTCGTGCCGTGGCGGCCGCGGCATCGCACACGGTCAACGACACTGCCGGTACGCGTCCGAAATCCGCGCGAAGTGGCCATTTAGAATGCGAATCGGCTGACGACGGATACCGACCGAGCGGACGCAACGGCTAAGATGCCGCGCACTTGAGCCGCTCTCAGGATCCACGCAAAACGCCGGACACGACGTTGCCGACGATGTTCGACAGGGGTAGACGCGAAGACGCGTCCCCTGGGGCACCGGCCGTGGGCGATCTCGACGCCGGCCTCGTGCTCGGCAAGTACCGGATCGTCCGTCACCTGGGCACCGGCGGCATGGGTTCGGTCTACGAGGCGGTCCACGTCGAGATCGGAAAGTCCGTCGCGCTCAAGCAGCTGTCGCGCGATCTGGCGGCGGACCCGCGCGCGCGCACCCGGTTCCTTCGCGAGGCACTGGCGGCTTCGCGGCTCATGCATCCGCACGTCGTGAACGTCACCGACGTCGGCGCCGAGGGCGATCTTCCCTTCATGGTGATGGAGCTCTTGCGCGGCGAAGAGCTGGCCGAGCTCATCGCGCGCCATCCGCGTGGCATGCCGGTGGAGGAAGCTGTCGACATCTTGCTGCCGGTGTCGGCGGGTGTCTTTGCCGCCCATCAGGCCGGCATCGTTCACCGCGACCTCAAGCCGCGAAACATCTTCCTCGCACGCAACCAGGTCAAGGAGGTCGAGCCCAAGGTCCTCGACTTCGGCATCTCGAAGGTCGACGGCGGTAACACCGGCACCTCGCTCACCGACAGCGGGGCGCTGCTCGGCACGGTGCCGTACATGTCACCCGAGCATGTGCGCGGAGGCAGCGTGCCCGACGCGCGTTCGGATCAGTATGCGCTCGGGGTGGTGCTGTTCGAATGTCTGACCGGTCGGCACCCGCACGATGGCCATACGGCCTACGCGCTCCTGCAGAACATCGCCGAAGGGCGCTTCTTGGCGCCCTCTTCCCTGCGCCCCGATCTCACGCCCGAGATCGAGAGCCGACTGCTGCGCGCGATGGCGAATCAGCCGCAGGATCGCTTTCGATCGGTGCACGAGTTCGGCAGGGCGCTGCTGCCCTTTGCTTCGGCACGAGCGCGGGTCATCTGGGAGCATTATTTCGGCGCCGCCGAGGACGACCCCCGGGTGGCAACACGAACCGTGATGCGACCGTCGCCGACCCCGACGCGCATGCCTGTCGCAGCCGGAGCCGCCACGCCCCCGCGAGGAGCACAGGGCCCCGCCGGGCAGGCGACGAGATACCACGAGCCTGCGCGCGCCGCGCTGGACCTGAGCACGACGCAGGATGCGCGGCGGGAGATCCACGCGGTGACCCGCAGTGGCTCGCTACCGCGCCCCAGCCGTCGCAGTCGGCTCGGTCTGGTGCTGGTGCTGGCGGCGAGCTTCGCCGGCGTGGCCTACTTGCGGGCACGCGGATGGCCCGACCCGCGTGAGCTGCTGCTCAGTCTCGGTTCGCAAGACACGACCGAAACCACGGCCGAGACGACGACTCGAGCGCCCGCCCCGGCAGCGGCTCCCATCGCTCCCGAGCCACAGACCCCAGCGCCCCCAGCTTTGCCGAAGCCCACCTCGGGCACTGCGATCGTCGCGGTCGCGCGCGAGAGCCGGCGACCTTCGCCGTTCTCACCCCCGCGCGAAACCCCGGCGCCACCGGCCACCGAAGTCGCGGTTCGCCTGACTGGCGCTCCTTCGGGGCTGACCGTGCAGCTCGATGGCGTCGAGACGACGTTGCCCCTGCGACTTCCCCGGGGAAACTCGCCTCGAACCCTCACGCTCACGGCGCCCGGATACAAGCCTTCGATCCGCACGGTGGTTCCCAGCGCCGACCAGGATCTCGCCGTCGAGCTCGACATGATCGGTGTCGATACGAAATCCATCAGCCCCGAGCCTAGCCCGGCGATTCCGCGCCCCACCCTCCCCGCGCAGCCCACGCCGGATCGGGATCGCAGTTCTGCAGCCGCCTCCGCCAAGAGCATCGAGATCGATGTGATCTCGAAGCCCCCGGGCGCGACGTTCTGGATCGAAGGTCAACCCGGCCTCCGCGGCTCGACGCCCCGTCGGATCAAACTGCCGGCCGGTCGCAAGGTCGTGCGGATCCAAGCACGACTGCCCGGATATTCATCGTACGAGGAGAGGTTCATGCCTACGGACGGGGGCGTGTTCTATCTGGAGCTCAAGCGTCCCCTCAAGATCGTCCGACCGCGGAGGATCCAGCCGAGCGTGCCTGAAGAGACTCCCGCCGAGTTCGAAGAGAAGCTCACCGACTGACCGCCCGCGCGCGGTGAAAAACCGCAACATCGCCGCAGCGGCCGTACTAGATTGCGACCGCCCTCATGACACGCAGGACGCAAGCTTGGCTGATCGCCAGCCTCGCCGGGGCGCTGGGGTGCCTGACCATCGCAGCCCCCGCCTTGGCGTGGGACTCCGCGCAGGCCTCCGACAAGGTGAAGAAGGATCAGGCGGTGGCGCTATCGCAGCGGGGGCGGGAGCTCTACAAGACGGGTCACTACCTCGAGGCGATCGCGGAGTTCGAGAAAGCGGCGGAGCTGCACGCGTTCCCGATGTTGCTCTACAACCTCGCGCACACGTATCGCAAGGTCGGCCCGCCCGAACGAGCCATCTACTATTACAACCTGTACCTCATTCGATCGCCCAACGCGCGCGACCGCGATGACGTCGTTGCCAAGATCGCGGAGCTCAATCAGCTGGCGGCGAGCGCGGCCGCCCGGCGAGCTGCTGGACAAGCGGCCCAGGCACCGCCACCCGCAGTTGCGACCGAAGCACCCCGCCCCGCCGAAGCACCGCCGTACAATCAGCCACCGCCGGCCCCACCTGCCGCTTTGCCCATCGTCGCCGCCGCTCTGCCGACCAACGTCGAGGCCGAACCCGAAGGCGAAGAAGCCGAAACGGTCGAGGAATTCGATCCGGAGAGACTGGTTACGACCCGCACGGGGCCCCCGCCGAAGCCGCGGTACTTCCGCCTCGTGGCCCACACGGGTTTTGCTCTGCCCCACTTCGCTGGTGCCAACCAGCTGCGGGGATCGGCCTTCTTCACGGGGACCGGCTT
>JANNNO010000523.1:0-4204 GCA_031398585.1 Myxococcales bacterium | reverse complement strand
GAGCCGGGCGGATCGGGTCGCGCTCGTGTCCTTCCTGGAGTCACTTTGAGGATCTCGGAAAGATCCCGCAAACGTCCTGCGATTGCCACGCGCTCCCCTCGACCGGGAGTGAATCGCGCGACAAACGCCTGAGCCTCCTTGCTTTGGCCACTTACGGACCCAGGTTGTGCGCTCGCCCCGCCCCGGTCGGTGCGACGGCAACCAAGGAGTCTCGATGGCCACGAAGAAGTCCCCTTCCCTTCCCAACCGTCGATCCTCGGCGGGTGCGTCCCCCTCCAGCGCCCGCTCGACCGTGAGCGGTCCCGCGCGCAAGGATCGCGCCTCTCGCGCCGCTGCCGACGCGGCTGCCGCCAAGCTCGACGGGACCAACGAGCTGGTCGCCCAGATGCCGTTCAACCCGAACAAGGCGGGCGAGCATGGCAAGGCTGCCTTCGATCCACAGCGAGGAGCGACGGCCAAGCCCCCTTCGCCCGTCGTCACCGGTAGCACGCTGACCGAATCGGTGGCGTCGGCCAAGGCCGGCTCGGGCAAGCCGAACCTCGGAATCAACCCGGGCAATCTGCCCCTCGACCGCGTGCGCGTCGATTCGTCCGACCGGGTACTCACGACCAATCACGGCGTGCCCGTGGCCGACAATCAGAACTCGCTCAAGGCCGGACTTCGCGGACCCGCGCTGCTCGAGGACTTCATCCTACGCGAGAAAATCACCCACTTCGATCACGAGCGCATCCCCGAGCGGATCGTGCACGCGCGCGGATCGGCCGCACACGGCTACTTCGAGTGCACCAAGTCGATGGCGCGTGTCACCCGGGCCTCGCTGTTCGCCGAGGCTGGCAAGCGCACCCCGGTCTTCGTTCGTTTCTCGACCGTGGTCGGTGAGCGGGGCTCCGCGGACACGCCGCGCGACGTGCGGGGATTCGCGGTCAAGTTCTACACCGACGAGGGCAACTGGGATCTGGTGGGCAACAACATCCCGGTCTTCTTCATCCAGGACGCGATGAAGTTCCCCGACCTCATTCACGCGGCGAAGCCCGAACCCCACTTCGGCATGCCGCAGGCGGCGACCGCGCACGACACCTTCTGGGACTTCGTGTCGCTGATGCCCGAATCGACGCACATGTTGATGTGGGCGATGTCGGATCGGACCCTGCCGCGCAGCTACCGCATGATGCAAGGGTTCGGCGTGCACACGTTCCGGCTGATCGACGCCGCGGGCGCATCGACCTTCGTGAAGTTCCACTGGCGCCCCATCGCCGGCACGCATTCACTCGATTGGGACGAGTCGGTGAAGATCATGGGCGCGGATCCGGACTTTCATCGCCGTGATCTTTGGGAAGCCATCGAGGCCGGCGTGTTCCCGGAATGGGAGTTGTCGTTCCAGCTTTTCAGCGAGGAGCAGGCGGAAAAGTTCAGCTTCGACGTCCTCGACAGCACCAAGCTCATCCCCGAGGAGCTGGTACCGCTCACGCCGGTGGGCCGATTGGTGTTGAACCGCAACCCAGACAACTTCTTCGCGGAGACCGAACAGGTCGCTTTTTGCACCGCTCACGTGGTACCCGGCATCGACTTTTCCAACGATCCGTTGCTCGCGGGTCGGATTCATTCTTACGTCGACACGCAGATCACGCGGCTCGGCGGCCCGAACTTTCACGAGATCCCGATCAACGCGTCCGTCGCGCAGGTTCACAACAACCAGCGCGATGGGCTGCACCGCCAGGCCATCCCGCGTGGGCGGGTCTCGTACGAGCCCAACTCGCTCGGCGGCGGGTGCCCCTTTCAAGCGGGCAGCGCCGGCTTCACGTCATTTCGTGAACCGATCGAAGCCGACAAGGTACGCGGCAAGCCGGAGAAGTTCGCCGAGCATTACGCGCAGGCGACGCTCTTTTACAATAGCCAGACTCCGATCGAAAAGGCCCACATCCGGCGTGGTTTCCGTTTCGAGCTGACCAAGGTGCAGGCGCCTGCCATCCGCGAGCGGGTGGTCGCGATGCTGGCGAACGTGGACACGACCTTGGCCCGTCAGATCGCGGGCGATCTGGGTATGGTCGACATGCCGCCGCCGCTGCCGCGAGCGCGACGGGCGGTGCGTTCCGAGGTCGAGGCCTCGCCTGCGCTCTCACTCTTCGCGCGACCGGGCGATGGGCGCATTGCCACCCGCAAGGTCGCGATCCTGGAGGCCGACGGGGTCGACGGCGAGGCCGCGCAGGCGCTGCACGCCGCGCTGACCGAACAGGGCGCGATCCCCCGCTACGTGGGGCCGCGGCTCGGCACGACCAAGACCGCTGATGGCGACACCTTCGAGGTGGAGGTGACTCTCGAGACGATGCCGTCGGTGCTCTTCGATGCGGTCGCCGTCCCGGGCGGCCAGGCGGCGGTGGCGACTCTGGGCAAACTCGGGCACGCGCTCGAGTTCCTCAAGGACCAGTACCGGCACGCAAAACCCATGCTGGTCATGGGTGGCGCGACCGCGCTGATGGAGAAGGCTGGCATCCCATCGGCGTTGCCGTCGGGCAAGCCCGACCCGGGACTGGTGGTGGGCAACGAGGGCGATACCGCCAAGACCCTCCCGCTGTTCATCAAGGCGATTGCCCGGCATCGCCACCACGAGCGCGAGCTGGATCCACCGCTGGTCTAACGACGACGACGGCGGCGGCGGCAGGCGACGACGGCAACGGCGAGCGTCGACAGCCAGGCCCCAGGAGCGAGAGAGGACCGTGCGCCGAGGTTGCAGGAGCAACCACCACCATCACGCGGCGCCGCCGGAGTGACATCGGTGGCTTGCGGGCGGTCGCCGACCTGATCAACTGGATCATGCGCTTCGTCGGTCGCCGCGTCGGTGGGCTCGTCCGCGTCGGCAGGGGCTTCGCCGTCGCCGCTCGCGGCGTCGGCGGGCGACGCGGGCGGCGCCTCGGGCGAGGGTTTGGGGCCGCCGGGCCAGGCGCCGAGTCGCTCGAGCATCAAGCGGTAGGAGTTCTGCGGCCGGCGGCATTTCACGTTGGTGACGGGGTTGTCGCGATCCTCGAAGCCGTCATGGTCAGGAGGAAAGGCCGGATTCATGACGTCGGTCGGGCTCGGCGTGTGCTCGAGGCCGACGATGTGAGCCTGTTCCTGCGCGATGATCGAGGCGCACTTGCGGGCGTCGTCTCGACATTGAAAAACGACGAGGGCGCCGGAGTCTGCCACCTCGCAGGTGGGCAGTGGACTCTGTGACGTCGTCCTGTCGTCGGCGAGGCACCAGGCACCCTCGGCCGCGACGATGATGGTGTCGTGGGGGCCGCTCGTTGGACGTTGGTAAGTGAAGACCACGTTGAAATCGGCGTACCACTTGTCGAGCCACGCCTGAATCGCCAGACGGCAGGCCGCAGGGCTCGAGGCAAACGTGCATGCGTAGGCCGGCGGCGACATGCCGTAGGCACAGATGGCAGGCGAGGTCATCGGCACGGGTCCGCCGTCGGCGAACCAGAGCCAGATCCGGCGCGGTTCAGCGGCGCGCACCTGCGGTGCGAAGCCAACCCACACCACCAACACCGAGAGACAGAGGCTGCGCACG
The DNA here is from genome assembly GCA_031398585.1 of Myxococcales bacterium. GTDB lineage: Bacteria > Myxococcota_A > Polyangia > Fen-1088 > Fen-1088 > JANNNO01. The sequence continues at coordinate 654 of JANNNO010000523.1, read as the reverse complement.
ATCGCCATGCTCGACATGAGTTTCGCGGCTCCGCGGCCTGCGGCAGATCACTACGGCGAACGCTTGAGGGGCCCGTGTATGTAGAGGCCCTCCTCCGCCGCACCGCCGTGAGCGGTCGAGAAGATGGCGAAGAGGTTCTTGCTTGCCGGACCGGCCCCGATAATCGCAAAGATCGGGTCGGGCTTTTCTTTGATGACCAAAGGGTTACTGCCGCTGCCTGTAGCGCTCTTGAGGGATGTGTATTGCAGCCAGCTCGTCGTGTCCTCGATGTCGCCGCCCTCGAACACGATGAAGTCCTCGCTCGCCAGGCGATAGCCGAAGACGAAATCTCCGAACTTCACCTTGTCGTCGCAGGTTTCGGGGCGGGCGTACCATCCCTCCTCCGATTCGGACCCAGCGCGGCCGAACTCGATCCAGAAGACTGCCTTTCCGTTGTCGGCGAAGCGAGTTCCGTAAGTCTCGGCGCGGGCATCGGTGGTGAGCTGACACCATCCCTGCGACCCGTCGTTGCGCGCCACGTACGCAACGGGGAACTGCGCGTTGCGAGGCTGGCGAAAGTAGAGAGTGTGCCGCCGATCCGTCGCTATCTGAACGACGTTCCATCCGACTGCGAAGGACAGCAACGTGTCGGGTCGATTTCGATCGAGCATGAGC
>JANNNO010000418.1:0-8357 GCA_031398585.1 Myxococcales bacterium | reverse complement strand
GCGACAACCTGGTCAGCGCGCCGGTGCCGCCGATCAACACGTGGCACCACTACGTCTACGTCTACACCGGCACGCAGAACGTGCTCTACCTCGACGGCGTCGAACGCGGTCGCACCAGCACCGCGCCCGACAGCGGCGCCGTCGGCGTCGCCCGGCTCGGGGCGATCGCCAACAACGCCGAGAACTACCTCGGCCAGCTCGACGAAGTGAGGGTCTACAACCGCGCCCTCATGCCTCCCGAGATTCAAGCGCTCGCCCGCGGCGAGAACTGATCGAGCAGCTGCTAGAGGCCGAGCAGCTTGGCGCGTGCGGTGCGGCCCGCGAAGAGCTGTTCGTGCAGCGACCACTGGCCGCGCGCGCGGACCAGGTTGTGCTCGCCGCGGCCGGCGAATTTGCTCGGATCCCAGCCGAAGTAGCTCTCGAAGACCGCGTCCGCAGCAAAGCGAGCGGCGAGCTCCAGGCTGACCCACTCCACGCCGAGCAAGAGAGCCGTGCGCTCCTCGGTGGTGAGCTTGCGTTCGAAGCCTTCCCGGTAGCCGTCGAGCGACGCGGTGAAGATGGCGAGGTCGAGCGAGGCGACTGGGTTGTTCTCGCCGTTGCGGTTGCACCACGAACGCCAGGCATCGCCCACCTCGAAGGCCAGCGACATCGGGCCGATCGTGTCGAGATCGATGAGGCAGATCGGCTGTTCGGCCGCCGCGCCTTCCGGACCAGCGAACAGGATGTTGTTGAACTTGAGATCGCCGTGGCAGATGCGTTCGGGTAACCCGGGCAAGGGCGGCATCGCCTCTGCGCGTTCCAGCAGCGGCACCGCCAGCTGGCGCAGCTCCCCGGCCAGGCGGTGATCGCGTTGGGTCGTGATCGCCTCACGCAGGCGCGCCAGGTGCTTGGGCGTGTCGTGTACGCCGAGCCGCGTGCCGACGAACTCGTGCCGGAGGCTGTCGACGGCGCCATGGAAGCGACCGACGAGGGCACCGGCTGCGCGCGCCTGCTGCGCCGACGCGATGACGTCGAAGGAAAACCCGCCCACGTGGGTCAGCAAACGCCAGACGCCATCGCCGCCGAGATCCAGGCAGAGACCGCCGGCGCGCGTGCGCAACAGGTGCGGTGTCCACATGCCTCGCTGTTCGAGGTGGCGGGTGATGGCTTCGATGTTGTCGTGGATCGTGGTCGGGAAGATCGGATTCACCCACTGCAGGATGAACTTCTTCGCGCCGTCCTCGACGAGGTAGGTCTTGTTGATGAGGCCTCCGCCAAAGAGGTTCGCGACGGCGCCGGGGCCCACGTCGGGAAATTGCGGCAGGACCTTGTCGACGATAAGCGAGGCTCGATCTTTTTCGCTCGGTTCCAAGGCTTCACCCCTTACCACGGTGAGGGTCCGATTCAAACGGCTGCTCTCGGGTCGGGCAACGGCTGGATCCCGACCAAGCGGCATGACAGTTCGTAAAAACGCGCGGTTATGGCGCGTTCGTTGGCCAGGGGGTGCATCCGGCTTGGCGCCTTGCGTGCCCAGTAACCGCCTGTCGTGGTCGACACCTCGGGCGCAAGCGCCAGGTGGACCGACGTCGCGGCCGCCTCTTGCAGGCTGTCGGTGCCGTGGCCGCCGAATCCCGCCCGCAAAAGCCGCGTCGATACCACGCCCGGATGGAGCGAGTTCACGGTGATGGTCGTTCCGCGCAGCCGCCGCGCCAGCTCGACGGCGGCGAGCACGTTGGCCAGTTTCGAGAGCGCGTAGGCCTCCATGCCGTCGTACTCCCGCGCGCCCTCGAGATCGTTCCAGTCGAGCCGGGCGGAGAGATGCGCGCCCGAGCTGACGAAGACGATGCGGCCTTGTGGGCTCTGCATGAGCGCAGGCAAGAGCAGGTGCGCGAGCAGAAAGCCCGCCAGGTGATTGATGGCGAAGGTCGATTCGCGACCATCGACGGTCAAGCGCCGCTCGGCCATGAAGACGCCCGCGTTGTTGATGACGGCGTCGATGCGCGGGTGATGATCGACCAGACGCGCGGCGAAGCTCCTGACCTCATCGAGCGATCCGAGGTCGCACAGCTCCTGCGCGGCCGGCCAGTTGCCGCTGCGCCGATCGATCTCGCGGGCCGCGGCGCCAAGGCGATCGGCGTTGCGGCCGTGCAGAATCACGCGCGCGCCCCGCTCGGCGAGAGCGCGGGCGGTCTCCTTGCCGATGCCGTCACTGGAGCCTGTGACGAGGACGAGCGGCGGGATCATCGGCGCATCGTAATACGATCTCGGCCGCGCTCAACGCGCGGATCCGGCGGTCGTGGGACTACGGGCGCGGCTTGGCGAAGTGGTGGTAGTCCTTCATCGGCGACCAGTCGCCGCCCCACTGCCAGCCTCGCGCCGCGAAAGCCCGCTGCACCGGTCCTCCGCGGGTGATCATCCCCGGTCGCACGTCGTCGCGATCGAGGAACGCCGCGCCGGCGGGCGGATGGATGGCCTCGCCGACGATCATCGGGTTGAGCAGCGGGTTGATGTCGATGGCCAGGCCGAACGCATGTTGCGACAGGATCTGGGTTCCGGCGATGCAGCGGAAGTTGAAAGCCGAAGTGTTGTTGGCCGCCATCGCCGCATCGTCGTCGGCGGCGAACGCATCGACCAGCTCCATGCGCTCGATGGCGAACTGGGCGTCCCACAACTCAGCGAAGATCTGCACCAGCTCGTCCGCCACCGTGGCCGCGGCGACGAGCTCGCCTTGCCTGACGCCGCCGGCGAAATCGTGATGAGCGACGGTGATCAACCGGAGGGCAGCAAAGGGCGGGCAGCGCGCATCGTTCTGCCAGGAGACACCCTGCATGCGCGCCCGTATCTCGGGCGGCACCTCGGCGATGCGAGAGTGAAACGGCGGGCGGGGGCTCACGACGATCGACGTTGCCGCGCGCGCAGGGGCCAGCGCAATCCCGAAGGTGGACCGACGATCACTGTACCGGCGTACCGGTCAGCTTGCGCGCCACTGCGACCAGGTGGTCGGCCTGGAACGGCTTGACCAGCCAGCCGCGAGCGCCGGCGCGCTTGGCCTTTTCCACCAGATCGGTGCGGCCTTCGGTGGTCAGCATGACGATGGGGGGCAACGAAGTCTTTTCGCTGCGACGAACCTGCTCGAGCATCTCGAGACCGTCCATGCGGGGCATGTTGAGATCGCAGAAGACGAGGGCGAGGTCCGACGAGCCGGTGATCTTGTCTAGACCCTGCTGGCCGTCCTCGGCCTGCACGACCTCGAAGCCAGCCGGCGTCAGCGCGGCGGCCACTTGCTCGCGTATGGTCCGCGAGTCGTCGACGATCATCACCTTCTTCATCGTCCCATCCCCTTTTCCGTGTCCGTCCCCTAGAAGAGTAGCCCTTGTCCCTCGAGTGAGGCCACAACCGGGGCGCCTTTCGCCGGCAGTAGTGGCCGTCCGTCGTCCTGAGCGATCTCGAACACGACATCGACCCTTTCGCTCCGAATGGTGAGCGCGGTCTGGATCGTTTGGGGACCACTGCGGCCGAGCGCCAGGCGATCTCCGCGCACCACCGTGGGGGTGCTGATGCTGAAGTCGAGGCCCAGGCTTCCCACGCGGTTCTTGATGCGACCGATCAGTTGATTGCCGATCTCGCCGGCCCAGTCCGCCAACTCGCCGTTGCCGACGCCTCGGGGGCGCGGCAGGGGATAGGTCTCGCTGAAGAAGGAAGGGCGCCCGAGCACGACGAGGGCCCCCCGGAAGTCGGGACCACCAAGACCGATCGAAGCCACCACCGCATCGCCCAGGCTGGCCGGGGGATCCGCCATGGCCGGCGCCGGTGTCCCCTCGCTCCACATGGCCGCGCAGACCTCGTTGAGGATGCCTGCGAAGATGGCGCGCTCTTCCTCGGTCATGACTTCCACCTAGTATCGGCGGTAATGCGTTGCGGCCGAAGCCCGACCCCAATCATCTCCGGCGGCAGAGGCGCGTTGTTGCACGACTGACTCACGGTCGTCGCCTCGACTGACGCCAGGTGTCGACCTCGCCGCTCGGCTGGCTCTCCGAGATGCGAACGCGGTTTCGCCCGGCATGTTTGGCGTCGTACATGGCGCGGTCAGCTCGGTCGAGCAGCTGGTCGCGCACCTCCAACCGATCCCAGATCGCCACGCCGAACGAAGCCGTCACGACGACGCGATCGCCGCCGGGGGACGTCAGCGGCATGGCCTCGACCGCGGCGCGCAGGCGTTCGGCCACGATCTCGGCGCCGCGGCTGTCGGTGCCGGATAGACCGACGACGAACTCTTCGCCGCCCCAGCGCGCGACGAGGTCGACCTTGCGGAGCTGGCGCGACAACGTGGCGCCAACCGCGGCCAAGACGATGTCCCCGAAGGCGTGGCCGTGCCCGTCGTTCAACTTCTTGAAATGGTCCACGTCCAGCAGGAGCACGCTCATCGCGTAACTGTGCCGCCGCGATCGCTCGAGCTCGAGATCGAGCCCGCGCAGAAAGGCGCGGCGATTGAGCAGTGACGTCAGCGGATCCACGGTGGCCAGCCGCTGCGCTTCCTCGACCAACGACGTGATGCGGATGGGGCCGCCCAGCTCGCGCACCACCACCGACATCAACGCCTCGTCACGATGATCGAGCGGCCGTGTGGGCGCGATGGCGAGGCGACCGACCTCGAGGTTTACGAGCTGGATGGGATAGACCATGGCGGGCGGTCCCAGCTCGGCGCCCGGGGCTTCCGGGGCGTCGACGTGCAGGACTTCGCGCTCGCCCGCCCAAGCGAAGGCGGCACGGACCTCGGCTTCGGCGCGTGCTCTCGAAGCCGGATGGCTGTGAATCGCGACCCGGGCAGGTGATTCGGTCGCCAGGGCAACCCAGCGGTAGTCCATGACCTGACGGAGGAACTGGCTGAACAGGTCGAACAGCGCGCCGAACTCGCCAAGCACGCTGAGCGCTCGCACCTCCGCCGATACGACCGATTCGAAGAGCGCCTGGTCCAGCTGCGCGGCGACGCGATCGCGAATCGTGTTCTCGCCCGAGATGTGAAAGAAGAAGTCGTCGTCCACGCTGCCCGAGACCAGTCCGCCGAGCACGAGATCCAGCAGATCCTCGCGATCGCCTTTGGCTACGTAGCCGCTGGCGCCTGCGCGTTCGGCCCAGAAGCGGTCGCGTTGCGTGTTGGGTCCCCGCAGCACCACCGGCACCTGTTCGGTGGCGGGCTCGGCGCGGAGCAGGCGACAGAGCTGCACGCCGGAGATGCCCGGCATGAAGAGGTCGGCGAGCAAGGCGGCCGGGGGATTGGAAAGAGCCTGCGCCGCACCTTCGGCGGGATCGGCTTCCGCTGTCACGCTGTAGCCGGACTGGCGCAGGTGCTCGGCGAGCCGCTCTCGGCTCTCCTTATCGGGATCAATCAGGATGATCCGGGGTGCTTGCATGATGGGCGACGGCCCTCCGTGCGGGGGCTGAGGAAACAATCGGCAGACAATAAGGGCAGGTGAAGCGGTTGGTCGCATGACGATGGTTGGGGACACGAAATGGGTCCTTCCCCCGAGCGATCCCCCCCGTTGCCGATGTCGCCGATGATGGCGGGTCTGGTTGCCGCCATCCGGCAGGTTGATTACTTTGGCAGGCTTGCGAGCTCGTCTCACAGTCGTGGACCGAAGCTGGATCTCTCGACATCCGCTGCCTCAGCCCGCCATGCAGGGCGACAAGGAGGCGCGCGGGTGTGTCCTGGTCATCGGGGGCGCGCGGCAGATGCCGGGGCCAGTCATCCTGGCGGCGACGGCCGCCATGCGCGCCGGCGCGGGCAAGCTGCAGATCGCGACCACCGACAGCGTGGCGCCCCTGGTGGCAACGGCGGTGCCCGAAGCACTCGTGCATGGTCTGCCTCAAGGCAGCGACGGCGGTTTTGGCCGCACGGCCTTGCGGGCCCTGCTCGAACGGAGCAGCCGAGTCGACGCCCTGCTGCTCGGTCCCGGCATGATCGAAAATGCGGCGCTGCCGCCGCTGGTGCACGGCCTGCTTCACGCGCTACCGCCGGAGATGACAGTCGTGCTCGACGCCGGGGCGCTGCTGGCGCTGTCCCGGGATCGGCAGCCGCGCCGTCGTCGCTGTCGCATCGTCATCACGCCCCACGCTGGCGAGATGGCCACGCTCTGCGGGATCAGCAAGGCCGAGGTCATCGCGCGGCCGCGAGAAGTGGCGATCGAGGCCGCGCGGAAGTTTCGCGTGATCGCGCTGTGCAAGGGCGCCGAGACCTTCATCAGCGACGGGACCGACACACTGGTCAACCGCGCCGGTAACGTCGGCCTCGCGACCTCCGGTTCGGGCGATACCCTGGCCGGGATCCTGGCGGGCCTGGCCGCGCGGGGTGCCGATCCCCTGATCGCCGCTGGATGGGCGGTCCACCTGCACGCGTTGGCGGGCGAGGCTCTGGCGGAGAAGGTGGCGCCGCTCGGTTATCTCGCGCGCGAGATCGGGCCCGAGATCCCCGCGATTATGGCGCGTCTTTCGGCAGGTGCGGGGCGAGCCAGTGATCGCAGAGCCACTGCAGCGAGCTCGGGGCGGCGCGCAGCTCGGCGTCGAGAGCCGTGACGCGAGCGTTGTCGGCGCCTTTGGCGCCGTAGGCGCGGGCATAGAGGATCCAGTTCGACAGCTGGTAGTGGTGCAGCAGCGGATAGAACCGGTGAGCTGAAAAGCTTTCCAGCGTGAGCGCGGCAGCGGGCGCGTCCCTTACCTGCAAGAGAGCGGCGGTGACGTCGACCAGCAGGGCTCTCAGATCCTCGAACGCGCGCTCGGGCTCGCGCGAGATCTGCTCGACCAGGGCGGTGAAGGCTCGCTCGGGAAGCCCGGCGTTCTCAGCCACTTCGGCGATGATCGGCATCTGCGAGACGATGAAGTCGGACTCGGGTGCGGCGACCAGCAGCTTGCCCATCAAGTACAGGTCGAACGCGCTCGCGATCGCCTCGCCAAAGAGCATCGCCGCAGCGCTGGCCGCGCCGGCGGGGCCAGCGTTGGCTGGCGCATCGGCCAGCGCGTCGCCCGCCAGGTGATGCCAGGCGGTGTGCGCGACCACGTCAGCCGGCAAGGAGGCGTCGGTCAACACGTCGCCGCTGTCGGGCCCCCCCCAGAAAGTCAGGTTGAGAAAGACCGTCCGGTCCCAGCTCGCGGCCTCCTCTCCTGAGGGCAGATAAAAGCGCTGGCCGGATCGGGCAAGGGCCTCCTTTAACTGGGGGTACATCGGGATCGAAGCGAACGAGGCCTCGTCGTCGATGGTGAGAGCGTCGAGATCGACGGCTTTGAGCGGCATGGCGCAGAACGTACACCAACTGCTTCTCAAGACCCCCCGGTCATCGTCCGAAAGGATCCCGTGACGCGACCTCTCTTTTGGTCGCCTATCCCCCAGCCCTCGGCGCGACCATGAGCAATCAGGAGATCATCGACGACGTCATCTGCCGCGCCACCATCGAGCTGCTGCAAGCTTACGGAGTGATCGCCGAGGTCGCGAAGGTGGTGGTGGTGCCTTCCGACTTCAGCTGCGCGGCCGCGGTCGGCTTCACCGGTCCCGCCATGCGCGGCAGCGTGCTCCTGGCGATGCCCGACGACGTGGCAAGGCGCACGTGCCCGCTGCCGTCGCCGCACGCCCACCGAGCGTGGATCGGCGAGCTGTCGAATCAGCTGCTCGGTCGCATCAAGAGCAAGCTGCTCGGCTACGGCGTCGAGTTGCACATGACCATCCCGGTCGTCCTGCCGGCGCGGCTGCTCGCGCCCAGCGCAGGCACGGAGCTGGTCGCCTATCGCTTCACCAGCCCGATCGGCAACGTGCTGGTCTGGTTCGATCACGAGGCAGCCCCGGGGTTGGAGCTGGTCAAGCAGAACCAGTCCGATGACAACCCGGAAGGCACCGCGATCTTCTGGTAGCCGGCGCTCATGAATCGTCCGCCGGCCATTCAGCACCCGCGTGAGACCGTGCGAGCCAAGCTCGTACGGACGATGATCGGGCTTCTGTCGCTGGTGCTGGCGGCGGTGATGGTGATGGTTGCGGTGCTGCACCTGCTGTCGGCGCGCGACACGCTCGGCATGCTCGAGGCCAAGATCCGCGAGAGCATCATCCGCAAGGGACAGGGGCTGGTAAGCAACCACGCGCAGGCGCTGCGGGGCCTGGTCGCGGACTATGCCTTTTCGGACGTGCGGCGTCTGGTCGGCGGCACGGTCGGCGAGGATCCCGAGATCGCCTACGGCTTTTACGTCGACAGTTAGATGCAGGCTTGGTCTTACGTCTCGCCCACCAGCCAGGGCCGCGCGCCGGCACGGGATGCCTGGAAGGAAGTCGGGATCGACAAGGGCATCCACGTTCGTCCCGCGCACGTGGTGAAGACGCGCCAGCTCTTCGGTCAGGCGAT
>JANNNO010000408.1:0-13106 GCA_031398585.1 Myxococcales bacterium | reverse complement strand
ACCGGGGCGACGAAAGCACCTCGGGCGCCGCCTTCAGCTTGGCCGAGCTCTGCAGCGTCCAGCCGCTTTCGAGTGGCAACGTTTCGCTCTTGAAGGCGACCCTTGGCGGCGACTTGCCCCCCGGCGCTCTGGCTCTCGCCGCGGCGGCGGGTGATCCCGCGGCGGCGGCTGACCCGGCGGCGCCGGCTGACCCGGCCGGATCTTGGCGGGCGAGAGCCGGGCTGGCGATCGCGAGCCCGAAGGCGGCGAGCAGGGCGATGGTGGACACGGACGAAGACGGCGCGGGGGCTGTGCGGCGGTTCATACGAGGCCGGGAACCTAGCCCGGGGCGGCGCCGACGCGGGTCCTTTTTCCGCTCGCAGCGATGGCCGACGCCGCAGCGCGCCCCGCCCACCTCCGCAGCCACGGGGCGATGCCTGCCGGTGGCCCCGCACGGGCCGTGCGACGAATCAGGAGAACTTGGCCAGAGCCAAGCAACTTCGCGACGACCGGACCGATACATCCCATTGGAATTGTCTGGAGTCACATCGATGGACGTACTGACGCTTATCCTCGCTTGCAGCGTTTATCCCGACGACAGCCTCGTGCGTGCGATGGTCGACCTGGCCAGCCGGGGCAACGCCAGCTTCGTCGGCGACATGACGACCCTGGCCACCTTCGACGAGACGGCCTCCTCGACTGCCGCGGAAAAACTCGTCCGCGAGCTCGACCGCCAGGGCGGCAAGCCCGTCCTCGGGCTGATGGGCATCCCGCCCGGCTGGGCGCAACGTTTCGGGCGCAGCCGCAAGGAGCTCTATGACGGCTGCGTGAACGTCTGGGTCGGCACGGCCGTGCTGGCAAGCCACTACGAATCCTGCGTCGCCGCTCACGCCGTGCTCTTCACTCCGGCCAAACCACACGAACGCCGCCAGCGCGTCGCCCCTCCCGAGGCCATTCGCCTCTGCGCGCTTCGCCGCTACGGAGCCGACCTCGGCGTCGACGGCTACGCCGAGACCATCAACCGCCTGCTGCCGCAGCAGCGACTGCTCTTCAGCCCGGGCGATGCCATTGTCCAGGCGCCTCACTCACCCGGGCGGGCCAACGCCAGCGCCGGCTGCTGCACCTGCCAGGAGGCCTTCCCGGTCAGCACCGACGGCAAGCCGAAACGAAAGGGTGTCTTCCCCACCCATCTCGCTCCGGCACCGATCCTCGACTGACGAAGTCGACGCCGTTCAGCTCACAGCGTGATCGCGTTGACCAGCGAGGGCACGCCCTGCGCTTCGGCCGGAGCGATGTCGAGCAAGATGATGCGAGAGCCGGCCCCGAGATCGCGGCGTGCGGCCGCCAGGGTGGCCGCCACCGGATCACCGCCTGGGGGCACCTCGAGATCGATCGCCCGCACGCCCCAGGCCAACGCGAGTCGCCGGGTCGTCTCTCTGACCCTGCTGTAAGCCAGGATCGGGCGCCGCGCGCGAAAGGCCGCCACCCGCAACGCGGAGACCCCGGTGCGGGTCGGCGCCACGATGGCGACGGCGTCCATGTCTTCGGCCAGCTTGGCGGCGGCGTAAGCCAGCGCGTTGGGGCTGCCGGTGTGGGCGGGACCGTGATGGGTCGGCAGCATCGGTTCGGTCTCGAGCAAAAGGCGCCCCATCATCTTGACCACGCCGGCCGGGTCGCGACCGACGGCCGTCTCTTCCGACAGCATCACGGCGTCCGTGCCGTCGAGGACCGCATTGGCCACGTCAGTCACCTCGGCCCGCGTCGGCATCGGACTCGAGACCATCGACACCATCATCTGGGTCGCCGTGATGACCGGCTTGCCGCAGAGGTTGGCGGCACGGATCAGCCGCTTTTGCGCCGCCGGCACCCGCTCGATCGGCATCTCGACGCCGAGATCGCCCCGCGCCACCATGATCGCGTCCGAGATCGCCAGGATGTCGTCGATGCCGTCGAGCGCCTGCTGCTTTTCGATCTTGGCGATGATGGGCAGCGAGCAAAGGCCACGCAGGCATTCGACGTCCGAGGCGCTGCGCACGTACGACAGCGCGACGTAGTCGGGCGAGATCGCGTCGAGCTCGGCGATATCCGCCCGATCCTTGTCGGTGAGGCAGGTCGTGCCTGACTGGTCCGCGGGCAGGTTGATGCCCTTGCGCGACCGGAGCTGCCCGCCGACGATGACCTCGCAGACCAGCCGGCCAGGCGCGACCGACACCGCCTGTAGGTGAATGGTGCCGTCGGCGATGTAGACCGGCTCGCCCGCCGCCACGCGATCGAAAACCGTGGGGTCGCCGACCGGAACGCCGCCCTCCCCCAGCACCACCTGCTGGCCGGGCACGACGGTGATTTCGCTGGGTAGATCGCCGAGACGCAACTTGGGACCGCCGAGGTCGGCGAGGATGGCGATGTTCGGTTTGTGAGCGCGCGCGCGTTTGACCCGATCGGCGTGGGCGCGCGGCGGCGCATGGGAAAGGTTCACTCGCAGCACGTCGACCCCGGCGTCGAGCAGCCGTTCGAGCTCGCCGGGAGGATCGACGGCGGGACCGAGGGTGGCGATGATCTTCGTGCGACGTGAAATCTGGATGGACAAGCGCTCGTAGAATCGCCCCCGGACGGTGGGAGTCAAGCCTCGGTTTGGAAGCAGACACGGTTCTTTCCTGCTGGAAACATAGCCCTCGGTGTTTCCGGCGGGGCGACCCGCCAATTGCGTCTTTCCAGGCAATCCCCTAAACTTTCGAGGGCTTGGCGCCGCCCGCGCCAGCGCCGGGAGGACGATCCCCATTGGTAGAGCAATTCCGTCGCACGGATCCTCGTTATGACCGCCGCATCGAGGTCGAGGTGAAGGCTGGTCAACACGAGTTCCGCGCGCACACCCGTAACCTGTCGCTCGGGGGTATGTTCCTCGAGTCGTCCGAGCTCTTGCCGTTGCAGACCACGGTGCAGCTTCGTTTCAAGTTGCCTGCGCAGCCTGAACCGGTCGAGGTGACCGCCGAGGTGCGCTGGGTGGAAAAGGGCGAAGGCGCCCTGCTGGCCGGCATGGGTGTTCGTTTCCATGGCCTGCGTGCCCGCGACGTCTGGGCACTCAACCGCCTGTTCGAGAAGGCCCCGTGACGGGCCTTTGGCGTGGGTTCCTGCTCACCATCGCGCTGCTGGCGGTGACGCCACGGGCGCTGGCCGAGCAGACGCGGTTCGCCGTCGTCGACCTCGATCCCAAACCCGACAACGACAAGGTCCGCCTCGAGGTCGAGCGTGAAGTGGCGCGGCTGCGCGCGGGCGCGGCCGTCATCGAGGACGAGTCGATGCGCCAGTTGCTAGCGACCGGCGAAGGTCCGGCCGAGGCGGCGCAACGTGCGCTCAAGGACGCACAGAAGCTCAGCAGCGCAGGCAACTGCCAGGCCGCCACCAAGCGCGCGTCCGAGGCCGAGGTCATGATCCTCACCGCCCTGTCGATCGACGAAGAGCGCGAGCCGCTCAAAGCGCTCTACACGATGCAGGTCATCTGCGAGGCCAAACTGGGGCGAGCCGCCGAGCTCGCTCTGGCGGCGCGCCGCCTGCGCAGCCTGGTGGCCATGGCGCCGACCGAGCTACCGGCGGATCTCTGGGAAAAACACGTCAATGGCGCGACGGCCCCGGCGGGCACGGTCGAGCTCCTGGTCGACAGCGATCCCGCCAATGCCACGGTCGCCATCAACCTACACGGCGAGGGCGTCACGCCCCGGACCCTGAAGGTCGCACCTGGGCCGGTGCACGTGGAGATTCAGAAAGAGGGCTACAAGAAAGCGTTCCGGACCGTGCTGGTCAAGGATCGGCCGGCGCGTGCGGTGATGCGGCTGATTCCTCGGGCGCAGGATCGCACCGAGCTCGCCGAAGCGCAGCTGCGCGTCTTGCGGCGAGCCGATCTCAAGAACGAGACAGCGGCGCTCTCCCGCCTCTCGCAGCTGGTGCGGGTCGAGACGCTGGTGCTCATGCGTGTCATCAGCAAGCGCATCAGCATTTCGTTCTTCGACGCCGAACGGGGCGCGCTCACCGAGGCGCCGATCGAGTCGGCCTTCGATCCCGCCACCGGTAAGGTCGAAGCTCTGTCTGCGCGCGCCTCGGCGGCGCCAACCGGTGCCGCTGCGCCGACAGTTGCGCCGGCAGCCGGGGCGGTGCCAACGGCGCTGCCGCCCGGCGCTCCACCGGCGGAGGCCAAGCAGAAGGAGCCAGGGATTCCGCCCATCGTGGCCACGGGTGACGCCGGGTTGCCTGAAGCGCGCGCCGCCAAGCAGGAGGCGCAGTACGTTCAGCGCAAGAAGAAGCCTGGCGCGCCCTGGTGGTCGTGGGTGATCGCAGGGGCCATCGGTGCAGGCTTCATGGCCTTCATGTGGTCGGATCGACCAACCACGGCCGAGACCGTCAAGGTCCGCGCCAGCTGGCCCGCGCCTCCGCCCTAGTGGCTAGATCCGGCGATGCCCGGCGCGTAGCTCGCGTCGCATGATCTTGTTGGAAGCGGTGACGGGCATCGCATCGATGAGCACGAGCTCGGTGATGCGGAAAAGCGGATTGAGATCGCTCTTGAGCGCGCCGTTGAGCGCGCGCAGGAGGGCCTCGCGATCGCCCGCGTGTGGATGGGCGGCGTCGACGACGGCATAGACGACGAGCTCGCTGGGGCCGCCACCGGGTGGGTTGACGGCGATCGCGGCCGTGCGGCGCACGCCAGGGACGACGTCGAGCACCCGTTCGAGCTCCGCCGAGCTGACCTTGATGCCGCCGAGGTTCATCGTGTCGTCGACGCGACCGAGCGCCCGGTAGTAGCCGCCCGGTAGCCGCTCGATCTGATCGCCGTGGCGACGCAGGGGCGCGCCGCCGGGTCCCGGGGGAGTCCCAGCGAAGTAGACCTCGTCGTGATCGCGGTTGAGCAGCGTCTGCGAATAGCCCAGCGTGGGTGGCACCAGGAAGACTTCGCCGTTGGCGGTCGGCTGGCCCGCTTCGTCGAGGATGACGAGCTCGGATCCCAGCGCGGGCGTCGAGAAGGTGGCGGGTGCGGCGGGCCTCTGCAACGTGCCCGTGACGTATCCCCCGCCGATCTCGGTGCCGCCGCAATATTCGATCACGGGGCGGTAGCCGGCCATGCGCATGAGATCGAACTGATCGACTTCACTGGAAGCTTCTCCCGTCGAGCCAAAACATTTGAGCTGCGACCAGTCCAGACCGCGCATCCGGTCGTCAGACCGCCAGGCCTTGACGATCGACGGGACGAGCCCCAGCACGGTGACCGCCGCGCGGCTGACGAACTCGCCGAAGGCGCGCGTGGTGGGCGCGTCGGTGTAGAGCGCCATCGTGGCACGGTTGAGCAGGCTGGCGTAGATGAGCCACGGGCCCATCATCCACCCGAGGTTGGTCGGCCACGCGATGACGTCGTGGCTCTTCACGTCGAAGTGGTAAGCGGCGTCGGTCGCTGCCTTGATCGGCGTCAGCTGCGTCCACGGAATGGCCTTGGGATCTCCGGTGGTACCCGACGAGAACAAGATGTTGGTGATGGTGTCGGGCTCACCGATGACTGCCTCGGGGGGGCGGGCGGGGGCCGCCGCCAAGAACGACTCCCAGGTGACATCGCCTGCGCGCAGGGCGGCGGAACCGGCATCGAGCACGACCGTGCGCGGGGGAGCTGCGGGCAGGAGCTTTTCGTACAGCGGTAGACGCTTGCCGCCCCGATCGATGGAATGTGCGGTGAAGAGCCCCCGCGCCGAAGCGATGCGCAGGCGGGTGGCGACCTCGGCGGCGGCCAGCGAATCGGCGATCGAGATCACGCGCAGGCCAGAACGAACCAGCGCCAGGTAGATGATGACGGCCTCGGCGGTCATCGGCATATCGATGGCGATGGCATCGTCGGGAACGAAGCCAGCCGCCGTGAGCGCGCCGGCCACGCGGTGCACGCTGGCGGCAAGCTCGGCGTAGGTCAGCTTCGTCAGCGCGCCGTCCGGTCCCCCTGCCGACACGATGGCGATCTGATCCGGCGCGGCGGCCAGGCAGCTCTCGACGATGTTGTAGCGGGCGCCGGGCAGCCAGCGCGGCCGCGTCGGCGAACCGGGTGCCAGGATATTGTCGGGCGGCTGGCGAAAGACCACGCCGAGCTGCTCGATCGCCTCGCCCCAGAAGGCGGCTCGGTCGCGAATCGAAAACTCGTACAACGCCTCGTAGGTGGCAAGACCTCGTCGCTCCATCAGCCCCGACAAGTTGCTGGAAGCGACGTCCTCTGGTTCGGGCAGCCAGACGGGCGGCGGCCCCTGCGCCGCGTCCCATCCTTCATAGACGGCGGCGAAGACCAGCTGATGCGTGGCCAGGGGAAGATCGCGCGACAGGGGTGGCGGTGCCGCTGCGCCCGACGTGCCGCGCGCGCGGGGCCGCGCCGTGAGACGACGCCAGATCTCTGACGGGGCGAGGTCGCGCGGGACTGACGCCAGCGTCGCCCCCAGCGATTGGGCGCGCTCGTTGGAAAGGCCCGAACCGACGAGCTCTTGCAGCGTGAGGACGCGCATCGAGCCTCGATGATAACCGCCGGCAGGGAAGCAGGCGAACCAGGCCGTGAGAACCGCCGGTCAGCGGCGCAGGATCTGTCAGCGGCGGAGAAGCTGAGCGATGGCAGCGACGAGGCCGATCACGACCACCAGGCCCTCTGCCACGCGCGCGTCGAGCCGGCGCCCAAGCACACCGCCGAGGTAGCCGCCCGTGACGGCGCCGGCAGCAAGCAGGCCGGCCAGCGCCCAGTCCACCGCGCCCGACAGGGCAAAGAGGACAGTCGCGCCGGCGTTGATGACCGCCGAGGTGATGTTCTTGAGGGCGTTGCGCTGATGGATGTCACCGACGCCGGCGAGCCCAAGCGCGGCGAGCATCATGATGCCCATCGCCGCGCCGAAGTAGCCGCCGTAAGTGGCAACCAGAATCTGCCCCACCACGAGGCCGATCAGGCGACGTCGATCGCGTGCTTCACTGTCGACGTTTTCAGAAGGGAGCGCACGGGCGAGGCCGGCCAGAATCGGACGCTTGAGCGCCAGCATCACCGTCGCCAGCAGGATGAGACCGGGCACCAGCGCCGAGAACCACCGGGTCGGCGTACGCAGCAACAGCCAGGCGCCGAGCAGCGATCCGGCGACCGAGATCGGTAAAAGGATCGCGAGCAGCCGGGGCGCGGCGCGCAGCTCGCGCCGAAAGGCGAACGCGGAAGCGAGCGAGGCCG
This sequence comes from Myxococcales bacterium, assembly GCA_031398585.1. Classification (GTDB taxonomy): domain Bacteria; phylum Myxococcota_A; class Polyangia; order Fen-1088; family Fen-1088; genus JANNNO01. The sequence goes on along the minus strand of JANNNO010000408.1, from coordinate 5,914 downwards.
GCCAGAGTGCGACCGTGTTGGCGACGTTGGCGACGATCGGATCGCGGCCGAGCCAGAGCAGCACAGGGAATGACAGCAGCGTTCCGCCCCCCGCGACCGAGTTGATAGCGCCCGCGGCCAACCCCGACAGGAAAATGATGGCCGCCTCGGCCAACGTCCCCACGCCGACCCCCGCCGCCGCCAAGCCCGACAGCCCCTGCCCCACGCGACTGACTCAGCGGCGCGTGCGCAGCCGTTGCAGCAATTTCGGCGGGGCGATGAGCTCGTAGCTTCCGCGCACGAGCACCTCGACCTCGCCGAGATCGACAGTCCCCTCGAGGCTGAGGTCGACCCAGCCGTGTTTGCCGACGTACTTCGCGATGGAAAAGCGGGGGTCCGAAGCGACCAGGGCCGCCTGCATTTCGCTCGTGGTCTTTACACCCAGCGAGGCACGACCGTTCTCGGCACCGTAACCGGCGAAGATCTTGTCGTTCACCCGAAAGGTCGGATGCCCCCAGGCCTCGACCTCGGTTGCCTCCGGCAAGGCCAGGCAGATCTCGCGAATCCGTCGCAGGAGATCCATCGCAAACTCGTCATCGGTCGGCACCTTCGGATAAGCCCGCTCCCCCTTGGCAGCCCCGCCCTTCGCCGAAGCTTTCCCTTTCGCCCCCTCGCTTGTTGCCGCGCTCTTACCAGCCACCGCACTTTTCGCGAGGGCCGCCAGCTTGCCAGCCGCGCCCGTCGCCAAAGCCGCGAGCTTGCCAGCTGCACCTTTGGCCGAAGCCGCAATCTTCCCCGCCACGGCATCCTTCGCAGCCGCCCCCTTGCCAGCCGCCCCCTTCGCAGCTGCGCCGCGACCGCTCTTTGCCCCAACCATACTCGCCGCCCCCTTCGCCGCCGCGCCGCCTCCGCTCTTCACCTCGCCCCGCCCCGCGGGGAGAGGTCGGCGGGCCGCAGGACCGCCGGGTGAGGGGCGTCCCGCCGCAGCCTTACCCGCCACAGGCTTGCCCGCAGCCTTGCCGCCAGCACCACCCGAACTCGCCGCGCGCGCTCTCTTCTTCTCACCGCCGGCCTTCACGGCGGCGCCTGTCTTCGCATTGCGGGCGTTCTTACGAGTCTCGGTCGGCTTCGCCATGGCAGCTGCATTTACCACGCGCGCGCCGCGTGGTTGCGTCCGTCGAACGGCTTTGGCACTTTCCTGCTTCACACGTGTACCGGCTCCTCTTCCGTCTCGTCCTGCTCCGCTTGTCCGCCGAGTGGGTCCACCGCGCGGCCTTCGCCTTGCTCCGCATGGCCATGGCGCTGCCGTTCGTGCGCGCGCTCTGCCGCTGGCGTCTTTCGCCCCGCGCGCCCGAGCTGGCGGTGTCCGTCTTCGGCCAGACCGCGCCGGGCCCGATCGGCCTGGCCGCCGGCTTCGACAAGGACGCTCGCGGCTTCGAGGCGCTGTCGGCGCTCGGCTTCGGCTTCGTCGAGATCGGCACGGTCACGCCGGTTCCCCAGGCCGGAAATCCACGACCGCGCATGTGGCGACTGCCCGCCGACCGCGCGCTCATCAACCGCCTCGGCTTCAACAACGGTGGCATCGAGGCCTGCGCCCCGCGACTGGCCCGCCCGCGGCGCACCTTCCTCGGCGTCAACATCGGCAAGAACAAGGTCACCCCCGCCGAGGAGGCCATCGCGGACTACCAACGCGCGGCTGCGCGGCTCGGCCCCCACGCCGATTACCTGGTGGTCAACGTCAGCTCGCCGAACACCCCGGGGCTAAGGGCGCTTCAGCACGTCGACACGCTCGGCAAGCTGCTGGCGGCGGTGCGAACCACGCTCGACACCGCGTCGCCAGGTCGGCGCGTGCCGTTGCTGGTGAAGATCGACCCCGACCTCCCCGACGACGAGATCGACGCCATCGCCGGGCTCGCCGTGGACCTTCACCTCGACGGCATCATCGCAACCAACACCACCGTCAAGCCGACCGGCTTGCAATCTCCGCAAGAGGAGATTGGCACGCCACCAAAAGGCGGGGTCTCGGGCGCTCCGCTCAAAGCGCGATCCCTGGCGGTGCTGCGGCGGCTACGCGCGCGCGTGGGCAGCGGCATCACTTTGATATCGGTTGGTGGCGTCGAGAGCGTCGATGACGTCTGGGTGCGCTTGCGCGCCGGCGCCTCGCTGGTCCAGGTCTATTCAGCCTTCGTCTACGAGGGCCCCCTGCTCCCCCGCCGGCTGCACCAGGGGCTGCTCGAGCGTCTGCGCGCCGCCGGCATCGCTTCGGTCAACGACATCATCGGCGCCGACGCCTGACCCCCGCCCCGGGCCCCTACCACCGGCAACCGCCGAGCGGTCGCGATCGTTGCGATAAACAACGATTCATCCTGCGCCTTCTCCGCGTCGTCGCGCTGAGTTCTCAAGTCACCCACTGACAATACGCATCATCTCGCTTCCGCCAAACGCCCACCGGCTCGCGAGCTGCGTCGTTCAGGCCCCTAGCCGCCTCTCCGATGTATTGGATATGGCCAAGCATGGGGGCGGTGGAAAGGGGATTCCGCTGCTGGGCGGTCTGGCGGTGGTGATGCTGGCTGCCGGTTGCGGCTCTACCGCGGTCGCCACGAAGAACCCGGGTGCCATCTCCCGAGGACCAGTCGACCCCGCGGCAGAGAGCTCGCGCTCGCTCCAAGGCCTGACCATGCGCTCGGAACGCGGCGCCATCGACAGCCAAGACGCCGAGGACGCGATCGCCCGCAATTTCCAGCGCCTCGTGCGCTGCTACCAGGCCGCCGGTGACGCCACCCAATTCGCCGAGGGCGGCGTGACCCTGCAGTTCTCGGTTGGCCTCGACGGTCGCCCGCTTTCGGTCGCGCTGCAGAGCTCCCGCGTGGGCAACGTCGCGGTCGAGCAGTGCTTGATCGCCGAGGGACTTCAGATTCATTTCCCGCGGCCCCATGGGCACGCCCGCGCGTCGTTCGAGTACTCGCTCGAGTTCCGCTCGACCGACGAGCGCGCGGTGATCGATCTGGCTGACCCGCCAGAAGGTTTTCGCAACGCCGTGCTCGCCCGCATCGGCAGCGACTGCGGCGCGCTCGGCACCGGCGCCTTCACGGCGACGATCTACGTCGATCGCAAGGGCCAGGTCCTCTCGGCAGGAATCGCCGGCCAAAAGCCGATCGCCGCAGAGAGCGCGCGGTGTGCGGCCAGCGCCCTCGGCCGCGCGTCGCTGCCTGCCCCCGATGCCCTCGGCGGCGCGCTCGCGAGGATCGTCGTCGACATGAATGCCGACGAGCTGGCCACCGCTCGCGAGCTGCCCGCGGCGCCCCCCAAGAAAGCCCGCATTGCCAAGGGTCGCGGCTCAGCCCGGCGCGCCCCGGTCGACAACGTCGACAGATCCCCGCTCGCCACCGATCTACGCCGCCGACGCTGACGGCTCTCGCCTCCCCGCCTTTCAAGCCCGCGGAGCCTCCCCAACCCGCGGTGCCGCCATCGTCGCGTGGCGCTGCCCGTCGCAGGCTTTGGCACCGCGCCGTGGAAATCGTCGCGGGCTTTTCCACCCGAAGGCCGACGACCCTGTCTAAAATCGGGGAGCGCCGGCTCACGAACTCACCTGGACCTACGCTGTAGGCGGGCACCGACTTCGTGACACGAACGCGCTGTCGAGGGAACAGACAAGCGGCGAACCAACGTCGTTCGTTCCGTCGAGAGGTTGACCATCACCACTTCAATGAGACGCTCACGGGAAACCATGCGCCTGCGCCACCCGTACCCAGCGACGGTGGAGGGGAAGACTCATGCATAGGGCTCGCAGCTCCGTCGTCGTCGTCTGGCGGACCGCCGCCCTCGCGTTGGCCTTCGTCGCCGCTTGCGGCCCGTCGGCCACGCGCGACTTCACGGTCATCAGCACATCGCCCGGCGGAGCCGATGGCGCTCGCCTCGACGCTCGCGACGCGCGGACCGACGTGCCCTCGGCGGGCGAGGATGCGATGGGGGTAGGCAGCGTGCCGACCGAGGTTCCTCCCGGCTCACCCGGCTCTCCTGATCCAGCGCCCGACGCCGATCCCGGGCCGCCCGCATCACCCGCACCCGATGCCGGCGCCGAGCTTCGCGAAAGCGGCGCCCCCTGCGCCACCGCGGGTGACTGCCGATCCAACTTCTGCGTCGACGCCGTCTGCTGCGATGGCGCTTGCACCGGCACCTGCCAGAGCTGCAACCAGCCGACCGCCCGGGGCCAATGCACGCCGGTGCCGGCGGGCGAAGATCCCCGCAACGTCTGCCCGAGCGATCCCCCGGCAAGCTGTGGCCGCGAGGGAAGCTGCGACGGTGCCGGAGCCTGCCGCCTTTACCCCGCCACCGCCGAATGCCAACCCGGCGGTTGCGAAAGCCCCACGGTGGAACGTGCAGCCGGGCTCTGCGACGGCAAGGGCGCCTGTCGCCCTCCCACGACACGCCCCTGCGCCGGCAGCACCTGTCAGATGGGCTCGTGCTCGACCGCGTGCACGGCAAGCGCCGACTGCCAGGCTGGCTTTTTCTGCGACAAGGGCGCCTGTCGTCTCAAGCGCGGCAACGGCACGGCGTGCGCGGCGGCAGGTGAATGCACGTCGGGCGTCTGCGCCGCCGGGATCTGTTGCAACGTCGATTGCAGCCGCCCCTGCGTCTCGTGCGCGCTGGCGGGCAAGGTCGGCACCTGTTTTCCGGTAGCGCCTGGTGACGACCCCGGCGAACGGTGTGCCGCACAGGCCGCTTCCACCTGCGGGCGAGACGGCGCCTGCGATGGCACAGGGCAATGTCGCCTGCACGCCGAGGGCACCGAATGCGCTGCAGGCCAATGCGAAACCGGCGCGGCGCTCGCGGCTCGCCGCTGCGATGGCAAGGGCACCTGTCAAACCGCCACACGCGCCTCGTGCGGGGCCTTTACCTGCAGCGCCGGCAAGTGCGCCACCACCTGCAGCGGCACCACCGGCTGCCTGCCCGGCTACTCGTGTCGCGCAGGTAGTTGCCTCGACGAGGGTCTGCAGCTGCACTGGCGCTTCGACGAACCCGAGGGCATCGTCGCGGGCGACACTTCGGGCAACGGCCGCGACGGCGCCTTCGTCACCGGCAACCCGGGAACGCCCGCGGGAGGTCCCACCGCGACGACGGGAGCCCCGCAGCCCAAGTTTCCCAACCCTCACGCGCGCGCATTCGATGCGAGCAAGCGACACGCCGCCATCATCGCGTCACTGCCGCAAGGCCTACGACCAACGGCGGCCCTCACGATCTCGGCCTTCTATCGCAGCAGCGGCATCGAATCGGGTGGCGAAGGTGCCGAGCTGGTCAGCCTCGGCAACAACCAGCTCTTGCGCGTGCTGCCGGGTGGCTTCGAGGTCTCCAAGCGAGTTACCCGGGCCAACGGCGACAATCGCTACGACAAGTGCCTGTCGGCCCCGGCGCGCACCGATCACCTCGACGGAGGTTGGCATCACCTTGCCACCGTCGTCGACGCCAGCAACATCCGCATCTTCTTCGACGGTCAACTCGTCTGCACGCAGGCAAGCACCGCGCCGATGGTCTACGACATCGCCGGACGCTTCACCGTCGGCCGCCACGGCGGCCCGACGACCGAGGACCAGGTCTACGACATGAACGGCAACATCGACGACGTGCGCGTCTACTCGCGCGCCCTCGGCACCGCCGAGATCTCCGCCCTGGCGATGGGCACCTTATGAGGGACGGGAACGGTCGGCCGAATCAAAGCCGTGTATAGTCGCTGACGTGCACGCCTGGCACGACATCTACGTCGACGATCAGCAAGTCGATAAAGTATTCCCCGTCGTCATCGAGGTCCCGAAAGGGCGGCCCGATGCGGTCGGCCAGCAGGCCGGCCGCGACCAGCGCAACCAGGTCGGCCAGCGTGTAGCAGGCCAGCGCCACGCCGTACAGCGAGTCGCCGCCCAGTTCGTCGGCGATGGTGGGC
>JANNNO010000375.1:0-6631 GCA_031398585.1 Myxococcales bacterium | reverse complement strand
GCGGGCATGCAGCTCTCCGTAGCGGACGGCGTAACTGGCCTGCATCGACGACATGTGCGGCGTCCTTCCTAGCACGACCTCATCGCGGCATCGACGGTGTCGCGGTCACGCGCACCGCCGCGCAAATCGGCGCCAGCGCCCGAATCAGGCGCGCGGCGCCAGGCGACCGTGGCGGTACTTTTCGAGAATGTCCCGATGCACCTGGCTCACGCCGACGGGCAAGGTAGTCGCGGACTCCCTACGATCCTCGCGCCAGATCGCAGAACGAAAGGAGAGGCGGCGCGGCTGCAATTCGGTCTCGGGCCGCGAGGCGTGAATCACGAGCGGCCGTCGCTGCGTGACCCGCGTGACGATGCCGATCAGGGACGAGATCGACGTCGCCTGCTCGGACGCGAAGATCTTGCAGACGTGTTGGGGACCGCTGACCGCCGCCTCGCGGGCCAGGCGCGCGCTCGCCTGCACGATCGCCGCCGCGCAATCGTCGACGTGAATGTAGTCGCGGAGCGTGTCGAGCGAGACGTAAAGATGCACCGGGCGCGCCAGCACGAGGCTACGCACGAGGTGCGAGATCAGCCCTTGCGGCTTGTCGAGGTTCTGGCCGGGGCCATAGAGGTTCGAGATGCGCCCCACGAGCGTGCTGACGCCCGTGCGCGCCCCCCAGGCTGCGAGTGCGGCCTCCTGGCGTAGCTTTTCCCGGCCATAATCCGAGATCGGCACGCAGGCCGACGCTTCGGTCGCGGGCGAATCCGGACAGCGCCCGTAGGTGCCGCCGGCCGAGCTGGCGAGAAAGACCTGACCGCGCGTCGGCTTGGACAGGCGCGCCACCTGAACCGCCATGCGGGTCAGCGCAAACTCGAACGTGCGCGTCTCGGCGGCCAGCGCTGCGGCCGTGCTGCCGACGATGCTGGCACCGCCTGCCCAGTAGAGCGCCCAGGCGTCGTGACCGCCGGCGACGACGGCGTCGAAGAACTCGGTGAAGGCGCGATCGATCTGGCCGGCGACGAGATCGGGATCGCTCCACGCGAAGGGCCCTTCGGACGGCCACCAGAGCAGCGGCCCGGGCGGACCACCCAGTCCTGGAGTCAGATGGCGCGCGAGGTTCGACCCGAGCAAGCCGCCGCGCCCGACGACGAACGCGAGGGTCACGCCCGGCGCGCTTCCTTGGAGCTCGGCTTGGAGACAATGAGATAGAGCGGCCGCCCCATCGCCATGCGCAAGGTGATGCCGAGGTATTCCGCGATGACGCCGAGAGCGAAGAGAATGATGCCCGAGAAGAGGCAGACCAGAACGATGAGCGAGGTCCAACCTTGCACGGGGATCTGCGAGGTGAGCTTGGTCCAAAGAACGAAGGCGCTGGTCACCAGACCGGCAACGATGGCAAGGCAGCCGAGTACCGAGATCATGCGCAACGGCTTGGTGCCCGAGGTCAGCATCATCCGCCACATGTGATCGAAGAGACGCTTGAAGGTGTAGCCGGAGCGGCGACCGCGCTCTTCGCGCAGCAGGAGTGGACACGGGGCGCTCTCGCGCACGACCCAGGAGAGGGCGACGTCGAGGAAGACCTCGCTGCCGCAGTAGGCGGCCAGGCTGCGGGCGATCTCGCCGTCGATAAGACGAAAGCTGTTGAAGCGGCCGATGAGACGGTTGCCGAGCACGCGCACGAAGAGCCATTTGACGAGGGCGCTGGCGGCGTTACGGAGAGCGCCGTGGGGGGGATCGTTGGTGGGCTGCGCGTAGACCAGCGGCACGCTGCGATCGAGAGCGACGTCGAGCATGGCGCCGATGTCCGCCGGGTTCTGTTGCCCGTCCTCGTCCAGCGTGACGACCCAGTCGGCGGCGCTGCTGGCCATGCCCGCCAGCGTGGCGGGATGCTGCCCGAAGTTCCGCGACAGCCAGATTGGCCGCACGAACGGGTAGCGCGCGGCGAGCTCTTCCATCACCCGATGTGACGCATCGATGGCGCCGTCATGAACCATGATCAGCTCGACCACGCGGAAGGGGCGGCCCCCGGGTGTGGTCTGCAGAGCCGTCAGCGGCTCGACCTCGCCGACCAACGCCTCGAGGGTTAGCTCGCCCTGGTAGACCGGAACGACGACCGAGACCGTGCGCGTGTCATCGTTCGGCTGTGGGTTGCCCATACGGAGAGGTTCCGGTTTCCCTGTCGCTAGACCGGCTTGGCGCTGGTCGCGGGTTTGGCGTCGGCCTTGGTAGCGGCTGGGGCAGCGGCAGGTTTGCCGGGAGGCTTGGTCGCGGTGGCGGCGCCCGCCTTGGCGCGGCCTTTAAAATAGACCAGCTCGTAGAGTGTCACCCCGGCGTTGACCTGGGTGAAGGGTTCGAACACGACCTCGTCGAAGTGCTCGGTGAAGATGGCGCGCCAGTCGTCGACGGGACGCGGGTACTGGCCACGGTCGGCGTGGGCCAGCGCGCGCGCGACGCCGAAGCGCTTGGGCAGCACCAGCTCGATGATGTGCACGTGACCATCAGGAGTCAAAAGCTCGGTGAGACGCTTGAGCAAGCTGCGGGTCGATCCCAGATCGATGTGATGAAGCAGGCTGTTGACCAGGATGCAGTCGAAGCCCGACCCGACGGGGAAATCGTTGCCCCTCACGTCGGCGACCATGAAGTTGCGATTGAAGCGCTGCTTGGCGCTCTCGATGTATTGCGGGTTGAGATCGACGCCGATGTAGTCGGCGTGCGCGAACGTGGAAGCGTTGGTGCCAGGGCCGCAACCGACGTCGAGCACGCGGCGGATGGATCCGAGATCGTTGTGCTGCGAGATCGGCTCGAGCTTGCGAGACGCGAAGGGCGTCATCCACAGCCGATACATCAGCGGTTGGCTGAGAATCTTGTCGATCAAGTTCATCGGCCGGGAGGGTAGCACAGGGTCATTTGCTCGATGCGCGGCGCCGCATCATGAGGGGAAAGACCAAGTACGTGAGCCCCTTGGACCCGGTCCAGAGCCAGGGCTCGCCCATCTGGGGCGGCTCGGCCTCGGCGATGAGAACCGGATCACGGCGGAGCAGCTGGCGCAAGAATCCCGGGTTGGAGACCGTGAAGGCGGCGCGGGCCTCGGAGAGCCGGGCAACGAGCGCGGCGAGATCCTCGTCGGGCGCGAGCTCGTCGAGCGGATAGGTTTCGGACGAGACCAGATCGGCGATGAGCAGCGCGACGCCACCAGGGCGCAACAGGCTCAGCATCGCGCGCAGGTGAATCGTCACCAGCGTTTGCTCGAACGAGGGCAAGAGCCCAGGCTCGATACCAGCCAGATTGCGAAGCGCCCACGCCATCTGCGACAACACGCAACAGGAGGCGACGAGATCGAAGCCGACTGGCAGCGATCGCGTGACCGCCTTGGTCCCTGCCGCCAGCAGCGACTCGCCCTCCGGCCGGCGTCCCGGAGGCTCGTCGAGCAGGCGGTAGAGGCCCGACAGATCGACCGGGCTGTGGCTGCGTAGCCGGGCGCGGGCGGCAGGACTCTGGCGACCGACGGCGCGGGCGAGCGCGGCCGGATCGATGTCGCAGAGGTGAACCTCGGCAAAGCGTGCCGCGATGGTCTCGAGATCGAGATCGTTGCCGTTGCCGGCGCCGAGAAGGCAGACCTTGTCATCGGGTGTGGAGGCGGCCGCCACGATGGTGTCGGTCACGTGTCGACGGTGGCTGGCGTAGCGGTCCCATAGCTCGCGCCCTTCGCGATTTCCCTTCTGTTCTGCTTTCTGGGCTTCGGCGAAAAGGCCCGGCTTGGCAGCTGGCATGGACGGAACACCTTACCTCGACGCGTGGCGGGCGCGCAGGGTCGCGGCATGTGGCTCTGGACGCAGCGGTACGCCGAATTCCACGTGGACGCCCGCGGCGAGCGCTGCTTATAAGGATGAGGTCACGTCGGCCGTGGGGCGTCGGTGAGGGGTCGAAGGGGGCCGTCATCGGAGGCTTTCATGTCGAGCAGCGCAAGCAACGCCCTGGGCGCAGGACGATCGGGCCGTGCGGTCTGGAACTGGCGAACCGTCATCGCAGGGTTGGGCCTCGCGGCGGCGGCTGCCCTGGGCTGCGGTCAGGCCGACGTGCGATCCAGCGCCACATCGCCGGCGCGATCGGGTGGCGGTGGTGGTGCCCCGGGAGCGAACGCGCCCGTGCTCCCGAGCCCCGACGCCTTGCCGCCACCGCCGCCCGTGAACGCCAAATGCGGTGACAGCAAGCTTGAAGGCGCCGAGACCTGCGACGACGGCAACACCAAGGCGGGCGACGGTTGCAGCGAGACCTGCGCGACGGAGGCCGGCTTTGCTTGCCCCGAGACGGGGGGAGCCTGCCGCGAGAGCACGCGTTGCGGGGATCGCGGCGTGACCGGACGTGAAGAGTGCGACGACGGCAACACCGCGGCGGGCGATGGCTGCGGCGCGGAGTGCAAGCTCGAAAGCGGTTGGGCCTGTCCGTCGGGCGGGGTCTGCCGGGCGGCCCGATGCGGTGACGGCGTCCTGGTCGGTGCCGAGAAGTGCGACGACGGCAATGCCGCCGCGGGCGACGGCTGCAGCCCCACGTGCCTCATCGAGAGCCCGGGGCCAACCGAGGCCGACGGGTGGATCTGTCCGACAGCGGGGCAGCCTTGTCAGCGCACCAAGTGCGGCAACTCGATGCCCGAAGGCAGCGAGCAGTGCGATGACGGCAACAACGACATGGGCGACGGCTGCACGCCCTATTGCCGGCGCGAACCGGTCTGCCCGCCGGCGGGCGGCGCGTGCAACACGGCATGTGGCGACGGTCTGCTGTTGATGAGCGATCTGGCGGCGGGCCAGCAGTGTGACGACGGCAACACCATCGGGGGCGATGGCTGCTCGGCGGACTGCAAGAACGAAGCTGGGTTCGACTGCGCGGCGACGCCGGTCACGCAAGATCCCTTGCGTCTGCCAATCATTTATCGCGACTTCAAGGCGTACGAGCAGCCGGGGGGGCATCCTGACTTTCAGCGGTTCATTGGCGCGGGAGAGGCGGGCATCGCGCAGCCGATGCTGGGGGCCGATGGCAAACCGGCACACGCGATGGGCGTGAGGCGGCTGACCGTCAATGGAGATCCGGGATTTGCCGGCACAGATCACTTCGCCACCTGGTGGAAGGACGCGCCGATGGTCAACCAGACCTTTCGCGAGCAGCTGACCTTCACGCGAGGGGCTTCCGGGGCCTGGCAGTACGCCTCGACTTCCTTCTTCCCGCTCGAGGGGCGTGGCTTTGGCACCTATACGGGGGCGATGGCCAAGGGCGGCGGACAGCGGAACTTTCACTTCACGTCGGAAGTGCGCAACTGGTTCGAGTACCGCGGCGGCGAGCGGCTCGACTTCACCGGCGATGACGACGTCTTCGTGTTCATCAACAAGCGCCTGGCGGTGGACCTAGGCGGGGTTCACTCCGCGCTCAATGGCAGCGTCACGCTCGACATGCAGACTGGCAACGCGCAGGTCTGCGATCTCCTGTCGCCGTGTCCGAACACGCGCATGGTCCCGCTTGGACTCGAGCTCGGCAAGGTCTACGAGATCGTGGTTTTCCAGGCAGAACGGCGCACCGACGAATCGAACTACCGGCTGTCGCTGTCGAACTTCACGGGCTCGCGCACCGGCTGCAAGAGTGTCTGCGGCGACGGCGTCCCAACCGCCGACGAGGCGTGTGATCTCGGCAAAGAGAAGAACACCGGCGCCTATGGGACGTGCAACGCCGACTGCACCCTGCCCGCCCGCTGCGGCGACGGCGTGGTCAACGGCCCCGAAAATTGCGACGGCACCCCCGGCTGCTCGGCCACCTGTCGGCGCGGTCTGGTCGACTGATCCCGGGATTCCGGCGGATTCGCTATTCGTGGAGTTCGGCGAGGGCGTTGTCGAGGTGAGGGCGGTTGTTCTTCTGAGTACGCTTGTCGGCGTACATCGCTTCGTCGGCGCGCAGGCAGATCTCCTGGCTCGAGCTCGCGTCCTCGGGGTAGCTGGCGACGCCCATGCTGAGGGATAGCGAGCCGGCGTTCTTCGAGTTCCACAGCGCGATCTCGTTGCGCAGGCGGGCGCAGAGCTGAGCGGATTCGAGCGGGCCGAGGTCACGGAGAATGACGGCGAATTCGTCGCCGCCCGTGCGGCAGCACACATCGTGTTCCCGCAGACGCGTGCGGAGAAACTCGGCGGCGTTCTGGAGCGCGACGTCACCCGCGGCGTGACCTTCGCGATCGTTGATGCGCTTGAGATCGTTGAGGTCGAGCATCAGAAGTGAGAAGCGCTTGTCGGGGCTCCGCCGCGAGAGGCTGACCTCTTGGCTCAGCCGCTCCTCGAAATAGCGGCGGTTCCAGAGCCCGGTGAGGGCATCCCGGTAGGCCAGTGCGCGGTAGCTCTCCAGCTCGGCGACCGTCCTTCGCAACCGCGCGTTCTCGCGGCGCAGTTCCTCCAGAGTCCGTTCGGTCCGAGACGGCGCCACCATGGGGGCCGGGCTCGGGTCGGATTCGAAGCTGGGGAAAGTGTTCTCTAGCTGCGCGAGTTTCATGACCACCACCGATTCAGCAAACGACGGGCCATCGGCGAACTTGCTGGCGTAAGGGAGCAGACACGTCCGAAAACGCAGGAACCGAAAGCCAGAAGTCCAGAAGCCCCCTATAGGTTCCACCCTCGCG
>JANNNO010000364.1:0-3299 GCA_031398585.1 Myxococcales bacterium | reverse complement strand
GTCGCCCTGTCACCCGCACCCGCCGCGGCCAGGATGGCCTGAGCGCCGAGGTTCGAGGTCATGATGAGGACGGTGTTGGAAAAGCCGACCGTCCGGCCGCGGCTGTCGGTGAGCCGTCCGTCGTCGAGCAATGCGAGCAGGACATTGAAAACGTCGGGGTGGGCCTTCTCGACCTCGTCGAAGAGGACGACAGAGTAGGGGCGGCGGCGCACGGCCTCGGTCAGCTGCCCGCCGTCCTCGAAGCCGACGTAGCCGGGCGGCGCCCCGGTGAGGCGCGCCACGGAGTGCTTCTCCATGTATTCGGACATGTCGAGGCGGCACAGAGCGTGATCGTCGTCGAAGAGGAACTCGGCCAGTGCCTTGGTGAGCTCGGTCTTGCCGACGCCGGTTGGCCCGAGAAAGAGAAACGATCCGATGGGACGGCCGGCGTCGGCCAGGCCTGCGCGTGAGCGTTTGATGGCGTGACCTACCAGGCGAACGGCGTCCTCCTGACCGACCACGCGTTCGGCGAGTTTGGACTCGATGGCGAGGATCTTCTGGCGCTCGCCTTCCAGCATGCGCGCCACCGGAATGCCGGTCCAATCGCCCACCACGCGGGCCACGTGAATCGGCTCGACGGCGTCCTCGAGCAGGCGCTCTTTGCCTTGCACGGCGCGCAGCTTCTCCTCGGCCGCAGCCTGCGCCACCTCGAGCTCGGGCAGGCGCGCGTTGCGCAGCTCCGAGGCGCGGTTGAGATCGCCGGCCCGTTCGGCGACCTGCGCTTCGGCGCCGGTGTCACGGAGTGAGCGCGCAGCTTCCTGCAAGGTCGCAATCGCTGCGAGCTCGGCGCGCCACTGTTCTCGCATCGGGCCGAGGCGCGCCTCGATCTCGGCGGCTGACCGCTCGAGCCGCGCGGATCGCTCCCGCGTCTCGGGATCGCGATCGCCGCGGGTGGCGCTCAGCTCGACGGCGATGGCGTTGCGCCGGCGCTCGAGCAGATCGATCTCGTCAGGCTGCGAGTCGAGCTCGAGGCGCAGCCGGCTGCCGGCCTCGTCGAGCAGATCGATCGCCTTGTCGGGCAGGGCTCGGCCGGCGACGTACCTGCGCGACAGCTTCACCGCGGCCACCAGCGTCGCGTCCTGGATGCGTACGTGATGGCGGTTCTCGTAGCGGCGTTTGACCGCTCGGAGCATTCCGATCGACGTCTCCTCGTCGGGCTCTTCGATCATGACGGGCAAGAACCGGCGTTCGAATGCGGGATCCTTTTCGATGTGCAGCCGATACTCGTCGAGCGTCGTCGACCCGATGCAGGTGATCTCACCGCGGGCCAGCGCCGGCTTGAGCAGATCCGCCGCGTCGACGCCGCCTTCGCCTTGACCTGCGCCCATCAAGGTGTGGATCTCGTCGAAGAAGAGAATGATCTGGCCGTCCGCATCGCGGACCTCGGCGATGATCCCGCGAATGCGATCCTCGAAGTCGCCGCGGAACTTCGCTCCTGCGACGAGGGCGCCCACGTCGAGCGCGAGGATGCGTTTGTCCCGCAGGGCCGCGGGCACGTCGCCGGTCGCGATGCGCACGGCGAGGCCCTCGACGATCGCGGTTTTGCCGACCCCGGGATCGCCGATGACGATCGGGTTGTTCTTGTTGTGGCGCCCGAGGATCTGCATCAGGCGCCGGGTCTCGAGATCGCGCCCGACGATTGGGTCGATCTGACCGCTGCGCGCCGCCTCGGTGAGGTCGCGGGCGTATTTGGCCAGCAGCGGCGCGGCGTCGCCGGGAGGCGTGGCGGACGGATTCGCCGCCGCGGTCGCGCCCCCGGTTGCAGGGCCGCCCGCGGGCGGTCCGCTCTTGCCGGCCGCAGCGGCGTTCGTACTCCCAGCGTTCGTAGCCGCAGCCGCGGGCCCGGGCAGTGCCGTGCGGGCGCTGCGTTTGGCGATCGCGTCTTCCAGCGCCGGTAAGGTCACGCCTTGCTCCCTCAGCAAGAGGGCCGCGCCCGAGCGGGTCTCGAGGGGAATCGCGGCCAGCAGATGCAGAGGTCCTACCGCCTTGTCGCCGCGTTCGCGCGCGTCGACCTGGGCGAGGTCGAAAAGGCGCAGGACGCGTTCACCGAGGAAGACCTTTGCACCCGGAGACTTGGGCACTCCGCGCAGGGCGGTCTCGATGCGCGTGCGCAGAAGGTCGATGTCCGCGCCCGCCGCCTGCACCACGACAGCCGCGTCGGGCGCTTCGAGCAGGGCGAGGAGCAGATGTTCGAGCTCGACTGCCTCCTCGTCGCGGCTACGCGCCAATCTCTGCGCGGCGACGACTGTCTTTTTGCCGTCCGGGGCGAGAAAATCGAAGGTCACGACTTCTTTCGGGTCGCTTCGACGTAGCGTAGCCGCAGATCGAAAAGAAGGTTCTCGAGCAGCTGTGCCTCGGCGCCGCTCAGGTTCCCGCGGGTCTTGCCTTCCAGCATCGACAGGATGTCGATGGAATGCTTGGCCATCGGCAGGTTCTTCTCGATCGCCCCACTGCCGGGACGCTCGACCTCGCCGAGATGCATGAGGGCCGAGCTGCCGAGCGAGAGCACGAACGTTGCGAAGTCGACCGGCGGCAAGGGCGGCGGGGCGGCGCTCGGTGACGCCGTCGTTTGCGCCGACGTCGTCGCTTGCGCTGACGCATGAGCCGCCGTCGGCGAGCCGGTGTTCACCGCGCGGGCCGCGGCGCTTTCGCTGGCGGCCTCGCTGCTCGGTGGGTCGGCGGCGGCATCGCCGGCAGGAGCGTCTTCGGGCAAGCCCCGCCGATCGGTGATGGTGAAACCGCGCATCGAGGCATCGACCTTGTCGTCACCAGACATGTCGCCAGGTTATGGCACCTGGCGCCGTGGTTTCAACCGACGTCGCGCATCGGGGGGGCCGCCCCGCACCCGTAGTCAGGTCGCGAGGCCGGCATGGCGGGCGCCCACTTTGGACGGCCGCCGGGTCAATGGTCGATCAGGATGGGGACGAGGAGCCGTCGTTCGAGGGCGCCGGGTTGGGCTCGTCGCCGCCCTCGTCCTCGTCGTCCAGATCGTCGTCTTCGTCGTCGAGATCGTCGATGTCGTCATCGAAGTCGTCGGCGGCAGCCACCTCGGGAGGGGCGGCCTTGTCCGTGACGTCCGGCAAGGTCTTGAGATACTTTTCGTAGTCCTTGCGGGTGGTGAGACCCTTGCGGATGTTGCGCTCGATGGTGCGCACATCGAACAACCGGACTCCCTTGACTTCCTCTTCGCGCGACATGGGCCGTTCTGGTTATGCCAGTTGGGCCGTCAAGTCAAGGCGGGCGACCTCGAGCGGGCGCCA
>JANNNO010000347.1:0-16587 GCA_031398585.1 Myxococcales bacterium | reverse complement strand
GGAAATGGCGCCGGTGGCGCGGGCGCTTCGGATGGCGGTGGCGCGGGCGGCCCCGGTGGCGCGGGCGGCCTTGGCGACGGAGGCCCGGGCATTGTCGGCGATGGCGGCGGCGGCGCGGGGGGCGGGCCAACCGCGGACGCCAGCGATGCGGCGACCGTACCACCGGCAGGCAACCCGGCAGCCGGGCAGTACGGCACGCGCGCGCCGATGCTGGAGCGCAACTCCGAGTTCGGCCTGGCCGAGCTCGACGGAAAGATCTACGTGCTGGGCGGGTATCCGACCAACCCTTCACAGACGCGGCCGACCCTGCAAATCTACGATCCTGCGAGTAATAGCTGGAAGTTGGGCGCGCCTTGTCCCCTGCCGGTGCACCACCCGGTCATCGCGGGCGTGGGAGGCAAGCTCTACAGCCTCGGCGGCCAGACGATGAGCGGCAGCACCAACCGCGTGCTCGCCTACGATCCCGTCGCCAACACCTGGCAGCAGAAGAGCCCGATGCCGACGTCACGAGGAGGCGGCGCCGCTGCCATCCTGGGCAACAAGATCTACGTCGTCGGTTCCCGACCACCCGTGGCAGCCGAGGCGGTCAACGCCTTCGAAGCGTACGACGTCGGCGCCGATACCTGGGAACCCTTGCCCCCGCTACCAGCGCGATTCAACAACCGCAACCATCTCGCGGCGACGGCGATCGGCGACAAGATCTACGTCGCCGGAGGTCGCTACAACGAGTGCTGCGTCTCGGCCCCGATGACCGCCGCGCTGGAGATGTACGATCCCGCCACGCGCGCCTGGACGGCCAAGGCCGACATGCCCCGCCCGCGCGGCGGCGTGGCCGGCGTCGCAGCCAATGGCTGCTTTCACGTCTACGGCGGTGAAGGCGGCAACGTGGGAGTCTTCCCCGATCACGACGTCTACGATCCGCGCGCCGACAAGTGGACCTCGTTGCCGCGGCTGCCGATCCCGTTTCACGGCGTCACGGGAGGCGCCTTTCGCAACGGCATCATCTACATGCCCGGCGGTGGCACGAGCCCCGGCGGTACGAGCGGCACGACCATGCACCAGGTCTACCGCCCCAACCAGACCTGCAACTGAGCTCGGGCTAGCTAGACGCTACCGAACGACCACGGCCGGCGGTAAGGCTTGCCCAGCCACTTGCTCGCCGCCGCGTCGCCGACGATCTCCTCTTTCTCGGGATCCCACTTCACCGCGCGGCCGAGGCGGGTGGCAATGTTCCCAAGATGACACATCACCGCTGAGCGGTGCCCCTCTTCGATGTCCGCGGTGGGCTTCGCGCGCGATCGCACGCAATCGATGAAATTGGCGATGTGGGGATGGTCGAGATCGCCGCCCTTCTCTTCCAGCGCCGCGATGGCCGCCGTGCCGCCTTCGGGCGCACCGGTGGCGGCAGCGACCTTGCCGCTGTTCATCTCGGGCAAGATCTTGAAACCGCCGCGGGTGAGGCCGAGCGTGCCCTTGGTGCCATGGAATTCGATGTCGAAGGAACGCGCACCCTTGTTGATCTCGCGTGCCGACCAGCTCACGACCGTGTTCTTGAACTGGTAGAGGACTTCCTGCACGTCGGGCGTCTCGCCGCCGTCCTTGATGAGAAAGCGTCCGCCGAAGCCGGTCACCGCGGTCGGCCCTTTTTCGCCGAGCGCCCAGCGAACGATGTCGAGGTGATGCGCGCCGAAGTTGGTCATCTGCCCGCCGCTGTAGTCCCAGAACCAGCGGAAGTTGTAGATCGCACGAAAGGGATCGAAAGCGACCTTGGGCGCGGGCCCGAGCCAAAGATCCCAGTCGAAGTTGCTGTCGTTGACCGGCAACTCCTTGGGTTTGAAACCCGGCATGACGTTGCGGGTAAAACCGACCGTGACCTTGTGCACGTCGCCGATGCCGCCCGAGCGGATGAGCTCGATGGCTTTGGCGTAGTGAGCGCCGGAGCGCTGCTGACTCCCGGTCTGGACCACGCGCTTGTGTTTGCGCGCTTCGTTCACCATCACGCGGCCCTCGTGCACGAAGAGCGACAGCGGCTTTTCGCAGTAGACGTCCTTGCCCGCACGACAGGCCGCCACGGTCTGCAGCGCGTGCCAGTGATCGGGCGTGGCCACGATGACGACGTCGACCTCTTTGTCGTCGAGCAGCTTGCGGAAGTCGCGGTAGGGCCGCGCCTTGCCACCTGACATCGCAACACCCTTGTCGACGAACGGCTGATAGACGTCGCAGACCGCGACCGGGTTCACGTCGGCGCGCGAAAGGAAGTTCTTCCAGAGCTGCTGGCCTTTGCCTCCGCAGCCGATGATGCCGAGACCGATCTTGTCGGTGGCGCTCGCGTTGGCGCGCGCGGAAGGCAACACCGCTGCGACGAGGCCTGCGGCCGCGAGCCCGTGCGAAAAATCACGCCGAAGGATGGACATGCCCAGTCCTCGCCCACCCGGCCCCGAGGTGTAAAGAGGATTTCGAGCGATGGCCAACTGGGTAGGTGCTACCGAAGATCGAAGACGGGTGCGGGCTAACGGGAGCGGGTGTTGGCGGTGGTCATCTCGGCTTCGAGCATGGTGACGACGTCGCGCCATTGTGAGCAGTCCTCGACGTCGAGGCCGGCGAGCGTGCGGTGGGCTTCGAGCATCGTGCGGAGCATTTCACCCTGCGAGGCGGCCTCGTCGGTCACGACCTCTTCCTCGTCGTCGCTTGAAGCGGCGGGGTGGCGGAGCGTCATCGGGCGTTCCGCCAGCAGGTCGACGAGGGCCTCGAAGCCCATGCTGCGAATGACGTCATCGGTGTCACCTGCGGGACAGACCACTGCGCTGCGGCTGGCCCCATCGCCGCGGGACCGTTCGACCAGGCGCGCGATGAGACCGAGGTTCGTGCTGTCGATCAGGCTGGCATCCGTGACGTCGAACAGGAACGGGCGCGCTTCTCCGCCCCCGTGGGCAATCTGTTCGAGGTAGCGCTCGATCGCGGGCGCCATCGTGTAATCGACGCGCCCGACGTAGCGCAGGACGTGCCAGCCGCCTTCGGAGCAATAGGTCACGCGCCCGTCAGACATGTCATTCCTCCCCGTCCCCCAAATATAAGACCGCCACGTCATCGCGCAGCGGCGCGCCCTCACCAAGGCCGAGGCGTGCGGCAAACGCCGCGATGTCGTTGGTTTCGTTGAAGGCGCGCACCATGTCCTCGCGCTTGCCCCGCTGCGAGCCTTCGCTGCCGAGCTCGAGAACACCATCGGTCGAAACCAGGAGCCGCGAACCGACCGGGAACGGCCGCGACCCCGTCGAGGGACCACCGGCGCCCGGCAGACCGAGCGGCCGTCCGGGAGATTCGAGCGTGACGGCTTGACCGCCTGGCTCTCTGACCACGGGGAAGGGGAACATGCCCGCGTTGGCGTAGCGCAGATGACCGCCCTCGAGATCCAGCACGGCGTAGAACATCGAGACGTGCTTCTCGAACGACAGCGCGAGGATGTCGGTGTGCAGACGATCGAGCAGACGGCCAGGATCGAGAACTGTCTCGTCCCCACTCTGCGTGAAGGCCTGACGGTATTTTCCCACCAGCGTGGTGAGGATCGCGGTCACGAAGGCCGAGGCCGCGCCGTGCCCCGAGACGTCGGCAACGTAGAGACCCGCAAAGCGGGGACCGACGGGGAAATAGTCGACGAAATCCCCGCTGAGCACCTGCGAGGGAAAGATGCGGCGAAACGCCCGGTATTTGCCCAGTTCCAGGCCATCTTTGGGCAAGAGCTGAAACTGCAGCAGCCTCGCGCCCTGTTGATCTCCGCGCAGCTCGGCCAGCGCGCGCGCCAAAGTCCGATTGGCCTGTTCGAGGTTGCGGCGGTACTCCTGGTTCTGCCGAAGCAGTCCCGCTTTCTCCACCGCTCGCTGAATCGAGTGCACCAGCAGCTGCGGGTCGTAGATCGGCTTGACGACGAAGTCCCAGGCCCCACGCCGGAGCGCTTCGACCGCGTCGCGCATGGTGCCCGCGCCAGAAGCGACGAGCACCGGCGTCTCCGGGCTCTCTGCCACCACCGCCCGCAACACGTCGAGGCCGTCCATGCGGGGCATGCGCAGGTCGAGCAGCATGCAGGTCGGGCGCTGCTCGCGGAACATGCGCAGGCCATGCTCGCCGTCGGTCGCTTCGAGTGTGTGGAATCCACCCCGCTCGAGAATGCGGACGAACGTGGCCCGGACGAGCTCGTCGTCATCCACGATCAGGACCGTCGCCGCGTCGGCCATCGTCCGTGCCCCGTCCCGTCGGCTAAGTTAGCAGATCTTCGAGTTGAAGGACGTCCGGCAGCCGGTGCTCGGACGCTGCTGCGATCGCATCCACCCCATCGGTGCCTCTCGCAGTGGCTTGAAGAAAATCAGGGGAGCGCCTGGGCAACGTCGTCGTTGCGCGCTCTGGTATTGTCGGCGTGATGATTCGTGTCTCGCCGCTTTCGTCCGTCGGTACGGTCGAGCCACACACGAAATCGCGACAGAGGTGTCGCGGTCTCGTCGGTCTCGGTCTCGGTTTTGCGTCGGTATTGGCATCGCTTGCTCTCGGCTGTGGGCTAGGTGGTCGCACACGCGGCCCGATCCCCAGCAGCGCCGTCGTCGCGGCGGCACCTCGCACCTTCGTATACGCTGGCTCCAACGCAGGATCCATCGACGTTCTCGAGCTCGACATCGCCACCGGCGATTTCACGACTCGCAGCCGTGTCAATCCAGGTGGCGCGCTCAGCGCTCTGGCCAGCACGCCAAGCGGACGCGCGCTGGTGGCTCTCGACGATCGCGCGGCCGTCCTGCACGGCTTCGACATCGGCGCGGCCGGGGCGCTGACGGCGACGGGTCGGGCGTCGACGGGCGGAACGCGGCCGGGTCGCACGGTCTTCGACCAGAGCGGCAAGTATGTGCTGGTCTCCCACCAGGCGAGCGCGAGCATCGCGGTCTTCGCCATGCGGCCGGCCGGCGGGTTGGCTCCCCCCGATCTCTTCCCCGCCGGTGCGGGCGCGTTCGGGATGGCTCTGCACCCATCGAACAAGATTGTATTCGTTGCCAATGCCAAGGCTGGCACTCTGTCACAGCTCGGCTTCAACGAAGGGACCGGAACGCTCACCGCACCACCTGGCACTGCGATTGGTCTGCCATGGGGTTCGGGCCCCCGCCAGGTTGCCTGCCATCCCAACGGGCGATTCGTCTATGTTCTCAACGAAGCCAACGACACGCTGTCGGTGCACGCCTATGACGATCGCATGGGCACGGTCACCCGCCTTGCCTTTCAGGTCACCTCGACCATCCCGAGCGATCGCCCCGATGCCAAGGCCAAGGCATCGCCGCGCGAGCTGGTGGTCTCGTCGCGCGCAGCTTACGTCCTCGACGGCGGCCTCGACACGATCGTCACCTTCACGATCGATCCGGAGACCGGGGGGCTCGATGGTCCCGACAGCGAGCCGAGCGGAGGCACCGGCGCTGCTGCCTTCGCTCTCGAGCCAGCGGGCAGGTTCCTCATCGTTGCTCACCAGGGGAGTCGTCACGTGGCCTCGTTTCGCCTCGATGACAAGAGCGGCTTGCCCGGACTCGTCGGCAGCACGCGCCTGGTGAACGCCCCCCTGTCAGTGGCAACCGCGCGGGCCCCGTGACGGCTCTGGCGCCGCGACCGGGCGCGGCTGCCGTCTTGACGAGCCCCGGCCGGGGACCTAAACCGGGCGCATGATCACTTTCTTCGGGGCACCCGCGTCCAGCGCGGGCAAGACGCACTGGATGCTGGAAGAGGTCGGCGTGCCCTACGAGTACCGCAGGGTCGAACTGCGCGATCCCGTGTCACTGACCGAGTTCAAGAGCATCAACCCCGGCGGCAAGGTGCCCTTCCTGGTAGACGGTGATTTGCGACTGTTCGAATCCGTCGCGATCAACCTCTATCTCGCCGAGCGATACCGGCCCCAACTACTGCCGTCCTCGCCAGAGGGACGCGCGTTGGTCTATCAGTGGTCCTTGTGGGGGATCACCAACCTTCAGCCCGACGCCCTGGCCTACATGTTCCAGGCGATGAGCCCCCAAGGCGTGCGCGACGAGGCCGCGATGGCCGCCACGCGAGAACGAGTCGGCAAGCTGTTCGATCAGATCGAAGCGGCGCTGACCGGGCCTTACCTGCTGGGTGACCACTTCACGGTCGCCGACGTGAACGCCGGCGCCGTGGTGAATCTCGCCTTGCGCGCCGGCGCCGCGCAGCCCGGACCACGCGTGGCGGCCTGGATGGAATCGCTGCGCGCGCGACCAGCGTATCAACGCGCGGTCAACGCCGGCTGATCGGACGTCGCCGCTCAGAGCGTGGGGCGATCGACCGCAGCGCCCATCGAGTGGTAGCCCTTGTCGACGTACACCATGGTGCCGGTGATGCCGCCTGCCAGCGGGCTGGCGAGGAACGCAGCCGTCGAGCCCACATCGGCGGCCGTGATGGCCTCGGGCAACGGCGAGTTGTTCTTGCAGTACTCGACCATCTGCCCGATGAAGCCGATCGCCGAGGCGGCGCGCGATTCGTAGGGGCCCGCGGAGATCACGTTCACACGGTGACCCCATTTGCGCCCCGCCTCGTAGGCCAGCACGCGCGTGTCGCTCTCGAGCGCGGCTTTGGCCGATGACATGCCGCCGCCGTAGCCGGGCACCACGCGTTCGGAGGCCATGTAGGTCAGCGCCAGGAAGGATCCGCCCTTCCTGACCAACGGGCCCAAGCGCTGCACCATCGAAGGGAAAGAGTACGCCGAGACCGAGATCGCGCCGAGGTAGCCCTTGCGGCTGGTCTCGAGCAGCGGCTTTTTCACCTCGGAGCCGTTGGCCAGACTGTGCACGACGATGTCGAGCGGCTGCTCACCGAAGTCGGCGACCAGGCGCTTGGCGAGGCCATCGATGCTGACATCGCCGTGATCGCGGTAGCGCTTGGATTCCTTCACGTCGGCGGGCACGTCGTCCGCAACGTCGAATTCGGCGTCGAGCGGATAGATGCGTTCGAAGCTGAGCTTGCCGCCCGACGAAAGGGCCAGCGATTCGTCGAACTTGCCCCGGTCGAGCATGGTCTTGAAGATGCCGAGCGCGGGCGGCCAGGTGCCGAGCGTGACGCTGGCGCCGGCCTCGGCGAGCGATTTCGCGATGGCGAACCCGAATCCGACGTCGTCGGCGACGCCGGCGACCAAGGCGCGTTTGCCGCGCAAATCGATGCTGATCATGGCGGCGGATGTTTCCACCAAGACGAACCCGCCCGCAAGCGCGGGCGCGTTACTTCAGCCAGTCGATGGCCGCCGCGAGCAACTTGTTGCCGTTGTCGTTCAGCGACCCGATCGCGGTGGCGGTGATGAAGAGGCCGACGCGTTTGGCCGGCGCGAGCGCTGGCGAGACCATCAACACACCCTTGTCGTAAGCGAAGACGGCGTGTTTTTGCGACATGTTCGACAGCGTGGCGACCTTGATCGCGGTGTCGGCGGGTTTGCCCCAGGCCAGCTTCTGCTGACTGCCGACCACGGTGACGTTGCCGGTCAGCTTCGCGGCCAGCGGCGAATCGGTCTTCACGATGGTCACCTGGGTGGCGTTCTCGGATCCGAGATCGGTCGCGGTGGCGCCGGTCATGCCCATGTCGTCGAACACACCCGGCTCGAGCACCAGCGTGTTGATCGGAATGCTGATGTACTTGTTCATCAGCTTCATGGAATCGCAGGTGCCCGACAGCACCACGAGCTGGGTGCCGTTGGAGGCCGACCCCATGGCGTCGTCGTCGCCCATCTTGACGACGTAGCCCTTCTGCTCGAGCAAGGTCTTGACCCGCGTGTCGGCGGCCTCGAGCGACGTCGGGTTGGCTGCAACCAGAAAGGCCACCGGCTTGCCCGCCGTATCGGGTGCCGCTTCGACCGGCGCGTTGTCGACGGCGAGATCGGGAGAGGCCATATCGTCGCCGCCCGCGCCGCCGCCTGCGGGCGGCGTGCCGCCGGCGCCGCCTGTGGCAGTGCCCGCGCCGCCCGTCGCCGCGCCACCGGCGCCGCCCGTGGCGACCACGCCGCCGGCGCCTCCACTGCCGCGGCCTCCCCCGCCGCCGGTGGCGACGAGGCCGCCCGAACCGATGGGGCCGCCGGTGTCGCTCCCGCCGCCGCCCCCGGAACCTGGTGCGACCTCTGCGCTCTGCCCGTCGAGTCGACCGCCGTCACCCCGCTCGAGCGCCACGCGCTCCGCCGCCTGGGGCGCACAACCGCACAAGGCAACCACGACCAGCATTCTCGAGGACTGCGACATCGACCGACCTTCCGTGCGCGGTCATTCTCCACGAGCCTCCTGGGGCTCGCCAGCGCAATCGCGGGGAAGAGCGGGCGGGTTTGGCCAGAGAAAAAAGGCGGCGCCTCGTCACCCGCGCAGGTCACGCGGGCGACGGATCACTCGGAAACGCGAACTTCAGAGGGTGGCGGTGCGCCATAGCGGGCGAGGCCGACGGCGGCGCGGCCGGTACGCGGCGCGGGGTGTTCGATGGAACGATCGGGCTCGGAGCGGTAGGCGGCGCGGGCCTTCTTGGCCCCGAACGCACGGTTCGCCGCGGCCGCCAGAGGCAGGTCGGGCGGAAAGTCGTCTTCGTCGTCGTCCTTCTTGGTCGCTTTTTCCGGGCTGGCGGCGATCGCCTCGACCGGAACGCCGAGCTTTTCCGCCGCAGTGATCACGGGTGGATCGACCTTCGGAACTTCGAGGGCCGCCACGGTGTCGGAGACGAGCCGGGCGTCCTGGCGGGCGCGATCTTGGCCAATCCGCGCCCGCACGCCCGGGTCGAGCGAAAGCCCCTCACGCTCGGCGAGCTGTTTGCCGAGCGCGAGGCCCATCGCCGACAGGAAGCCGGAGGTATCGTCCTCGAGCAGGGTGCTCGCCTCGCCCCCACGCAGGACGACCTTGTCGCTTTCGGGATCGTACTGGCCGGTGACACCCGGGGCGGCGGCGCTCATGCGCGCCAGGAGGCTCGCGATGCTGTCGACCGTCGGATCGACGGCGACCGAGACGCCGCCCACCTTGAAGCTGCCCGCCTGGACGCCTTGAGTGCGGGCGAGGTCGGCGAGGCGCTGACGATCCTCTCGCACGAAGCCGACGTCGGTGCCGGCGCCGAGCAACTTCGTCGCGGCTAGAAAGCCGGAGCTATCGTCACCAACGACGATCGCGCGATCCGAAGCCTCGTGTGTCGTGAGGGTGAGCCGCTCGTCGGAGTACGAGGCGAGCAGCTCGGGCACTGTCTCGTTGATCCGCCGGACGATCGACGTGACGCTGTCGTCGGCCCCCACCTCGATGGTCTTGCCGTTGACAGTGAAGCTACCGACGCCGACGGCGAGACCGCCATCGAAGCGCGGACGCGCATTCAGGTTGGCATCGCCGAACTTGGCGTCCGGGTTCAACGTCGTCGCCACCCCGCTGAAGACCGTGCTGCTGTTGCTGGAACCCGCGACGAGCGAGCCGGTCTCGAAGGTCAGCGTCAGCCCCAGATCGCTGCCGAGGCTGATGGTCTCGCCGGCCTTGGCGCTGCCCGCGTAGCTAAAGAGAGTGGTCCCTGTCTGGTCGGCGATGCTGAAAGCGACGGGCGAAGCGGTGCCCCCGATCGTGGCGTTGCTGTCGATGGTGAAAGTCAGCGAGGTCGCCGCGGCCGCCGCGCCCGTGCCCGCATAGGTGCCCCCAAGACGCGCGACCGAGGTCGAGTTGCCAAAGCTGAGGCTCACCTTTTCGAAGGAGGTCGCCGCCGGTGCCATCGCACCGGTCGAAGTGAGCACCGACGCCCCTTCGGGTGAGCGGCGATCCAACCCGAGGGCCGCGTGCGATCGACGATGAGTCGAGCTCGGTGCGAGCCGCGTGAGCAAACGATCGAGCTCGCCTCCGACGTCGCGCAACCCGGGAGGGAACGAGCGCGCATCCGATTTGGGCTCCAGCGTGTCCTTCCGCCCATCCGCATTGCCGTGCGAAGACCCGACCAGCCGCGCGGGTCGCGCGAGATCGTAGGCGTTGTGCGGGAAGCGGATGGGGATGAACACGATGTTACCGATTACGAATTGTATTTAATTTTACTTAATCCCGTGACGATAGGCCAGAGCACGCGTGAGTTCGGCGTTTGCGGCGCCGCGGCCTTGCCTGGGCTGCTCGCCTCGTCACCCCGCGTCGCGCCGAAAGGCGCGGAAACGTTCAGCCGAAAAGCGTCGGCGCGCCGAGCACGCCAGCCCGATAGCCCAGCGTGCTGCGAACGACGATGGGCGCCTGCAGCAGCGAGCGATGCAGCTTGGCCTCGATCGCAGGAAGGAACTGCGCGGCAGAGCCGGCCACCCCGCCGGAAAAGACGATGACGTCGGGATCGACGAGGACCTGGATGGCGCCGAGGGCAACCGTCCAGAGCTCGACCGCGCGATCGATGACCTCTTTGGCCCAGGGCTCACCGGCTGCGGCCGCGGCGAACAGTCGTTCGCCGCGCAGAGTTCCGGGTTCGACGGTCACCCCGTGAGCGAGCGCGGCCTTGCGTGCCTGCGCCTCGAGGCCGGTGCCCGATGCGTGCGCTTCGAACGCGCCCCAGTCGCGATCGGCCCAAGTCAGGTATTCCGGCCCCGGAAGCAACGCCCCGATCTCACCGGCCGCGTAGTGCCCGCCCCGCCAGAGCTTGCCGTCGATGATGCTGGCACCACCGATGCCCGTACCAATGGCAATGAGGAACAGAGAGCTCTTGCCGCGGCCGGCACCGAAGGCGTGTTCACCGAGCGCCGCCAGGTTGACGTCGTTCTCGATCCTGACGGGAACTTCCAGGCGTCGTTCCAGAAGGGGGCCCAGCGCCGCGTTCTTCCAGCCGAGACTCCCGGCCGCGAGCACGACGCCGCCCGGGCCGACCAGCCCCGGCGCGCCGATGCCGACGCCGGCGGGATTGCGACCGCGACTGCGGGCAAGTTCAATTAGGCCGCGCGCGAGATCGTGCAGCCGTGCATACCCGGCTCCGAGTGCGCGTTCCTCGGCGGTGAAGTCCGCTGGGATCTCACCCGAGCCGACGTGCTGGACGTAGGTCTCGTCGCTGACCAGCGGCTCGCCCGCATCGTCCTTGTCGACCAGGGCGCCAAAGACCTTGGTGCCTCCGAAGTCGATGCCGACGTGAATGTCTTTTGCCGCGCGACTCATGAGGTCCTCGGAAGGGCTACACCGTCTTGACCACCTTGGCGCCGAGGCCCGCCGGGCGATCCGGATCGAGTCCCCGAGCGAGCACCATCTCCAGCGCAAAGAGCTGCCCCGGCAGCACCGTCGTCAGCGGCGACAGCCATTCCGGCACCGAAGCGGCGAGTGGCAGGCGGTGGCGAGCCATCGGCGCCGCGTTCGCATCGTCGCTGATCACGGTCAGGACCGCGCCCCGCTCGGTGACTTCGCCCGCCAGTCGCTGCATGTCCGCAAAGCCCGCGCCTCCCGGCATGATCAAGAGGATGGGCGTGCCCTTGACGATCATCGCGATGGAGCCGTGCCGGAAATCAGCCGCCGACCAGCCATGGGTCGGCAGGCAGAGCAGCTCGCGCAGCTTGAGCCCGAGCTCGTCGGCGGTGCACAGGTTGATTCCGCGCGCGAGCGTCAGGTAGCTGGTCACCCCCATATCCGCGGTGGCAGCCGTCTTGGCGGGGTCAGCCGCACCAGCAAGGACCGCGCGCATAGCGGCCGGCAGACGCTTGAGCTCGTCGAGGCGCGCCTCGTTGCCTCCCAAGGTGGCCCCCAGCAGCGCCACACCGGCTAGCTGCGTGGTGTACGTCTTGGTGGCGGCGATCGCGTGCTCGGGGGTCTCGCAGAGCTTGAAGACGTGATCGCTGGCGCGCGCGAGCGGCGAATCGGGATCGTTGGTGAAGGCGATGGTCGGGCGTCCCTGGCGTTTGCCCTCCTCGACCACGCTCACGACGTCAGGCGACTGCCCGGACTGCGAGATGCCGACGACGAGCGCGCCATCCATCCGGGGCGGGGTCTGATAGAGGGTATGGAGCGAAGGCGCCGCGGATGCGACGGGCAGACCGCAGAGGGCGCCCCAGACGTAGCGCGCGTAGGTAGCGGCGTGGTCCGAGCTGCCGCGGGCGGCAACCAGCGCGAAATTGCACTTGGGCAGCGCGGCCGAGGCGCGACGCATGTCCGGCAGGTGCCGATCGATGAAGCTTTCGACTTCGTCGGGCTGACTGGCGATCTCGCGGGCGAGGAATGAGTCCGAGGGCTTCGTCATCGGGGAGTGCAACCTTTGGGTACGACTTTGCCGTACCACGGTCGCAGTGGCCGACAACGTCCAGTTCGGTTCCCAAGTGGTATCGATTTTTCGAGCGGGAACGCGAATGTGACGAAACGACCGTGATAGGGTGCCGGGCCCATGTTCACCGGAGTCATCACCGCGCTGGTCACGCCGCTGCGCAACGGCGTGGTGGACGAGGACGCCCTGCGCCGGCTGGTGGGCGAGCAGATCGCCGCTGGGATCGACGGGCTCGTGCCCGTCGGTACCACGGGCGAATCGCCGACCCTCGATCACGAAGAGCACCTGCAGGTCGTCAAGATCGTCATCGACGAAGCGAAAAAGCGCGTCCCGATCATCGCGGGCACCGGCGCCAATTCGACCCGCGAGGCGATCGAGCTTTCGCTGGCGGCCAAATCACTCGGCGCCGACGGCTTGCTGCAGGTCACGCCTTACTACAACAAGCCGACCCAGGACGGCCTTTACCGCCACTTCAAGGCGGTCGTCGACGAGGCCAAGCTTCCGACGGTGGTTTACAACGTGCCCGGTCGCACCGGCTGCGATCTGCTGCCCGAGACGGTGGCGCGCCTTTGCGACCTGCCCCAGATCGTCTCCATAAAGGAAGCGACGGGGAACCTGCAGCGAGCCTCGCAGATCATCGCGCGGGTCGGCGATCGGTTGACCGTGCTTTCGGGTGACGATGCGACAGCGCTCGCGCTCTTCTGCGTTGGCGGCAAGGGCGTGATCTCGGTCGTCTCGAACCTCTTGCCGGCAGATTTCGCGGGAATGTGGGACGCGTACGCGGCGGGCGATCTGGAAAAGGCGCGCCAGCTCCACTACAAGACGTTTCCCTTCTCCGAGGGGCTCTTCATCGAGGCCAACCCGATCCCGGTCAAGACCGCCATGGCGATGGTCGGCAAGATCGCGGACGAGATCCGCCCGCCGCTTTATCCGATGACCGGTGCCAACCGGGACAAAGTGAAAAAACTCCTGGTCGACTACGGACTTCTGAAATGAGCCTCGTGACGATCGCGGTGCTCGGCGCCGCGGGCAAGATGGGGCGAGCCAACGTCGCCGCCGTCCTGGCCGAGACAGGCGCCAAGCTGACCGGCGCCACCGAACGTCAGGGCAATCCGACCATCGGGCAAGACGCGGGTCAGCTGGCGGGGGCCGCGGCCGCAGGTGTTCTCGTCACGGGAGGGCTGCCCGGCGCGGGACAGGCCGACGTCTGGATCGATTTTTCGGCGCCGGCCGCTTCGGTCGCCAACGCGCAGGCGGCAGCGGCAGCGGGCGCGGCGATCATCGTCGGCACCACGGGGCTTTCACCGGCGGACAAAGAGTCGATCGCGACAGCCGGCCGGAAAATCCCGATCGTGCTCACGCCCAACATGTCTGTCGGCGTCAACGTGCTCTTGAAGCTGGTGGCGGACGCCGCTCGAGCTCTTGGGCCCGCTTACGACATCGAGATCGTCGAAGCTCATCATCGAATGAAGCGCGATTCCCCTTCGGGAACGGCGCTGCGACTGGCGGAGGCCGTGGCCGAAGCGACAGGGCGCGATCTCGGCAAAACGGCGCGTTACGAACGACACGGCGACGTTGGCCCCCGCACGTCGGAAGAGATCGGCATGCAGACCTTGCGTGGCGGTGACGTCGTCGGCGATCACACCGTGCATTTTCTCGGGCTCGGCGATCGGGTCGAGATCACCCACCGAGCCTCTTCGCGCGAGACGTTCGCCAAGGGCGCGGTGAGAGCGGCGTTGTGGCTGAAGGGACGATCCGCGGGCGTCTACGACATGCGGGACGTGCTCGGTCTGCGCTGACGACGAGTGGATCACTTCAGGTTCGATACAACCTCCGCCGATACCGGTGTCATGAACCGGAAGCGACCCAACGACCTCAGCGCTTGGCGCAGGAGCGCGGGTCTTCTAGTATGCGAGGACATGCGACCAAGGTGTGACGGCCGATCGATCGGCCTGGCATCGACTCTGACGACGAAGCCGTCGAACGGAGTCTCCGTGACTTGCGACGAGGGTCGTCCGTCATGAGCAAGCCGCGGGTTCTCGTCCTGTTCGACACCGACGGCGATCCACCCGCGAGCCAGGACTACAAGCGCCAGCTCTCGAGCGGTGTCGACGAGGTCGAGTTCGAGGTGGGTCGGACCCTGCTCGACAGGGGCTACGACGTGCGGTTGCTCGGGTTCCGGAACGATCTCGACCAGCTGCTGGCGGGGCTGCGAGCGCAACCCTTCGACGTCGTCTTCAACCTGACCGAGCGCTGGAAGGATCTCTCGGCGCTCGACTACACCGTCGCCGGCCTGCTGGAGATGCTGGGCGCGCCTTACACCGGCGCAGGGCCGACCGGGCTCATCCTCTCGCGGCACAAGGCGCTCACCAAGATGGTGCTCAACCATCACGATGTGCGCACGCCGCGGTTCATGGAGACCATCCCGGGAACGCCCTGCCAGCGGCCTTCGGACCTTCGCTTCCCGCTCATCGTCAAACCGGTGGACGAGGACGCGTCGGTCGGTATCGCGCGCGCCTCGGTGGTGAGGGACGATCAGGCGCTTTCCGAGCGGGTGACCTTCATCCACGAACGTTTCAAGACCGCGGCCATCGTCGAGGAGTTCATCGCGGGTCGCGAGATCTATGTCGGTGTCGTCGGCAACGAGGATCCCAAGGCGCTGCCGCCCATCGAGATGGTCTTTGAGCCCGCGGTGCCCGACGAAAGGCGCATCGCCACCTTCAAGGTGAAGTGGAGCCACAGCCACCGCGAGCGCATGGGGGTGCAGAACCGCATCGCCACCGACCTCACGCCGGAAGTGCATCAGCGCCTGGCCGAGGTGGCGATCGCTTCTTACAAGGCGGCGGGGCTGCGCGACTACGGCCGCGTCGACGTGCGCCTGGCGCACGATCACGAGATCTATGTCGTGGAGGCGAACCCGAACCCTTACCTGTCGGAGGGTGAGGACATGTCGTGGGCCGCCGAAGAGGGTGGCTATCCCTATCCCGAGCTGCTCGAGGCGATCGTCGACTGGGCCTGGAAGCGGGGCTCGGTCGGGGCCACCGGCCGCCGCGGCTAACCGGCACCGGGATCGCGGCGCACGACGCAGATTGGCCAGCGGGGCCGGATGGGGGCATGATCGGACGCGATGCCCCGCGTTCGTGCTTCCCTCGCCGCGGCCAAACCCGCCGCCTCCAAAGCCACGCCCCGGGTCGCCGCCCGTTCGGCGAGCCGATCGGACGATCCCAAAGAGGCCGACAAGGATGCCAAAGACGACGCACCGGCGCGGCCTGGCCGTGAGGCGATCGACTATGGAGCGTTGCCGACCGAGGCTGTGAACCCGAGGTCCATCGACCTCGACACCCTGCCGGCCGAAGAGATCGTGAAGATCATGGCCGACGAAGAGGCCAACAGCGTGCGGGCGGTGAAGGCGGCCAGCAAACAGATCGCGCTGGCGGCGCGCATAGCGGCCGAGCAGCTGGGGCAAAAGGGCCGCATGATCTACGTCGGAGCTGGCACCTCGGGGCGGCTGGGGACGCTGGATGCGGCAGAGTGCATTCCGACGTTCGGGATCTCCCCGTCACTGGCGGTGTCGATCATCGCGGGGGGACCGGTCGCGCTGACCACGGCGGTGGAAAACGCCGAGGACAACGTGCGCGAAGCCGAGCAGCGCATGCGCAAAGCAGCCATGGGGCCCAAGGATGTCGTGCTCTGCATCGCTGCTTCCGGGGTGACGCCATTCGTGAAAGCGGCCCTGGCCTATGCGCACTTCCGCAAGGCCAAGACCGTCTTCATCACCTGCCGGAGGCTGCCGCCGCCACCGCCGGGCGAGCAGTACGCGGACGCGGTGATCGAGCTGCCGGTCGGTCCCGAGGTCATCGCGGGATCGACGCGGTTGAAGGCGGGTACGGCTACGAAGATGGCGCTCAATGCGATTTCGACCACGGCCTACGTGATGATGGGCAAGACCTACGGCGGGCTGATGGTCGACGTGAGGTCGCAGAACAACGAGAAGTTGAAGGCGCGCGGAAGGCGCATCGTACGCATGCTCTCGGGGCTAACCGACGCGGAAGCAGGAGAGCTGCTGGACAAAGCCGGCGGCCGGGCCAAGGCGGCCTTGGTCATGCATCACGCGCGGGTGACGCTGGCGCAGGCACTGGAGCTTCTGCAGAAGCACCGAGGATCGCTGCGGGCGATCGTGGGCGATCTCGATCTTTCGGCGTGAGCGCGGACGACAGCAGGATCAGATGTCGAATACGGCGACGCCACCGGGTGAGGGAGCGGGAACGCAGGTCGATGGCCTGACGGCGCTGCTCGGACTGCGCGCCCTGCCCTACCGGCTGATCGTGGGGTTGATGTCGGGGACCAGCGCGGACGGGACGGATGCGG
>JANNNO010000517.1:0-9288 GCA_031398585.1 Myxococcales bacterium | reverse complement strand
CATCCGGGCGCCGGCGCAAACAAGGCGCATCCGGGCGCCGGCGCAAACAAGGCGCATCCGGGCGCCGGCGCAAACAAGGCGCATCCGGGCGCCGGCGCAAACAAGAAGCCCGCCCCGAAGCGGCAAGGCAGGCCTTTCGATCTGCGACCCGCCCCAGGCCCGAGCAGCGACGGCTACAAGAATATGTAGCCGCCAGGGCCCCAGCGCGGCGGGCGGCTCTGCTCAGCCCTCGAGCAGGATCTGAAGGGTCCTGCGAAGCGGCTCGGCCGCGCCCCAGAGGAGCTGATCACCGACCGTGAAGAGCGACAGGTATTCCGGCCCCAGGCGAAGTTTGCGCAACCGGCCGACGGGCACGGAGAGCGTGCCGGAGACGGCCGCCGGCGAGAGACGGCGCAGCGTCGCTTCCTTCGTGTTGGGCACGAGCTCGACCCAGTCGTTGGCGGTACCGATCACCGATTCGATCTCGTCGAGGGGCACGTCTCGCTTGAGTTTGATGGTGAGTGCCTGGCTGTGCGAACGCATGGCGCCGACACGCACGCAGACGCCGTCGACCGGGATTTCGGGATTGGCGCCCAGGATCTTGTTGGTCTCGACGTGACCCTTCCACTCTTCCTTGGTCTGGCCATTATCGACCGCACTGTCGATCCAGGGGATGAGGCTCGCGGCCAAAGGCGCCCCGAACTCGGATCGAGGAAAGCTCGCGCCCGACAGGGTATCGGCGACCTTGCGGTCGAGCTCGAGGATCGAAGCGGCCGGATCGAGCAGGCTGCCAGCGGCGTCTCCGATCGTCTTCATCTGCGCAACCAGCTCGCGCATGTTCTTGGCGCCTGCGCCCGAGGCCGCCTGGTAGGTCGACGAGCTCACCCATTCCACCCAGCCCTGGCGGAAGAGTCCGACCGTGGCCATCAGCATGAGACTGACCGTGCAGTTGCCGCCGATGAAGTCCCGCCCGCCGGCTGCAATCGACCGCGTGATGATGTCGCGGTTGACCGGATCGAGCACGATGACGGCATCCTTTTCCATGCGCAGCGCCGAGGCTGCGTCGATCCAGGCGCCCTTCCAGCCGGCCTTGCGCAGCTGCGGGTGGATCTCCTTGGTGTAGTCGCTGCCCTGGCAGCTGATGAGCACGTCCATGCGGGCAAGAGCCGCCACGTCCTTGGCGTCGCCCACCGGCGGCGTGTCACGGCCGATGTCGGGCCCGCGCGTCCCCGGCTGTGAAGTGGAGAAAAACCGGGCGTCGATGCGGGCGAAGTCCCGTTCCGCGCGCATGCGCTCCACGAGGACCGAGCCGACCATGCCGCGCCAACCAATGATGCCAACCGTCTTCATTTTCGGTGCGCGGGAATGTAGCACCAGAGGGCCATGGATGCGCGGTCAGGATCGCGCGCCTCCTCGGCGGTGAGGCCGTCGGCAGCGTGAGCATGAGGCGGGTTCATTGCGCAGCGAGCTGCCGCGACGGAAAAAAGGGGCGCCGTCACGCGACGACGCCCCTCCAGGCCCGGCCGCAGCGCCGAGCCGCGACATCAATGCGTGTAGATGAACGAAAGCAGCCGCTGCCACGCAAGGGCCGGCGCATTCCCGGCGTACATGAGATCGGCATGGCCGAAGTCGACCAGCTTGTCGGTGTCCGGGTGCAGTTGCACGACGTGCGTGGTGACGTCAGAGCTGCCGAGCAGAGTGGGACCGTAAAGGCCCCCGATGCTGAACCCGCCCGCAGCACCCAGGTAGAAGGTCGGCACCGTCACCAGGTGCAAGTTGTCGTCGAAGGGCAGGGCGGGCGATTCGCAGACCAGCGCGTACCCATCGAGCGTCTCGAGCCGCGCCTGGTGCGCAGGTGCCTGCAGGAACCACGTGCGGATGTATTCGTAGTTCGAGTACTGCAGGCCGTTCGGCAGCCCGAACATGTCGAAGGTTCCCGCGGCGAAGTGAAACCACGGGACTGGGTCGGCGAGCACGTAACTCTGCGTGAGCAGGACCAGTACCACCTGATGGTTGGTAAGGCCGGGAATGATCGGCGAGGGCCCCGCGGGCATCGACACGTCGAGCGTGGCGGCGGTTTTGGCGAGCGCGCCGCTGGAATCGGCATAGGCACCGGCGTCGTACTGCAGCTTGCTGTTGTTGTAGCTATTGCAGACGGCCTGGCGCCAAGCCTGGTCCTCGGGCGCGTAGCGGATCGGGACATCGACCGGCATCAAGGCTTTGACGTGCCGCTGGATGGGCGGTCGGACCGCCTCGTCGTTCGCGACTGCGTAACTGATCTCGGCCCCGCGGCTCCAACCGCCGAGGGTCAAGCGCCCCGGGCCGCTGCCGGTCCGGTGTCGCACGCGGCGAGCGATCGCCATCGCGGTGCGTGTGTCGTCGACGGCGACGGCGAAGCCCATGTTCGCAAGCGGGGTGAAGTCGACCGCAGCGTCGGGCACGAAGGTCCATCGGCGATCGACACCCCAGACGTCGACCCCGTGCTGGGCGAGGTATGCGGCCAC
This sequence comes from Myxococcales bacterium, assembly GCA_031398585.1. Lineage (GTDB taxonomy): Bacteria > Myxococcota_A > Polyangia > Fen-1088 > Fen-1088 > JANNNO01. The sequence continues at coordinate 6,805 of JANNNO010000517.1, read as the reverse complement.
CGCGTGACCCGCGGGCACGGCGTTGCTGTGCGCTGTCAGCAGGAACGAAGTCTCGAAGGTGGAGACGTCTCCGTGTAGCAGCATCACCGAATGCTGCGTATGAATTGGGCTCCGAGGTTGAGTTTCGCGCACGACACGATGAAGACCGATCTTGTCGTAGGGACCGGCTCCCAGCCGAACGACGGCTTCGTAGTGGACAACGTCACCGACCACCGGCGTTCTCGTGACCGACTCGAGCTGGACGGCGGGAAAGTCGCCCGCGCGCATCTCCTGGATGGCGTCTTCCATGTGACGCTCGCTGGCCTCGACCAGGGGCGGGACGAGCATCACCGAGAGGAGCGACAGAACCGCAGAGCCGGGGCGACGAGGGCCGAAAGAGCCATGCGACGTGGTCAGCGACATGCAGCCTCCAGGAGAAAGTTGCGGGCAGAGAACTGCGAACCAAGAGGATTTTCAATCGTAGCAATAGTAATGCAAGATACCAGTTTTTATACGCAAGTACTGGTCAGCACAGAGGACTCGGGCCGCACGAGGCCGAGGCAGACTTGCGGGAGGCCGCAGCTGCGCGAGCCTGGGCCATCCCGGCCCATCACACCGAAAAGGTTGCCCTTGACAACTACGAAAAGGTTGCTCTTGACAACCTTCTTCCGTCTGCCAGCGAAGGTGCCCTGCGAGCGAAATGCCCGAGCGGCGCCGGGGTCACGTGCCGACGATGAGAGCCATCCGGGTGCCGATCTCTCGGAGCTCGGTATGGAAGACGCGAAACTGGAAAGCGTCGATCCGCAGAGCGTGCAGGCTGTCGTCGAGCTCGACCAGAGCGGGCGGATCCATCGGGCCGCCGGTGGCGATCTGCCGCACACCAGATGCGACGCGGACGAGATGAATCTCGGCGAACTCGGGGTCATCGGGCACCGAGACGTCGTGATGGCGCTCGCAGAGCGTGACGAGGTAGTCGGGCAGCTTCCAGTCGCGCTGCACTTCGGCACCGACCACGACGTGAAGAGCGTCGAGCATGACGTCGATCTCGGGATCGCCCAGCGCCCAGTCGCCCTGGCTCTGATGGTTCAGCATCGCCAGGGACTTGAGTACGAGGCTCCGCCCGACGTCGTGGAGCATGCCGCCCAGGAACGCCCGATCCGAGCGGCCCTTGTTGGTCAACATCGCCAGGCGCGCGGCGCCCATGCCGATGACCGATGCGTCCATGAACAGCTTGGTCCACCGCTCGCGCGAAAATGCGTGCTCGGCACGCGCTTCGGGGCTGAACAGAGATCGCGAGGCGAGGGCCCCTGCGACCTGACTCACGTCACGCAGCCCCATGCGCGTGATGGCATCTCTGACCGAGACGATCTCCGACAGGCCGCGCAGTCCGGCGGAGTTCGCCGCGCGCAGCACGCAGACGGAGAGCGCCGTGTCCTGCGAGACGAGCCTGACGAGGTCGTTGATGTCGACGTCGTCGGGGCGCGACAGAAGATTCAAGATGCGCGTCGAGAGCGTCGGGAACGAGTTCGGTCCCGGCTTGTGCTGAAACACGTGCGACAGGACCTCTTCCTTGAGGCTCTCGGACACGTGAGGACGCTCCCAGTCCGGTGGGGTGAGGGGCAGATCAATGCCGGCGAAACGGGCGTAGGCGGTGGCGCCGGATCCGAGCGGAGGTGCGTCGGTTGCCTTTTGCGCGGGGGCCTTGCCACGAGCGGTGACCACCTTGGCGGTCGGGATCGTGTCTTCGTCGTCCTCGTCCTCGATGGTGAAGACGCGCAGAAGCCAGGCGAGCCAATCCCGCACCGGAGACGAAGGCTCCGGGTCCTTCGCAGCAGACACACGTGCGGCGTTGTTCGGCACCCCGCTCCTGCATCGTCGTTTGACGAAACTCTCTTGAATCTCGGGACCATGGCAATCATGGCGATGAACGCGCACCTTTGGCTACGACCGTCATGCCGTGGTGCATGGGGGTGCAAGGCGTGAACATCACAGCCAGCGCAGTTCGGCTTCAAGACCGATGGTCTGGCGGGTGTAGCCGCGGGGCGCACTCGGCGATCCGGAGAGATCCCGAAAGGTGGTCACGAGCTGGCTCGCGTCGTAGCGGAGCGTGAGGGTGCAAGGACCCAGGCGCGCCGCCACCTGCGCACTGCCCCCGCGGCGTTCGTCCGTGCGTAAACGAAGCTCGGTGCGGACGACACCGCCGGGGGTGCGAAGCTCATCGGCCTCGGCATCGTAGTGGCGCCGCTCCCAGCGCAGCGACGCCGACGGACGAAGCCTCCAGCGGAACGGCGCCGAAAGCCGAAGCGCGAGAGCGAAAGCACGGTTGGCGTACGGGACGACGTTTTCGTGCGAACAAGTCGGACAAGGGGGGCTTGCGTCGTCTCCATCGATCGCGATGCGATTGGCACCGATATCGTCGCGACGAAGTTTTCCCTGCAACGAAGCTCGAAACCCGAGGAGGTCGAGCTCGGGGGCGAGCCGCGCCTCGAGCCTGCGGCCGGAGAGAAAGCTCACGGCCGGGTCGAGGGTCTCGCTCTGCTGCCACGCGGCCCCGACACGAAAGCGCAGCCGGCGCGAGCCGACCGTGACCTCGGGTTCGAGGCTGAGGCTTCTTCCATAAGCGTGCAGATCATCGACGAGACCGGTGAAGGAGAGATCCCCCGTTGCCGTCAGGGCGAGCTGCAGCCAGGTGGTGGCGTAGTGGTCGAAGCGAAGATCGGCGGTGTGGTCCTGGGATGCCAGATCGGAAAGTGCGCGATCGAAGTAGAAGGATTGTTCGATCTCGTATCCGAAGCTGACCGACGACTCGTCGTCGAGCTCCCAGTCGGCTGCGAGCCCGAGCCCGGCGCTGGCATAGCCAGCAGCAGCGGCTTGCCCCTCCTCGGTCGCGGCTTCGAGATCACCTGGCGAAAGAAAGCGCGCGTTGCCATCCCAGCCGCTGCGCAAGGTACTGACCAGGCTCAAGCTGCCCGACTCGACCGGCTTATCGTCGTCCAAGCTGTCCGAAACGTCGGAGCCCTCGTCGTCGAGGATCTCGCGATACATCTCGACCAGGTCGCGATCCTCGCCGCTCAACGGGCGCGCGAGCGCGCGTTCGAGATCGGTGCGGGCCTGCTCCTCATCACCGAGGGCGGCACTCGCGATTCCCGCCATCACCAGCGGGTGGCCATCGTCATGACTGAGGGCGGCCCACCGTCGATAGAGCACACCGGCTTCAGCGAAACGCTTGTTGTCGAAGGCGCGGCCCGCGCGAGCGGCGAGGTCGGCGAGCGCGCGCGCTGGGGGCCGCATCACCGGCGCGCCCTCCGAATGCTCACCGCCGTACGCGGGCCGCGCCAACATCACGATGGCGCAGATGATCGAGGCGACGAGCCGAAGAGGTGCGAGCGGCAAGCCCGGCCCGTCGGCCGTCGACCGAAACTCGCTCGCGCCCCCTCGGCTCTCCATGTCAGCGCTCAGACCTTCTTACCGCCGCCCTTGTCACCCTTGTCGGCCTTGCGGGCCTCTTTCTCGGCCGCCTTCTCAGCGCGGCGGGTCTCCTTGTCGACCTTCTCGCCTTTGGGCTCCTTCACCTTCTCTTCGACCAGCGCGAGAGTCATCGTGTCGTCGGGTTTGCCCTTGGTCTTGTTGGCCGCGCGTTCGGCTCGGCGCGCTTCCGCTTCCGCCTTGCGCGCTTCCGCCATCTTGCGCGCCTCGGCGCGGCGGGCTTCGATCTCGGCCTTGTGCGCCTCGATCTTGGAGGTGACTTCGGCGCGGCGGGCAGTGGCCGCTGCCCGTTGTTCCTCGCCACCCGCGAAAGCCGTCATGGCCGGGAAGGTGAGACAGAGGGCCAGGGCCAGACTCTTTGCGTGCTTCATTTATCGTCGTCCTTTCGCAGTCGTTGTCCCGAAGCTCGACAGGTACAACGCGCGGAGGGCGCGGGGGATACATGCAGGCAACCGGGTCACGACCCGCCGACCTGGCCCGACCGTCAATTCCCTGTCACACTGAAATCCCGTGGACGCCGGTGCCCTCAGCACGGTCGACTCGTTCGCCGCCACGCAGATCGTCTTCATGGTGATCGCGGGCGCGTCGGCATCCATGATCAGCGGAGGAGCGGTCTGGGCCGCGGTGCGAGGAACACGAGCCGCAATCGTGTTCCTCAGATCACGGGTCTTGCCGCCGCTCGGGTTGCGCTGGCTCAGCCACAGGACACGCCACCTCGCCCTCCGCGAGTCTCTGCGGACCGCCGCCTCCGATCTCGGCGGGGCCACGCGCGTTCGCTTGAGCGGCGTCGTGGAAGCCGACCGGCTCGCGATGGCGGGCTTCAGCGGGCAGCCGACGGTGATTTCTCGCCACGAGGTCGGCGAACGGGGGGGCGGCTCGGTTGACCGAGGCCTTGCCGTCGTGGACTTTCATCTTCGCCTCGCTGACGGCAGCAAGGTCCGCGTGCTTGCGGAAGACGCTCACTCGCGCCGTGCCTTGCGCATCTACGATCAACGTCCGCATCGCTGGCGCGCCGAACGCGACGACCGAGGCTGGTTCTGCGAATCGCGCCTCGCGCCCGGTGACAGCGTCGAGGTCATCGGACAGGTACAGCGCGAGCTCGACACCCACGCCGAACGCGTGAGCGATCGGCAAGCGCCACTGACCTGGACCCTGCGCGCAGACCAGCGTCTCTGCGTCCGCTTCCGAACGCGCACCGCCGGCTGAGCGTCAGGTGGATTCTGGGTCGACGACCAGCACCGGCCTGGAGGCGCCGTGCTCGGCGAGCAAGGCAAGGCGCGTCCTTCCGTCAAAGCATCGCAAAGTCGTGACACGCAGGCGTCCGGTTGCGGAATAAAGCGTGGGAGCTCCGTTGCTTTCGCACCCGGAGGTCTCCCCCTTGCCGAACCCGCGCACTCTCTTTGTCCTTCTGATGATCGGGGCGCCCGTGCTTGGCTGCAGCCCGCCCCCGACAGGCGTCATCGCGCCTTACCCGCAGACCGAGGCCTCGACGGTCACCCACGGCGCCCTGCTCGGCCCGTCGGTGAGCTTTCCCAACCTCGGCTATCGGACCGACGAGCTCGGCAAGCCACTGTCGATCCTGAAAAGCGCCGATGCCACGGGCGCACGTCGAGGACATTCCAACGTCGCGGTGGTACGGGGTCATCTGCTCGTCCCCTTCGCGCAGGACAGTGGGCAACCGGGGGGAGGGCTCTCCTTTTACGATCTCAGCGATCCGAGGCGGCCAGTCCTCACCAAGAGCATCGACCACCCGGCCTTGCGTGAGGCGCATGGCTTCGGCTTCTCAACCAGCTACGGCAGCATCCACGCCGCCTTCCAGGCCACCGACGGAATTCAGATCTGGGATCTGGGTGACGTCACGAACCCCACGCTCCGCACGCACCTCGCGCTGCCAGGGATCGAGGCTTCGGACTATGCGGCCGGTGCCTGGTGGGTCTACTGGCAAGCGCCGTTCATCTATCTGGGCGGCTCAGGCAATGGCCTTTACGTCATCGACGCCACCGATCTCGACAACCCACGACTCGAGACCGTTGTGCCCACCAGCCGCACCGGCGGCTTTCGCGTCGGGCCGGTCTATGCGTTCGGGAACCTGCTGGTCGCATCGAGCGCGGACGTGCCCGGGTACGCGGCCTTCGACATCAGCGATCCGCGCCGACCCGAGCTCTCGGCATTGCTGGCAAACGGTCCCGCCATCTACTCAATCCTCCTCAATGGGGGACGCATCTACGGCGCTGGCATCGACGGTAGGCTCTACGTGCACGACGTCAGCAACCCACGCGAGATCAAGCTCGTCGGTGTGACCGCGCGGGGGCCCGACAAGGGCGGCTATCTCAGCTTTCAAGACGGCTTCGTGCACGGAGGCTTCTCGGCCGCCTATGCCAAGTTCGATCTGCGGACGGAGCCCTGGCGGCAGGTACTGCGCGGGTCGTCCTCGATTCCCGGTCGCGACGAGGACTTCGGCATGGTCCTCGGCAATCTGATCTTCGCCGGCAACGATCACGGCGAAGGGACGGCGTTGTTGCCTCACCAGGAATCACCCGACACCACACCGCCGGCCGTAAACGGAATCAACCCGACCGACGGGGCCGTCGAACAAAAGCCAACCACGCGCGTGGGCATCTCGTTCACGGATCAGATCGATATCGAGAGCGTGAACGCCGATTCGATCTGGGTACGCCCGGTGGGCGGCATGCCGATCGCCGGCAAGCTCGCGACCCAGACCAACCTCGCTAGCTTCGCGCCGGACGCGCCGCTGTTGCCGAACACGACCTACGAGATCGTCTTGCCCGCAGGCGGCGTTCGCGATCTGGTCGGCAACCCCCTCGCCTCGGAGGTGCGCGCGCGCTTTTCCACCGGCCCCTTTCTCTCCGGGGAGGGCCTGCGCTGCGCGATCGCACCGACCACACCGGTCGAGGTCCGGCAAGAGGCCCACCTCACCGTGCAGCTCTCACAAAGCGACGGTGTCGAGCTGACCGTCGATTTCGGCGATGGCGAGATCGGCAAGAGGCCACCGGCGGCAGGGCGAATCTCCCATCGCTACCGGCGGGCAGGACATCACACGGTGCTGGTCACCGCCACGCGTGGCACCGAGACCACGAGCTGCGCACGGGTGCAGACCGTACACGCGCGGCTGACGGAACGGGCCCCCGCGTCCGCCAGCACGATCGTCTTCGATGCGGCTCGCAAGCTGACCTGGGTGGTGAACCCGGACAGCGACTCGGTCACTGCGATCGACGCCGTCGCGCTCACACGCAAATTCGAAGTTCCGGTCGGGCGCAACCCCCGCACTCTTGCGGTGGCGCCCGACGGGAGCATCTGGGTGACCAACCAGCACGATTCG
>JANNNO010000332.1:0-7249 GCA_031398585.1 Myxococcales bacterium | reverse complement strand
ATCCTCACCCACGGTGACCGGGATGGGACGCGTGCGTTTGGCCTCGGCGATCTCGCCGGAACGCTCTTCAATCAGCGCCGGCAGACCACTGACGAACGGCTCGGGCACTGTCGAGGTGCGGACCTGCCCGCGCAGCAAAATGGCGATCTCGACGCCGAGGTTCTTCTTCCAGACCTCGGCCAGGCGCTTGCCCCCTTCGGCCGCCACCCAGATCGCGCCGACAATCCGGTCGCGCCCTTTCGAGAGCACCGGCACGGCGGCCACTCGTTGCAACTTTTCGCCCGAACCCCAGACGTCGTCGCTGAGGTAGCCGCGCAAGGCGTCCGCCATCACTTCGATGCCACCGAGGTTGTCGCCGGCTTCGTTTTCCTTGTCGCCGATGCGCCCGATCACCCGCCCCTTGGCGTCCACGGCGCCGATGGCGTCAAGACCGATGGCGTTGAGGTCGGTGACCAGAGTCTTGAGGCGCCCGCGTACGGTCTCGGTCAGCAGACGCGCTTCGCCCTGGCCTTTGCTGGCAGAGTCGAGCGATTCGGCCAGGACCGCATCACGCGACAGCTTGGCCGCGTAGTCGATCCAGCTGTGAGCATCGGCCTTGAGCATCTGTTCGGCCGCGTATTGCGCGCGATCGAGTCGCTGCCCCTCGAGCTCGATGATGCGACGGTCGGCGGAGCGAGGCGCGACGAACGCCGCCGTGGTCGCCACCCCAGCCAACAACCCCACGAGCACGAACCAGATCTTCGAGAGGAACATCGGCGCGCGCTCTCCTCAATCGCCGGTGTCGGCGGCGACCTTGCCCAGCTCTGGCACCTTGATGGCAAGGTCAGCCGACTTCGGTCCGATTTCGATCTCTTGCTGGTGAACCCAGCGGCCGTGGCTCCAGATTTTCAGCGTGGCCCGACCGTCGGGAGCGTCGGGCAGCTTGAAGGCGCCTTTGTCGTCGGTGATGGCAAACCAGGGCGAGCCCACGACGATCACCGAGATGACGATGTGCGGGTATTCCGCGTCGCGGATGGTGTAGCCCCCGGGTGCCAAAAACTTCTGTCGGCGCAATCCGCCGGGCGCCAGCCGTTCGAGCGGCATCAGCGCGGGCACGTCGGGCAAGGAGAAGTCATGCGGGACCCGGTCCGAGTTCTTGATCTCGACCACCGAACCCTCGCCGACGACCAGCGTGGTCGGCTGCGCGGCAAAGCCCGTGATGTCGACAGTGACCGTGCGTGCGGGCGGCGCCGCGCCTTTGAGGCCGGTCAGAACGACGACCGTGTCGCCACGGTTGGCGGGAGGGCCGAGCGGCACGATGCCGTTCTCGATCCGCCAGTAACCGCGAAGACGGCGGCCGGTCTTGAGCTCCTGCGGCAACGACACCGCGCCGCGCACCGGCGCCGCGAAGGCCGCCGCGGACGGCAAGTGAGCCCCCACAAGGAACATCGTTACCAATAGGGCAGTGCCGCGCATGGTGGCCGTGGAAGAGGCCCCGGCAAAATAGCCCGTGGCGCGAGAATGTGTCAATGTTCGCAGCCTTTTCCCAAGCCCCGATTGGCCGATTCCCATGAGCAGCAAACCCAACAAGACCCTCGAGACGTTCCCGAACCCGAATCCAGGCCGTGATTACCTGATCCGGTTCGAGACCAACGAGTTCACTTGCCTGTGCCCCAAGACGGGTCAGCCCGACTTTGCCACCATCCGCGTCGAGTACGTCCCGGACGCGACATGTGTGGAGCTGAAGTCATGGAAACTCTATCTCTGGTCGTACCGCACCGAGGGGGCTTTCCACGAGGCGGTCACCAACCGCATCCTCGACGACCTCGTCGCTGCGGTTTCCCCCCGGCGCGCGCGCATCGAAGGCGACTTCAATCTGCGCGGTGGCATCCACACCACCATCGTCTGCGATTACGTCGCGGGCGCGGGGCGCTGAACTCGGGCAGCCGCATGAGCGATGGCAAGCCGGTGGTGGTCGTCGACCCCGACCCGGCCTGGCCGCAGCTCTTCGCGAGCCTGCGTGACCGCGACGTTGCCGTTGCGGAGTAGACTGCGCGGGCATGAGTGACAAGAGCGCCCGCAAGGGTCCGCCACTCGGCGACGAGCGCATCCTGTTCCGCACCAGCCGCGGCGATGTCGTCGTCGCGCTTTACGATAGTGTCGCGCCCAAACACGCCGCGCAGATTCGCAAGCTGGTCAAGCTGGGCGTCTACGACTCGGTGCCGATTTACCGCGTGGAGCCCGGCTTCGTCGCGCAGGTGACCAACGCCCAGAATCGCCTGCGGCCGCTGACTTCCGAGCAGCGGGCCGCGATCAGCGACATCCCGTCGGAGTTCTCGGCGCTGCCCCACAAGCTGGGCGCGCTGTCGATGGCACGCGACGACGACGCGCCCAACAGCGCCGAGACGTCGTTCTCGTTCATGCTGGGGCGCGCGCGCGAGCTCGATGGCAAGTACACGGTCTTCGGCGAGGTGACCTTCGGCATGACCGTGCTGCAGCAGGTGGCGCGCGAGCCCCGCGCTCCCAACAATCGGCCCTACCATCCGTTCACGATCGACAGCGCGCTGGTGAAGTCGGAAGCCGAAATCGCCGAGCTGAGCAAGTCCAATCAGCTGCGACCTCTGGTCCCGTTGCCCAAGCGGGTACCCCCACCGCGCCCGCGAAGTCCCTAGCCGCAGTCTGCGCGCGCGGGTGGGGCGTCGATCGATTGTCGCTGGCGGCTTACCAGCGAGGCCTTCCGGGACGCCCTCGTGGCACATCAAACCCTGGCCTCGTCCGGCAGCGGCAACACGAAGGCTGCATTCACAACGATATCCCCGTTTTCGGCAGCTGGTTTTGTCCGCGCGGCTGACCGCCGGCATACGATCCTGCATGGCCCTCATGCAGCTCACCGCCAGGTCGTTGCTCCCCCTCTGCCTCGCCCTGCTCCCCGTTGCCTGTGGGGACGGCTCTCACTCACCCGGTGACGCCGCCGCGTCGACGATAGGCGCGGGGAGCGAGGTGGATCCCGGTGTTCCCCCCGCGTTCTACGGTCCCAAGTGCACTGTCGAGGCCGGCGGGGCGGAGCTTCTCGATTGCGTGTCGGCGGTGATCACGCCGGGTGCTGGGCGCGTGCACGTCTTCCTCAATTTCTGCATGGTCAATGGCGTCGATCGCTGCGCCGCCGCGGCCAAGGCCTCACCGATCTACGCTTCGTTCGTCTTGCCGATCCCCGACTGGCAGGTGGGGCAGGTGGGGAGCACGGTGGGCGGTCGCATCGAGGTCGTCGGAGCCAGCGGACGTCATCGCGCGGCGGGCGCGTTTCCGATCAATCTGTCGATCACCGCGGCGCCTGTGATGGGCGGCGGCACTGCGCTTCTCGGCGACATGACCGTGCAGCTGCCGACCATCGAAGGCGCGGGGCCCCCGCTGTCGCTCCGGATCCGCATCCCTTGATCACGGAGGGGCGCATGCTACCTTCCCGGCGTTCGCGCGGCTTGCGCGATCCCGGACGAGACGCGCCGTACCCGGTCCGACAAGACGACGCCTTGGCAAGCGAGGTTCGTCATGTCCTGGTTGATCTTGTTCCTGGCTGGTCTGCTCGAGGTGGTCTGGGCGGTGGGCCTCAAGGCCACCGAAGGCTTTCGTAAGCCGCAGGCCTCCGCTCTCGTTGTAGCGGCGATCGTCGCCAGCCTCTTTTTGCTCGCGCAAGCCGTGCGGACCATCCCGATCGGGACTGCGTACGCGATCTGGTCGGGCATCGGTGCCGCCGGGGCGATGGTCTTCGGCATCATCGTGTACGGCGAATCGGCCAGCCTGCCGCGACTCGGGTTCCTGGGGTTGCTGCTCGTGTCGATCGTCGGGCTCAAGCTGACCGCTCGCTGACCCGGCGTTTCTGGGTGCGTCTCTTCCCGCGTCGCTTCGTGCCTTTTGGCGTGCGTTGCGGGGGCGTCGAGCGGCGACCGGCGTCCTTGGCGGTTTTTTTCCGAGGGCTGCCGGCGGACCGCTTGGCGCTGGCGGTGTGCGATTCCAGCAACGCGCGTAGCTCGGCCGAGCGCGCCGATGCGATGACCGGGACTCCTCGGTCGTCGCGCGCACCGGGATCGGCGCCGTGGTCCAGCAGAATCTGCGCCAGCGGCGCCATGAGCGCGGTCGCTCCAGCGGTGGCCGCTGCGCCGGTGCCAGCGATCGCGCGTCGCAAAGGCGTCGATCCGCGTCTGTCGCGAGCATTGGGATCCGCGCCGGCATCCAGCAGCACGCGGACCACGCTCAGGTTTCGGGCTCGCACCGCTTGATGCAGCGGCGTCACCTCGGACCAGTTGCGCGCATCCGGATCGGCGCCCTTTTTCAGCAGCAGGCGCGCCATGGCCGCGGCCTCCTTCTGGGGCGCGCGTCTCATGTCGGCCACCACGTGCAGCGCCGTCTGACTGTTGCCGTCTCGTTCGTCGACCGAGGCCCCGCGTGCCAGCAACAACTGCACCATCGCGAGGTGCAAAGAGCGGGCGGCATGGTGCAGAAAGGGGGTGTCGTCCTCATCACGCTGGCTCGCCAAGCCCGCGTCCTTGGCGAGCGCCGCCTTCACGATCGCCTGCTCGCCTAGGTAGACGGCTGTCAGCAGCGAGGGGCGGGCTCCCGCGGCCCGCAAGCAGGCGACGAGCCGCGCATCTCCGCGGCGCGCGGCGCGGGTGAGGGGCGTTAGCCAGAGGCGACCTTGGGTCACGTCGGCACCGCGTTCGAGCAAGCGCTTGACCGTCGCGACTTCGGAGAACTCGACCGCCATTACCAGCGGCCGTTGTCCCCAGCGGTCGACGCCGTTGGGATCGACGCGTTCGACGAGATCGGGCACGCCCGCTTCTCCGTAAGTGCTTCGGTTGAAGGCCGCAACCACCTGGGCCGCGGAAAGCGTCGCGCCTCGCTTCCTGGTCGTCATCACGCCTCCCCCTGGCCCTGCATGGCGATCCTGGGGGCAGTATGCGCCGATCTCCGGTGACGGCGTCGGGAAGAGACGCGCGGTCGCGCCTCCCCGAAGCGGAGCGAGAAGCGTTACGAATCGGAGAGCGTGTGCGCGATCGCGGTCCGAAACTGTGTTCGTGCCCGGTGCAGACGGCTCTTCATCGCGACTTCGCTGAGTCCAAGCGCCGCGCAGGTCTCGGCGGCTGTCCAGCCCTCGAGGTCGCGCAGAATGAGAACCTCGCGGCGATCCGGGGGCAGCGTGGCGATCGCGGCGTGGACCTGGCGGCTCAGCTCCCAGCGTGACAGCAGCTCCTCAGCCGAGGCGGCGTGCGCCTGCAGCCCCGCGGCGCCCGCCGACTCGAGAGCCGTCGCTTGCGCAGCGATGGCATCGCCGCGCCGGATCCGCCGCAGCAACCGCAAGCAGCCGCGCTTCACGCTGGTCATCAGCCAGGCCAGTACACCCTGCGAACGCTGCACGTCGCCCCGGCGGGCCAACTTGATGAAGGCTTCCTGGACGACGTCCGCGGCGTCGCCCGGATTGCGGCAGGTGGCGAGGCCGAGTCGTTGCAGGCGGCCCTGGTAGGCCTGCACCAAGGCCGCCAGCGCATCGTCGTTGCCACCCAGAGCTGCCGCGATGGGTGCCAGTGATCGGGTCATCGCGATCGTTCCGACAGGGGGCTGCAGGTCGACCGCCCCATCATCGCGTATCCGAAGCAGCGGCCGGCAGAGGCGGTGAAAAGCAGATAGACCGCCGACGCGGCCAACCCGAGGCGCAACTCCATCGCCCAGGGCGCCAGCGCCGCCCCCGCCAGCATGGCCGAGGCGCCCAGCGTTCGCATGACCCGATCCAGGTTTCCGAGATTCTTCTTCATGTGACCCTCCCCGTCGAAAACCCGACGGCTTTCCTGGAGAAGGCCAGTGGCTGGCAAAACGATTCACCCTCGGCGATCGCCGACGACAAAAAGATCAGTTGGGGCTGTAGACCTTGACGCCGCCGGCCGGGAAAGTGATGTGCTCGTGCTGCTCGTCGCCCCAGCAGACGACCGTGTCGTCTTCCATTTTGATGCCGCAGTAGGTGGCCATGCTGGCGCGGATGCCCTTCAAGCGGAGGCCGGCGGGCATCTTGTGATATCGGACGGCGTCGAAGTTGTCGTAGACCTTCTTGCCCCAGCAGACCGGCTCGCCGTTGGGCCGAAGCGCGCAGCTGTCCCAGGTCGACACCGCGATGTCCTTGGCGGCGGTGAGGTCCGCCGGCGGGGTCAGGTTGCCTTCGACCTCGGTGCCCCAGCAGGTGACTGTGTCGTCCAGTTTGATGGCGCAAGCGTGGTTGGTGCCCTTGGGTGCATCGGGCAGCTTGTCGTTGCCATGGAACGTGGCCGCCAACAGTTTGACCTTGAGCCCCGGCGGCGGCATCGGCGGGTTGATGCCCCAGCAGGTCACGGTGTCGTCCATCTGGATCGCGCAGTTGAAAAACGCCGCCACGGTCAGCGCCTTGGCGCGCAGGCCGTCGGGGGGCTTTGAAATTGGTACCGCCTTGGCCCCAGCAGACCACGCTGCCGTCGCGGTTGAGCGCACAGCCGTGGTCGTAGCCGATGCCGTACTGGATGGGATCCATGTCGAGGCCGGCCGGCGGGAAGAACGTGTTCTTGTGACCCCAGCAGGTCAGCCTCTTGGCGTTCACGCTGACACCAAGAAAGCCATCGGGCAGGTCGAGGGCCGCGCCTTCGCGCAGGACACAAAAGCCGTTGTGAGCGCCAACGATCTGTTCCGGCTTGAGTCCGGCGGGGGGATGGATGCGGGGATCGCCCGCGTTGGCGACGTCGCCGGAACAGCGCAACCCGCGGTTCGGCAGGACCAGACACAAGTGGGAGTAGGCGAGGCCCAGCGCCCGCGTGACGAGGCGCTGCTCGAGACCGCTCGTCGAAGAGGGGGGCGCCGGCGGCGTGCCCGAGTCCGCGTTCGCATCGGGGCCAGCGCCAGGACCGCCGCCGGCGCCGACAGGCTCGCCCGCGCCGCCCGTGCCCGGCGTGCCCGCACCGCCCGTGCCTGCGCCTCCGCCGCCGGCGCCGCCGGATCCGCCCGTCATCCCGCCGCCGCCCGCTGGCGTCGTGGAGCCACCACCGCCGCTGCTTGGACCGGTCGCGCCGCCGCTGCCCGTGCCACCGCTGCCACCCGAAGCCGTGGCTCCGCTGCCGCCGGTCTTGCCGGACGCGCCGCCGGTCTTGCCGGTTGCGCCTCCGGTCTTGCTGGATGCGCCTCCGGCGCCGTCGCCGCTGCCTCCGGTTTCACCGCTCTGGCAGCCAGCGCTGCTGAGGAGGGCGATGGCCAGCGCCGCGAG
>JANNNO010000322.1:0-4408 GCA_031398585.1 Myxococcales bacterium | reverse complement strand
TACATGTCGCCCGAGCAGTGCCGCGGCATGGCCGGCGAGGCCGATGCCCGGAGCGACGTCTACGCGCTCGGCACGATCGCGTTCGAGATCTTCTGTGGTCGGCCACCCTTCGTCGCGCAGGCCTACGGCGACATCCTGGTCGCGCACGTCACGCAGCCCCCGCCCCCGCCGCAATCGTTACGGCCGGATCTGCCCGACCTTCTGGCCGCAGCGATCGAGCGTGCGCTCGCCAAGCCGCCGTCGGATCGCTTCGCGAGCATGGCGGACTTCTGGGCTGCCCTGCGCTGGGCTGCGCCCTGGTTCGCGCCGGTGTTGCCGCCGAGGCTCGCGGACAGGACGCCAGGCCCAGCTGGCGTCGGCGTTCAGAGACGTAGCCTGGCAACGTGGCTGCGCCAATCGCGCGCCGCTCGTCGAACGCTGCCTCTCTCCATCGCCGCGACAGCGCTCCTCACCTACCTCGCAACACGATCGTGGTCCCCAATGCCGCCGCCAGCACCCGCGCCCGCGCCTGCGCAGCTGCCGACACCTGAGGCCGCAAAGTCGCAAGGCGCACCGAGCGCCCGTACGGCCGCTGGGGCGCCAACCGTGGAACCGGCGGAAGCGAGTCGCTCTTCCGATTCCACCCTCAATCCGCCCAAGCGGGCGGTTCGACCTTCCAGCAGCCGCGCGAGCAAGAGCGACACCGACGGGAGCGACACACCGGCGCGCCCGACCCGTTCGATAAACAAGTGGTAGTCGCCCTGGCGACCAGGCTAGTCGCCCTGGCGACGAGGGTCGTCGCGCTTGACCTCACCGGTCGCGCAGGGTATCGCCACACGCACACCTGACGGGCGCCCCGCCCCGAGCGTCTCCGACGCTTTCGGGAAGCCCGAGCACGAACGGCCATGTCGTTCGCTCGCGCCCCGTCGTCCCTCCTGTCACAGCGCCGCTCTCGGTCGCTCCTACCAAGGTGTTCGTCGTGTCTCGATTGATCTCCATTCTGTTCGTGACCACCGTCTGCCTGCTCGTACCCCATCCTGCGTCGGCCGCCGACGACCCACGCGCGATCGAAGCTCGGCGAGCCTGCGCCGCCGCTCGCGTCGACCGAGGCATCGAGCTGCTGGTCGCGATCTACGCCGAGACCGGTGACGTCAACGCGATCTACAACCAGGCGCGCTGCTATCAGCAGAATGCTCGCCCCGAGCATGCCCTCGAGCGCTTTCGCGAGTTTCTCCGCGTCGCGGGCTCCGATGCCAGCGAGCACGAACAGGTCACTGGCTTCATCCGCGAGCTCGAGTCGGAGATTGCCGCGCGAGATCGGCGGGCGAGCCTTGCTCGCGCGGCGGCGAATGCGTCGGGCGTGGCGGCCTCAACCAGCAATGACAGGTCGGCTCGGGGCGCCGCAGGGCGATGGCCCGCCTACCTGGCAGCGAGCGTCGGAACGGCGGCATTGCTGGGCGGGGCCTATTTCAGCTGGCAGACACGATCGCTTCACCGTGAGGTCGAACGTCCGCTGCCCGTGCTGACCCCGACGGGCCTCGCCGACCTCTCCTCGCGTGGCGAGCGGGCGCAGCGTTGGCAGTGGATCGGATATGGACTCGGGTCAGCCGCGCTCGTTACCAGTGCTGCGCTTTTCTGGTTTTCGGGAGGATCCGAAACATCGTCGCGGATCTCGTTGGACTTCATGGTGAACGGCGACGGCGCCAGCGCCCGCGCGGGGGGAAGGTTCTGATGCGCGGGGGCCTCGCGAACCCGGCGGCGTCGATCGCGTCGGTCATTTTCGTGCTCAGTCTGTCGGCGTGTTCCTTCGAGCCGAAGATCCCGAGTGGCAAGATCGTCTGCCAGAACGACGGTGATTGTCCGAACGGGCAGCGCTGTGCCGCGACTCCGGGCATCGGCGTCGGCAAGCTCTGTTGCGCCGGCGCTGGCTGTGGGCCCGCGCTGGTGCGGGATGCCAGCACGGATCGGTCCCCCGCTGCGAGGACCGACGCTAGTGTCGATGCTCCGGCCGTGGATCAGGCTGCCGCCGTCATGGATGCCGGAGCCGATGGAACGAACGCCGACGCCAGCGACGTCGAGCGCGTGGTGCCGCCGACGGTGATGCCCAGCGATGCCGCCGCCGAGAGGCCGAGCGATGGCGCCGACGCGAGACTCGACCCTACGTCGTACGTTCGCTGCTCTCGCCTCGCCGCTACTCGTTTGGCCCCGCAACCCGGTCGCAAGCTCCACTGCACGATCTCGCTGCGCGAGAGCTACACCCTGGTGTCGATGGACGTCATCACGGATGACGATCCCATCTCGACCTTCACCCATGCGCTCTGCTGGGCCGAGCCGGGCCTTGCCGCCGAGACTTCCGCGCCGGGTACCGGAGCGCCCCGCCCTCTCCAGCCGGCCGCGCTCGATCGGATTGTCGGCGAGATCATGCATTACCGCCGCCTCTGCAGCGCCGTGGATGCTCCGCTTTCGGGGGTCAACGCCACCCGATGGGCCCGGCAAGCGACCAACCAGGGCGAGCTGCGCTCGGCGTTCCGCGCGCTCACCGGAATCGATCTCGACATTCCGAGTGTCGAGCAAGAGCTCTCGCAGCACTACCTCGGTGTCACGAGACAGCGCCGCGGCCGCGTCGTCTTCAATCACAGCAGCGATCCGGCCGAGGTGCTGGTCTGGAAGGCGAGCGAGGCGGCGCCCATCCGGCACGTCGTCCCGATCGGCTATGGCGCCGCCGGCAACCAGCACTTCTCGAACCTCGCCGTGCTCAGTTTCGAGGAGGCCCGCCAGGGCCTTCGCAACAAGGTCGCGGCCCAGCTCCGCTCTGCCCTCGACGATCTGGCGACGGGCGTGGCGGCGCGTACTCTGTCGTCACAGCTCGCCGTCGGCCCCGCGTCGCCGACGTTGTCGCTGGCCCTGCAGGGCAAGCTGCGCACAGCCGCTGGTACCTGGACCTCACCCGCGGACTTCCGCGCGCGATCCAGCGCGGCCACCGAGATGGAGAGCACCTTTGGCCGCGTCTTCGCGAGCTTCGCGCCTGACGAGCTCGAGGGCTTCCTGGCCTCGATCGATGGCCCGCAGTTCGGACAGCTCCGCTCGCCGCCCCTACGCTCGGCCTACGGTGAGGAGTTGATGGTGGAGCTGACCTTGATCGATCTGGTCTCCGACTGGATCGATGCGACCGAGGTCGGATTCGTCTCGACCGGGCCGCACTTCGGCTATCTCTTCGAGAAGCTGCGCCTCCCGCTGCGCTGAGCCGAAAAAGACCGCGGAACTCCCGACTTCCTCGCCCCGGGAGGCCATCTTTCGGCCGGCGGACTGGCACGCCGGCGCATCGGTCAGCGCCACCGGGCGTGTTAGACTCGGCCTCTTTTTCTCAGCGAGACCGGAGCCTCCCCCCATGCAGATCCAGCTGTTCGACACCACCCTCAGAGACGGCACTCAGAGTGAGGGTCTTTCCCTCTCGGTGGAGGACAAGCTGCGCATCGCACGCCTGCTCGACGGCTTCGGCATTCAGTACATCGAGGGCGGCTACCCGGGTTCGAACCCGAAGGACGTCGAGTTCTTCCGCCGAGCGCGCGGCGAGCTCAAGTTGAAGCAGGCCCGCCTCACCGCTTTCGGCAGCACCCGGAAAGCCGGCGTCGCCGCCGCCGACGACATCAACCTGCGCGCCCTGGTCGAGTCGGGCGCACCGACCATCTGCATCTACGGCAAGTCCTGGGCGTTGCACGTCACCCACGTGCTGCAGACGACCCTGGAAGAGAACCTCGCCATGATCGGAGACAGCGTCGCGTTCCTCAAAGCTCAGGGCAAAGAGGTCGTCTACGACGGCGAGCACTTCTTCGACGGGTACGCCGCCGATCCGGCTTACGCGATCGAGACGGTGAAGACGGCGGCCGCTGCCGGGGCCGACTGGATCGTGCTTTGTGACACCAACGGCGGCAGCCTGCCCAGCACCATCACCCGCGTCGTGCAGGCGGTGCGCGCGGCGGTGCCGACCCGCATCGGCATCCACAGCCACAACGATGCCGACATGGCGGTCGCCAACGCGCTCGCGGCGGTCGAAGCGGGAGCCACGCAAGTGCAAGGCACGATGAACGGCTGGGGCGAACGCTGTGGCAATGCCAACCTCATCTCGATCATCCCGGCCCTGCAGTTGAAGATGGACCGTCGCTGCGTACCCGACGAGAGCCTGGCGCGGCTGACGGAGTTGTCGCGCACGGTGAGCGAGATCGCCAACATCCGTCCTCGCGCACACGCTCCTTACGTTGGGTCGTCGGCCTTTGCCCACAAGGGGGGAGCGCACGTCGCCGCGGTCGAGAAGTTGACCTCGACCTCCGAGCTCATCGCTCGCGAGAAGGTCGGTTACCAGCGCTTGGTCGTGGTCTCCGAGCCCTCGGGGCGTGGCAAGGTGCGGTTGCGCGCGGTCGAGCTCGGCGCC
>JANNNO010000314.1:0-5763 GCA_031398585.1 Myxococcales bacterium | reverse complement strand
TGATCCGCTCGGTGCAGCGGGCTGGCGAAGCGCGGATGGCGAGCCAGGAACTCGGTGACGTCGGCCCCTGTCACGCCGAGCTTGCCCAGCATCGCCTCGTATTCGCTCACCGCTGCCAGTCGCGCCTTGAAGAGGAACATCTGCACGCGGCTCTGCACGTTGACCTTGCCGTCGCCCGAAGTCTCGATGGCGCAGAAGAGTCCCGCCGGGTACTTCGCCGTGATCAGGCTCTGCACACCGTCCGAAACGCCCGATGAAGGCATGCACCCGAACGGCTTTACCGACAACGTCATGTGCGACTTGTTGTGAAGCACGTTCAGGATGAACTTGCCGACTTCCATGTGACCTTCGCCGCCGCGCACGTGATTGTTGTAGTGCGCGTGCGCGGTCTCCGCGATTTCGTCCATGTCGGGCAGCGGGTAGTTGCGAAAGCCGATCGCCGCGCCGAAGGTCTTGAAGGCGCCCCGGATGGCGAGATCCGCCACGAACAGCCCGAAGAGCTTCTTGCCGATCTGCGAATCCTTGAGGCTCTTGCGGGCGGTGTCGAGGCCCTTGAGCTCGGCTCGCAGCTTGGTGTCGTAGCGACCTTCCCAGAGCATGTAGAGCAGCCAGTTGGTGACGAACTGGATGTCGCACTCGGCGCCCTCCTGCTCGAGGAAACGCTGCAGCTGGTAGTTCCCGTCGCCTTCGGTCGTCATGGCCCAGAACTCGCCAATGATCGACACCCGCGGCGCTGGTCGCGTCCAGTCGCATTTGATCTTGGCGAAATCGCCTCGGCTCTGCAGCAGCGCCCAGATCACCGACTTGCGGCTGGCCAGGGCGTCGTAGACCCGCTGCTTGGCCGCTTCGATGGCCTTGTCCGTGGCGCCCGTCTCGATCTCGAAAGGCCGCAGGCGGTAGCCCATGCCGTTGATGACGTCGCCCGCGATGATCCCGCGCAGAAGGCCGAGGAAGAACTTCGGGTTCATTTCGAGCCCGGCCTCGTCGCCGGTTGCCTGCTTGAGCCCGCCCTTTTGCTGAAAGAGCAGCACGCGGAAGCCGTCGAAGCCGGCGTCTCTGAGCGCTTTGCGATACTCCGTGGCGTACATGCCGAAGCGACAAGGCCCGCAAGCGCCCGCGGTCACGAAGACATAACGTTCGACCGCCTCGGCCTGCGAGATGCCGTCGCGTTTGCAGCGCTCCGAGAGGAACTTCACCAGATTGCCGACGGTGAAGTAAGTCGGGTTGCACTGGCCGCGGTTGCCAAACTCCTTGCCGTAGCGAAGAGCGTCGTTGTTGGGCGCCTCGATGACCTCGACGTTGTAGCCGAGGCCGGACAAGGCGCCCTTGATCAGAAAATCGTGCGCGGCGGTCAGTCCCGAGATGAGCAGCGTCGTCGTCCCGCGTTCGCTCTTGCGAAACTGCGGATCGATCATCTTGTCGTACCAGTGGTTGGTGTCGACCGGAAGGCCGAGCTTCTGCCGCTCTTCCTCCTCGAATGCCTTCAAGGCCGCGTCGATGTCGAGCTCGTCCGAGCCCTCCAGCGGCGCGCTGGTCGCGTTTTCGCTCATCGCGACCACCGGTAGGCGAAACCCGTTCCCGTTGTTGTGCGCAGTTCCCATGTCGATCTCCTTGGCTCGTTCGGGTGTCGTCACAACCGCGCGATCGTCTCGTCGTCGTTACGCTTGATTCCGAGGCGCACGATGCCGGCCTTCTTCAGCGCTTCGGCCTTCTCGGCCGCTCTCTCGAGCTCGGTCTTGGCGCCACGCGCGTCCTCGTAAGCTTTCACCTTGGCCACCGTCTCGGCGATCTGCCGCGCGACCGCTGGATCCACCGCCCGCCGCTCGGCCAGCTGGCGCTCCTTGGCGCGCAGAAGCTCGAGGCGTTTCACCTCGATCCGGTAGGCGAGCTCCTGCTTGGCTTGCCCCACGTCCTCGAGGCGCTCCTTGTGCAACCCGAGGCTGTGCGCGTAGGTCTTGACTCGAATCTTGATCGACCCGCCCGGTTTGTTGGCGTCGATGTCATGCAGCGCTGAATACGGCGTGCCTGCGGTCGAGACGATGCCGTCGATGATCCCATAGGTGGGCGCATCGTGCCCGCACTTGAACGACGACAGATCCAGCACCACGACGTTGGGGTGATGGGCGGCAAACTTCGCGCCCCAGACCTTCTGGGAAGAGTTCGCCGAGTAGTTCTCGGGCCAGACATCGTTGATCTCGAGCGGCGTTTTGATCCGCCCGCTGGCGAGATCCTCGGCGAAGAAGCGCTGCAACCAGGCCTCGTCCTTCGGCACCGATCGGATCGAAAGCACCGGGTACCCCAGCACCTGAAACTCTTCCAGGATGCCGTGGTTGAGCCCGGGATCGAGGTGATAGGGCCGCGACAGCAGCAGAATCGCCACGCGGTTGTCGCGTTCCACCTCCTCGAGCAGCGCCCGCCCCTTGGCCTCCAGCTCCACGTCCAGCTTGCGCAAGGCCGCAAGGCCCTCGGCCATGGCGAAGTCGCTCTCGTCCTCGGTCATCTCGAAATGCGGAGCCAGGGCGGTGAAGAGCTGACGGCGGAACAGGTGCTCTTCGATCATCGTGCAGGCCGGATCCAGGTAGGTGATCCCGCGCTGAGCGAAGAAGTCGACCTCCTTGGTGAAGGCCGCTTTGAGCACGTTGGGGGAGCCCTGCACGATCGGGCACGACGTGTAGTCCTGCGCGTTCTTCACGAACGACGGGATGTGCGTCAGCACCGGGTTCAAGATGAAGTGCAGCGGCTTGTCTTCGCTGTGGTGGTGAAAGATCAGGTTGTGGATGTGGGCCTGCCCGACCTTCGACGGGTAGCAGGGGTCGACCGACCCGTACTTGCCGCCCTCCATCCAAAGCTCCTCGGTCGTCTCGTCGGAGAAGACGACATGCTGGCGCTGAATCCCGAGCGTCTCGAGATAGGTCCGCCAGAACGGCGCCGTCGACCAGATGTTGAGCATGCGCGGGATGCCGACCCGCAGCCGGCGCCGACGTTCGATCGCGGCCGCGTCGCTGCGAACGAACGGCCGCTGCACCTCGACCCGTTTGGGGCCGAGAAGCCCCGGCCGCACCTCGATGTCGGTGATCGTGCTGCCCGGTTCGGGCAACGGCTTCGGGTCATAGAAATGGCGGAAGAGGAGTTTGGATTCCGCGTCGACCAGGTTGGGGTACTGCTTGCCGAGCTTCTTGCGATCCGCGGTCAGCGCCAGCATCGCCTCTTCGGACTCGACGGTGCCCTTTTCGCAGGAGAACCCGCTGATGTAGCGGGCCGAGTCCCCGTTGGGAGTGCTGGCGTCGATGAAGGTGCGGCTGCACTCGTTGGGACAGAAGTGGCAACGTGTGCTCTCGTCGTTGGTCGCCGTCCACTCCAGGTTGATGGCCGCGTCGAGGCCGATGAAGGTCGATCGCCCGCGACGCTTCACCACCCGCAGCGTCTCGAACGCAGCACCGATGGCTCCTGCTTCGCCACAGTGCGGGTGCACGTAGACCTCGGCGCCGGGGACGCGTTCCTTGATGTAATCGACCTGCGCCTTGACTGCGGCCAGGTTGTATTGCGTCCCGCCCTGCAGGACGAACTTCTTGCCCAGCGAGGCCATACGGGGGATCTGGACCACGTACTGCCAGACGTTCTTGGGCAGCACCTGCGCCAGGCCCGAGAGCAGCTCTTCCTTGGAATAGCCCTCTTTCTGGAAGTTCACGCGATCCGAATCCAGAAAGACAGCGCAGCCGTAGCTGAACTTCGGCGACAACTCGGCGTCGAAGGCGGTGTCGGCGTATTCGGTGATCTTGACCCCGAACTGGTCCGCCATCGCCTGCAGCAACATGCCGTTGCCCGCCGAGCACTGGTTCGACAAGCGGAAGTTCTTGATGTCGCCGTTCTGCATGAACAGGACCTTGATGTCCTGCCCACCGATGTCGCAGATCACGTCGACGTCGCCAAAGTACGTCGTCGCCGACATCATGTGCGCCACGGTCTCGACGATGTTCACGTCGGACTTGACGGTCTTTTCCAGCACGTCGGCCGCGTAGCCGGTGGCGCCGAAGCCGAGCACCTCGAGCGTGCAGCCCTGTTCCACCACCCAGGCATCGAGGCGCGCCAGGATCTCTTTCACGTCCTGGATCGGGTTGCCCTTCGAGAGCTGGTACTCCTTCTTGAGGATGGTCTTGTTCTCGTCGACGAGGACCGCTTTTGACGACGTGGATCCGCCGTCCATGCCGATCACGGCTCGTATCACGCTGCCGCGCGGGAGCTGCACCGGCTCGAACTTCGGGATGCGGTACTGCTCGCGGAACGACGTCAGCTCGTCCGAGGTGCGCGCCAGCGGCGGCCCCGCCGAATCACCGAGCTTGGCCTTGCGACCGGCGTGAATGAAATCGCGCAGCCGATCGAGACCGGCGTAAGCGCCGACCTCGGCAGGCTCGTATAGGCCGTACATGACCGCGCCGAAGGCAGCGTAGTACTGCGCGTTCTCGGGCACGATCACCAACTCTTGGATCGGCACGTCCTTGGGGTAGGCGTAGCCGCGCGAATCCCAGGTCTCGGGGATGCGCTTGCGCCAGCACTCTTGCAGGAAAGGCAGGTAGGTGTTGGGGCCGCCGAGCAGCAGCACCTTGGCGCGCAAGGTGTTCCCGCGCGTGAGCACCGACAGGTTCTGCATCACGATGGCGTCGGCCAGCGAGCACATGATCTCCGATGACGGGATCGAGGCTTTGACCAGGTTGACGATATCGGTCTCCGCGAAGACGCCGCATTTGGCCGCCACGTGGTGCAGCTTGCTGTCGTCGAAGCTGAGCCGCATGGCCTCTTCGCCCGGCATGCCGACCTTGAGGAAGCACTTGTCGATGGTGGCGCCGGTGCCCGACGCGCACTTGTCGTTCATCGAAGCGATGGAGGTCTTGCCCGTGACGGCGCCCTCTTCGTCGCGCGCTTCCTTGAAGATGATGATCTTGGCGTCCTGCCCGCCGAGCTCGATGACCGAGCCGACGTCGGGATGAAGCCGCTCCACCGCCAGGGTGACCGCGTTGACCTCCTGGACGAACTTCGACCCGATCGGCGCCACGAGAGGGCCCGCGCCCGACCCCGTGATGAACGTTCGGATCTGACTCGCTTCCAGGTTGGGAAAGCAGTTGCCGATCGCGACCAGCATCTCGAGGACCTTCTCGGCCTGCTTGGTCTGATGGCGCTGATAGTCGCCCCAGAGGATCTCCCGTGAATCGGGATCGACCACCACCGCCTTGACCGTCGTCGATCCGACATCGATACCGATGCAGACCGGGGCGCGTCGTGGATCGACGTCGTTCTTACTCATCGCAGGCACCCCTTTTCGAAACCCCAAGGCTCGTGGACGAAGATCACCCTCGTGGACGAAGATCACCGCAGAGCGGAAGCGGTGACGATAGGTCCGACCGAAGGGAGGTGTCAACGCGCGGTTGCCCGCGAAAAATCGTGCATTATCGCTGCGTTCGTGCAGCCCGCACGAAGCGAGCCCTTAGCACCCGTTGAGCAGCGAGATGCTCCAGAGCTCGAAGATGGATTCGGCGAACGCGCGCAGCTCCATGCCCGGGTTGGAGATCGCCGGGCTCTGGTTGGTGATGACGAAGTTGAGAGGTTCGTCGGCGGCAATCTCGCCGGGCCGCCCCTCGTCCCAACGAAAATAGTGGAATCCCCGGGTTGCCGGCGCCCGCGACGCTTTCGAGCGGCAGGACGGGATCACCTCGAGGAAGACGACGAACTCCTCGCTGATCGACTTGACCAGATCGCAGCCACCACCCG
>JANNNO010000295.1:0-18908 GCA_031398585.1 Myxococcales bacterium | reverse complement strand
CCAGTAACAGACCGAAAAAGAGCTGGTGATCTCAGTGGTTTGGCGCGGGTTGCGACAGATAGGCCAGGCGCCGGACTTCGCGTCGGCCGCGGGTGACGGTGTCGAGGATCAGCCCGGCGAAGAAGCACAGCACCGCGACGATCGTCATGCCGAAGCCTCCTGGCACGATCGAATGGGAGTGATCCCGCGCGTAGCCATGGGGCACGCGGCCGCCCTCGCGGGATTGGCTGCGTGTCTGCTTGCCACCGCGGCCTTCGCTGCCGCGCGGCCGCTCGTGCGAACCGTCGGTGATGCCCAGGTCGACTGGACCGCCGGAACCGTGACCTGCCAGGGCGGCGCCGCCGCCAACCTCGATCTACCGGGGCCCGATCATGCGCGGACCGCTGCCGAGCGCCTCGCCCGGCAACGTGCGACCGTGAAGCTGGCCGAGGCGTTGCAGATGCTGCCGCTCGGTGCCGATCGACGCCCGAGCTCGGCGGCGATCGAGGCGGCGGTCGCGCGGGCGCGGGTCAAGGAGATTGAGTACCAATCGAACGGCGGCGTTCGCCTCAGCATCGAGCTCACGTTCGCCGATCTCACGCGGGAAGGCGCCAAGGAGCTGGTGCAAGCCGATCCGGCCGGCGGTTCGAACAAGTCGAACAAGGCCGACCCGTCGGAAAAATCTGGCAAAGATGGCACCCGCGCGCCGAGCAAGACCACGACGCCGGTTTCCGAGCCCGACCTCCCCGCCAACGGGGACGGCAACGGTGAAGGAGGATCAGCGACCCGGGATGCCGGACCGGTGAAAGCCCGCCATGTCACGACCGCACGGCCGGGCGGAGATCCGGTTCCCGAAGTGATCCTCTCGGTGGCGAGCACGCCGCTCGAGATGGCGCCCACGGTCCTCGTGAGAGGAGTCGAACATCGACTTGGCAGCGCGGTCTATCGCATGGGCGAAGCGCCCCGGGCGGCGAAGGCGATTTCGGTCAAACGCGATCGGCGGGGGCGGCTCAGCGTTGGCGCCGCGGCCAAGGCCATCGACTGGTCGGGCGCTCACGCGGTCATCTACACCCGCACCGTGAGCCCGGCGTCGAGCGTGCGGCGGGCCCGTTAGTCCCCCCGGGCTCGCCTGCGCACCAGACGGGCGGAGATCCCATCGTGTTCCTGAGCATCGGCCTGAGCATCGACCTGAGCATGCCGGCGCTTTCGCCCTGGCAGTGGGCGCTGGGCGCGGCCTGCGCGACGATGGTCGGTCTGGCCAAGACGGGTGTGCCCGGGTTCGGGATCTTCGTGGTGCCGTTGATGGTCCTCACTGTGGGCGATGCGCGGCTTTCTGCCGGTTGGTTGCTGCCATTGCTCTCGGTGGCGGACGTGGTCGCGGTGATCCGATTTCGTCGTCACGCCGCCGCGCGCACCCTTTTTTCGCTCGTGCCCTGGGTCCTGGCCGGCATGATCGGGGGCGCCTTCGCGCTGGGCGGTCCCGAGGCGATCTTGCGCCGGGTGGTCGGGGTCATCGTCCTCGTCATGATCGGCCTGCGCCTCTACCGCGCGCGGCAGCCCGAGCGACCCGTAGGCGAGGGTGAACGCGGGCGCGCCGCGGGTTACGGCGTGGCCGCCGGGTTCGCCACGACGGTTGCCAACGCGGCGGGGCCGATCATGAACCTCTATCTGCTCGCCCGGCGCCTCCCCAAGGAGGAGTTCCTCGCCACGGGTGCGTGGTTCTTTCTCGTCATCAACCTCGTCAAGATGCCGCTCTACGCGAGCCGCGGCCTCATCGATGGCTCGTCGCTGACTTTCGATCTGCTGCTGGTCCCCATGGTGCTGCTCGGCGCAAGTCTCGGTCGTGCGGTCTCGGCGCGCCTGCCCCAAAGGGTCTTCGAGAAGGTCGTGCTGTCGTTGACCGCCATCGCGGCGGTCCTTCTCCTGTTGCCCCCGCTGCGCTTCTAGGGCAGCGGTGCTTCGGGTTGTCCCGAAATGAAAGATGGGACGCGACCGCGTATCATGGCGGAATGCCCCCGCAAGCACCCGCGATCACGTTGCTCCTGCAGGACATTCGCGCGGGCAACCGGAACGCTCTCGACGAGCTGGTGCCCCTGGTCTACGACGAGCTTCGTGCGGTAGCGCGCGGACAGCTGCGGCGAGAGCGCGCGGGCCATACGCTCAATTCCATTGATCTCGTCAACGAAGCCTATGCGAATCTCAGCAAAGGTGAGCCGCTGGCTCCCGAGAATCGCGCACATTTTTTCGGCATCATCGCCAGCACCATGCGAAGGGTCCTGGTCGACAGGGCAAGAGCTCGCTTGGCGGACAAACGCGGCGGCGGCGCCGAGGCCGTTCCGCTCGACGAGCTCGAGCTGGCGATCCCACAGCGCAACGACGAACGAGTCGTCGCTCTCGACGGTGCCCTTCACCGGCTCGCGCAGGTCGATGAAGAGGCGATGAAAATCGTCGAGTTGCGATACTTCGTCGGCATGAACGAAGAGGAGGCAGCCCAGGCAGTGGGGCTCTCCCGCGCGACCGCCGGCCGCCGCTGGGCCTTCGCCAAGGCGTTCCTCTATCAGGAGCTCAAAGACGGCTTCGACCCGTGACGCCGACGCAAGGTGTTGTTGACAACGAATTTTCGCCCTCTCTGGTCAGCTCTTGCTGTCGCGCGATCTCGGCGGCTCACCCGCCGAGATATTGACCCCGGCGCGGCTTGCGGATTTCGAGTCCCGCCAAGTAATGTGCGTCGCAGATTGTCCGCCAAGGTGGCCCCCGGAAAGACCAGATCGGCGTGAACGAGGGGCGTGACATTCGTCGCCTCTTCGACGAAGCGCTGGCGAGGCCGCCCTCGGAGCGCGCGGCGTTCGTGACAGAGGCTTGCGGCGACGATACCGAGTTGCGCGCCCGCCTGCAGGCCTTGGTCGAGTCAGCCGACCGCGCTCACACCGCTGAGGTCCTGCCGCCGCCGGTTTCGGGGACGACGCTCGGCGGTGGCACCCTCGTTGGGCAGCGGATCCAGAACTACGAGGTGTTGGCGTCGATCGGGGAGGGCGGCATGGGCGTCGTCTACCGCGCTCGCCATCTCTTTTTCCCCCGCGACGCGGCCATCAAGGTCCTGCACGAACACTTGGTCAAAGATGCCGTGACCGTGCAGCGCTTTTTGAACGAGGCGCGCGCCGCAGACGCCATCAAGCACCCCAACATCATCGAAGTCTACGACGCGGGTCTCATCCCGAATTCGACAGCGCCCTATCTGGTGCTCGAGCTGCTCCGGGGCGAGAGCCTGCGCGCACGGCTCGACAGACAGGGGCGGCTCTCGCTGGTCGAGGCGCTCGAGATCATGGGCCAGACCATGGCCGCGCTTGGCGCAGCCCATGCCGGTGGCATCATTCACCGCGATCTCAAGCCAGAGAATCTCTTCCTGGTGGCACGAGGCGAAAGCGCCGAAGTCAAAGTGCTCGACTTCGGCATCGCCAAGCTGCACGCGGACCTCGTGACTCGCGAGATCCACACCGCCACCGGGGCCGTGATTGGCACGCCTCGCTACATGTCACCCGAGCAATGCCGGGGTCATGGGATCATCGACCGTCGCAGCGACGTCTATGCCCTTGGGGTCATTCTCTACGAGATGCTTTGCGGAGGTCCGCCGTTCGTCAGCGAAGGCGTCGGCGAGGTCATCTTCATGCACATCGCTCAGCCGCCGGTGCCACCGCGAAAGCTCAACTCGCAGATCCCCGTACCGCTCGAAGCGGCGATCCTCAAAGCCCTCGCCAAGGACCCCAACGATCGCTGGGGGGACATGGCCGCGTTTCGGGCCGCGCTCGGCGAGGGCAGCGGCAGCCATCAGCCGGGCCAAGTGATCCCCGCGGCCCCGGTCGTCGCTTCGGCGGGGCCGGCCGGCGAAGCCTCTGCGGCGGCGCGTTCGAACCAGTCGACGCTGGAAGGCGCAGCCAAGCAGGCGGTCACCTCGGCACGCCCAACTCGTCGACCGATGATGACGGTCGGCGTTCTTGCGGCGGTTGCGCTTGCGGCGATGTTCGCGTTTGGAAGGCGTGCGCTGGAGGTCAGTCCGCTGCCGCCCGGGGGTACCGATCTGGCGCCGCGCGCTGTGCTGGCTCCCGATGCATCGGCGGATATCGCGCCAGTCACCGACGCGTTGACGGACACAACGATTCACCGGGACGGCGGTGCCAGTGATGCTCGAGCCGCGTCGACGAAAAAACGAAAGAGAGTCACCTATGAACCTGCGCCCTGGTAGTCGCAAGCCCCTCGCAGGGACCTGTCTTGTCGCTGTAGGACCCGCGCGCATCGTCAGCCGCGTTCCTTCGCTTCTCGTGTTGGCTGCGCTGCTGGCTCCCGGCATTGCGCTTGCGGCTGACCCTGCCGCGCCGCTGAGCCAGCAGGATCGCGACACGCGTGCGGCGGCTCTTTGCAAGAGCGGGGACTACGGTGGCGGTGTCAAGCTGCTCGAGGAGCTTCATCGCGAGACCCGCAAGCCGGTGCTGATCCGCAATCAGGGTCGCTGTTTCGAGGACAACGGACGGCTGGTGCCCGCCATCAATCGCTTCAAGGCCTACCTCGCCACCGGCGACATCGCTCACAAGGATGACGTGGAGCGCCGGCTGGTCACGGTCGAACAGCGGGCCAATTTCGAGGGCGAGAAGGCCTGCCTCGCGGGTGACTACCAGACCGGCGTACAGCGCTTCGCCGAGCTTCACGCCGAGCTCGGCAAGCCAAGCTATCTGCACGCGCAAGCGCGTTGCTACGACCAGAACCGCCAATACGAACGGGCGGTCAACGCCTTCCGCGACTATCTGCGCGTCGCCGATCTCTCGGCCGAGGAGCGGGGTCTCATCCACGCGCGGATTCAGTATCTCGACGCCTTTCTTGCCGACGGCCGCGCAAAACCGGCGGCGCCAGCCGCGGGGATCGCAGCGGCACGCGGAGCTCCTTCAGGTGTGCCTGAGCAACCGGGCAAGGGCTCCCCATCGCTGGCGATGAGCCGGCCGGCTGCCGTCTCCCCTGTTGCCGGACCGGCATGGAGACGACCAGTCGCCATCGCTGCGCTCGGGGTCGGCGCGGCCTCGGTGGTGGCTGGTGTGGTCTTCGGCGTGATTGCGCGGAACAACGAGTCCGACATCGAAGCCGCGAGCCAAAAGGCCGAGTTTTTCGACACCGGCCTATACGATAGCGGCCGCCGCGCGGCCAAGATCGCCACCGTCACACTCATCGCAGGACCGGTGCTGATCGCCTCGGGCCTCGGTCTCTATCTTTGGTCTCGCGCTGAGCCGGGGGCGAATCCGTCTGCGGTGGCTCGACTGGAATTGGCGCCGATTCTCGACGCCGACGGCGGCGGCGCCGCACTCTCTTTCCGTTATTGAGCGAGCGGAGGGCGGGGCAAGCCGCGTTGCGGTGCCTGCATTGGTTGGCAATGACAACCACGCGCTCTTCGTGCAGGATGCTCGGCGTGATTCGCCCCTCATCTCGGCCTGCGCTGCTCCTCCTCGCATTGGCTTCGGCACTCGCCTCATTCGGCTGCAATTTCTCTCCTGAAGTCGGCGCAGGTACCCTGAAATGTACCGACCGCTGTCCCGGAGATCTCGTCTGTCGGGCAGGTGTCTGCTGCGCCGCCAATGACGTGACCGGCGCCTGCGGCCATGATGGCGCGGCCGGCCCGGACTTGATCCCCGTCGACGGCGGCGCCGAGACTGCCGCGCCCGACAGCGCGGCTCCCGGGCGGGCTCCCGCCAGCGGCCTCACGACGATGTTCACTTTGCCCACCGGCGACAGCCGCCTGCTCTCGTCGTCGGAATCCTGCAACGATCCCTGGCCCGTCCAGCCAGTAGCCAATCCGCCTGCGGATAGGTGGTGTGGATTTTATCGGAGCCTAGGCCGGCGCGTGGAGCTTTGGGTGGTCAATGTCAGCGAAGCTCAGCGTCGTCCCTTGACCTGTGAAGGGCTCGATCCTGCCTGCATCCGTCTGGCCGACAACGTCTGGTTCTCCAGTGTGACCGCGAGCCGCTTCGTGGGCGATTCGCTCTTCATTCTGAGCAACGGGAAGACCGACAATCCACCCTTTCGGGGCACGATCTCGGTTTGGCGACCCGGTTGGATCGAACCGCGCGTACTCACCAACGACGGCGTGAATTGCACGGCTTCCCGAATCGGCGACTCCCTCATGTGCGTCGCCAACAACGTCGGCACCGCGTACGACCTACTCGCCGGCCCGCTCGCCACACCCGCCGCGGGGGTCCTGCCGAAGGCCGTTCGCATCGGTGTCACCAACACTCAGCTCGGCGGGGCCGGCAACGCCCAGATGACTCTGAACGGTGAGACGCTGGTCTATTCCACCGTGGCGCCTGAAACCCAGAGGGAGAGTCTCTTTGCGGTGAAGGTCGCCGAAGCGGTTGATCCTGCCAAGCATGTCAAAGTCCTCGACGACGCCGCACGGTGGGAGCTGGTCGGAGAAGACAAGAAGGTGTTCTTCTTGCGAGGGCTCGATCGAACCGTCGCGGAAGGGGCTGGCACTTTGGCGGTGGCCGATTTTCCGACCGGCGCCAACCCGGTCGTCCTCTCTTCCGGCGTCACCCGCGCGATTCCAGTGCGCGATCTGAAAGGCCGCGACTACGGTGTCATGGCACTCCTGCCGGCGGGCCTCGGGTTGCGGTCCTATCGCCTCTACCCCGAGATCTCAAATCCAGAGCTGACTCGTCCCATTGGGGTCGGTCACGGGCTCGTTCTGTCGTCGGTCGCGGGACTCAGCGTGCTTGCCGCCGATCCAACCCCCGAAGGGTCTGGGAACCTGCTCGTGGTGAACAACCGCACCGGCCTGCACTGCCAGCTGGAGACCAACCGGAAGGGGCAGCTTGCTACGACGGCGGGCGACACGTTCTCTCATGACGACAAGCACGTCGTCTGGACGACTCTCGAGACAGGAGGGCGTCGCAAGGCGTGGGTGGCCTCGCCGGAGGACTGTTCGAACAAACGGGTCTTCGCCGAAGATCCACTGTGGTGGAGCATCCTGGCCGATCACGGCATTCTCTACATACCCGTGTTCGACATGATGGGTGCGGATCTGCGCTACGTCTCCTGGAAGAGCGGTGCTACGACCCAGGTGCACACCACCACCAGCAGCTTCGCGGTGAACATTTTCGAGAACCGCGGGATCCTCTTCACCGTGGTCGGGGAAGCCGGGATCCGCTATGCCAAGCTGCCCGACTGACCGGGACTAGCGCACCGGTGCGCCGGTGGCGGCGCGGACTCGTTCCAGCGTTATCCCTGGCGCCATCTCCACACAGCGGAAGTGATCGCCCGCCGGATCGAAGACGCCGAGATCGGTGATCACGCGGGTCGTGCAGCCGAGCGCTGTGGCCGGTAAATTCAGCTTTGCCACCAGCTTGGGGGTGCCGTCCTTGGCGGCGTGGGATTGCAGGACCACCACGCGGCGGGCGCCCGCGGCGAGATCCATCGCGCCGCCCATGCCGGTGGTCATCTTGCCGGGCACCGTCCAGTTGGCGAGATCGCCGTTCATCGCAACCTCGAGGCCGCCGAGGATGGCCAGATCGATGTGCCCCCCGCGGATCATGGCGAACGAAAGTGAGGAATCGAAGACGCTGCCGCCAGGGAGCACCGTTACCAGCTGCTTGCCGGCGTTGATCACCTGCGGATCGATCTCGTCCTCGTAGGGGAAGGGACCCATGCCGAGCAGACCGTTCTCTGAATGCAGCATCACGTGGCGGTCGCCAGGGATGTGATTGGCGACTTCGGTCGGCATGCCGATGCCGAGGTTCACCGTCTCACCGGCCCCAATCTCGGCTGCCGCCCTTCGGACCATGTCGTCCTTGGACCAGCTCACGGCGTGCCTCCCCGGGTCCGCACCGTGCGGTGTTCAATCGGGTTGGCGTGTAGGGCCGCCTCGAACAGGCGATGGACGAAGATCCCGGGCAGGTGCACGTCGTCGGGGTCGAGCTCCCCGCGGCCCACCAATTGATCGACTTCGGCGATGGTGAGATCGGCAGCCATCGCGACCAGCGGATTGAAGGCGCGCGCCGTGCGGTGAAAGCGCAGGTTGCCATCGGGATCGCCAACCGCGGCCCGCACGATCGCGATGTCGCCGCGCAAGGGGAGCTCGAGCACCTGGAGGCGACCCGAGATCTCCCGTACCTCCTTGCCTTCGGCCACGACAGTCCCCACGCCCGTCGGCGTGAAGAAGCCGCCGATGCCCGCGCCGCCCGCGCGCAGGCGCTCGGCGAAGGTGCCCTGCGGACAGAGCTCGGCGGTGACTGTGCCGGCATCGAGAGCGGCCGCCAGATCGGGGTTGCCGCCAATGAAGCTGCAGACGACGTGTTTGACCTGTCCCCGCTGCAGCAGCACCGCCAGCCCCTGGCCCTGGTTGCCGCAGTTGTTGCTGATGATGGTCAGCTCGCGCGCGCCCCTGCGGGCGATCTCGGCGATGCAGTGTTCAGCGTTGCCGCACAGGCCGAAGCCTCCCGCCAGGATGCGCATCCCGTCCCGAAGGCCCTCCATCGCCTCGGTCGCCGACGCCACGACCTTGCCCGCAGAAGTCCTCGTGCGGTGGGCGGCAGAGTCGGCGCCGTTCGCGCTGCCTGAAGTCTTGCTCATGCCAGCGCCTCCGTGAGCGCTCCCCGCAGGCGCCCCACCGCATCGACGATCTCCGGTTCCGTGACCACCAGCGGTGGCGCCAGAAAAATCATGTTGTCGCGTTTGTGCAGGTGTAGTCGCCGCGCGGCCAGCGCCGCCGCCACCCGCTTCATGACGGGAGCCCCGACGGCACGACCATCGACATCGACGAGGTCGAACGCCCAGAGCAGCCCGAGGCCGCGCACCTGCTGCACCGCCGGTTGGCTCTGCGAAAGCACCCGCAGCTCACGGTCCACTACCTCTCCCAACCGTGCAGCCCGGGCCACCAGATCGCCCTCACGATAAGCGGCGATCGCCGCGACGATCGCGGCACACGACAGCGGATGTGCGTACGCCGTGAGGCCGCAAGAAAGCACGTGATCGTCGAAGTGTCGCGCGATGTCCGCGCTGGCGATGACGGCGCCGGCGGGAGCGTAGCCGCCGGTGAGTCCCTTGGCGCAGGTGAGCAGGTCCGGCGTGATGTCGCCGTGATCGACGCCGAACCAGCGGCCCGTGCGCCCGAAACCCGAAAGAACTTCGTCCGCGATGAGCAGCACGCCGTGCCGGTCACAGGTCTCGCGGATGCTTGGCCAATACCCCGGCGGGGGCACCCGCACCCCGTTGGCCCCAACCACGCCCTCGAGCAGCACCGCTGCCACGTTGCCCGCCTCCGTCCGTAAGACCGCCTCCAGACTCGCGGGTCCATCGTCGGCGCGATAGGGGTCGTTCCAAGGAACGCCGTCCGGCAGGCCCGGATCGAAGGGCGTCCGCCGGGGATCGCCCGAGAAGGAGAGCATGCCCAGCGTCGCGCCGTGATAGCTGCGTGTGCGGTAGACAATCTTGCGCCGGCCGGTTCGCAGGCGGGCCATCTTCACCGCGTTCTCGTTGGCCTCAGCTCCCGAGAGACAGAGGAACACCTTGCCGTCCCGCAGTCCCGCCGGCGCGACCGTCAACAACGCCTCGGCGGCAGACACCTTGTCCGGAAAGGTCGATGACGGCATCACGAGCGCGGCTCTCTCGGCCGCCTCCACCAGCGCCCTGCGCATGCCCGCATGCCCGTGCCCGAGGTTGGCGTTCCAGACCATGCTGCCGAAGTCGAGCCATTCCCCGCCGTCGGCAGTGGTGAAGCGGGCGCCATGCCCACCGGTGACGTCCATCGCCACGGCATCGCGCTGCGCGACCCAGGTGAAGAACGAAGGCGAGGGGTTCACGCGGCGGCCCGACAGGCGTCGGCGAAGATCTGTGCACAGGTCTCGGCCTGCGCGGCCGAGATGATCAGCGGGGGCGAAATTCGGATCGCCTTGTCCCCGCATTCGAGCACCAGCAATCCACGCTGGTAGCAGCCCAGCGCCACCGCATCGGCCAGCTCGGGCGTCGCGAGCTCGATGCCGATCATGAGGCCGAGCCCGCGTACCTCGACGATGCCGCTCACTCCCGCAAGCTCCGTCGTCAGCCGCGCTCGCAGATGCGCCCCGACCGCTCGGGTGTTGTCCAGCAGACTGCCCTCGAGCAGCCCGATGGTCGCCAGCGCGGCCGCGATCGCCACGGGATTGCCGCCGCAAGTAGAGCCATGCGACCCCGGGGGCCAGGTCATCGTCGAGCCTCGTGCCATCATCGCCCCGAGCGGCATCCCCGAGGCCAGTCCCTTGGCCAACACGAAGATGTCGGGGATCACGCCAAAGTGTTCGGCGGCGAACATCGTGCCCGTGCGCCCCATACCCGACTGCACCTCATCGAAGACCAGCAGGATGCCGTGGCGATCGCACATAGCGCGCAGGCCAGCGAGGAACTCCCGCTTCGGCACCAGGTAGCCGCCTTCACCGAGGACCGGTTCGACGACGATCGCCGCCACCTCTTCCGGGTTCACCGTTCGAGCAAAGAGATCCCGCTCGATGCTCTCGAGACTCCCGTACTCCGCGTGATGCACGCCCGCCAGCAGAGGCCCGAAGTGTTTGCGGTACTTGCTCTTGCTGGCGGTGAGCGACAGCGATCCGAGGCTGCGTCCGTGAAAGCCCCCGCGGAACGCAATCAGATGGGCGCGTTTGGTGTGTTGCCGGGCGAGCTTGATCGCTGCCTCGACGCCCTCGGTGCCCGAATTGGTGAGAAAGACCTGCCAGGGATGGGGCGAAGCACCTGTCACCGTCGACTCGAGCCGCGCGGCGTGCTCGGCGAGCTTGCCCGCCAGCGCGCCGTAGGCGGGATAGAAAAAGTCGGTGCCGCAGATGTGAATCAGGTTTGTGGCCTGCGCGGCCATCGCAGCCGCGACCTGCGGATGGCAGTGACCGGTGGCCGCTGCCGACACGCCCGCCTGCGCATCGAGAAAGACGTTGCCATCGACGTCCTCGACCATGCAGCCGGCCGCGCGCGCCACCATCAAGGGATAGACGTGAATGAGCGACGGTGACAGATGCACCTTCGCCTCGGCGATCATGCGCGTGGCACGCGGCCCGGGCAGCGGTGTCGTGATCGAGATCTCGCGGTCTTCCAGATCACCTGGGCGCCCGAGGGCTGCGGCCGCCGTCTTGGTCATGCCACCACCGTGCGGCTCTGTTCGCGCAGATAGGTCGGCAGGGTGTAAAGACCGCCGATGTTCTTGCCGCTCGACCCGCTCGCCTTCCAGCCCCCGAAGGGTTGCACGCCCGGCCAGGCTCCCGTGGTCGCGCCTGCAGCCCGGTTCACGTAGACGACCCCGGCCTCGATGCGTTCGAGAAAGCCGTCGATCTCGGCCTTCTTGCCCGTGAAGATTCCGGCGGTGAGGCCGAAGTCCGTGTCGTTGGCCCGCACCATGGCTTCCTCGAAGTCTCCCACCGGCTGTATGGCCAGGATCGGCACGAACAGCTCCTGCCGCATCAATTCATGGTCGTGAGGCAGACCCGTGACGATGGTCGGCTTGACGAAGTGTCCATGATCGAGGCCCGCGCCCGCGGCCCGCTGCCCGCCCGTGCGGATGACACCGCTGGCGCGCGCGAGTGCCACGTACTTCTCATAGTCAGCCAGGCTGCTGGCAGTGGCTAGCGGCCCGAGGAAAACCCCGCGTTCGAGTGGATCGCCGATGCGCGCTTCTTCCGTCCGCTTGATGAGGCGCTCGAGGAATTCATCCGCCACCGCGCGGTGAACGTAGACCCGCGAGCAGGCCGAGCACTTGTGCCCGTTCATGCCGAAGGCCGAACGAAAGACACCGGTGACCGCCCGCTCGAGATCGGCGCTGTCCATGACGATCGCCGGATTCTTACCGCCCATCTCGACGATGCATGGCTTGGGATAGCGGACCGCAAACGCCTGATAAAGGTCGCGGAAGCCGACCTCGTAGGATCCTGTAAACGTGATCCCATCGAGCTCCGGATGCTCGACCAACGCCTTGCCCACCACGCGACCGCTCCCGGTCAGCAGGTTGAGCACGCCGGGGGGCAGCCCGGCATTGCGGAAGATCTCCGCCGTGAGAACGCCCGACAGAGGGGTGTCCGACGATGGCTTCGCGACCACCGTGTTGCCGGTGATCAGCGCCGCTGCGATCGGCGCGCCCAGCAGCGCATAGGGGAAATTCCAGGGCGCGATGACACCCCACACTCCAAAGGGCCGCAGCACGCTGGTGTTGGTGTCCTGCGGTCCCAGACTCGCCATCGGCCGCAGGTAGCCATCGTTGTCCCGCATCTGATCGACGTAGTAGTCGATGAGGTCGGCCAGCTCCTCCACCTCCCCGAGGGCTTCGAGGCGATTCTTGCCCATCTCGAAGATGAGCCATGCAGACAGCTCGTAGCGTCGCCGTCGGACCTCCGCGGCCGCCTTGCCGAGAATCGCCGCGCGCTCGGTCCAGGGCTTGGCTCGCCACGCCGGGAAGGCCTGCCGGGCGGCAGCGACCGCATCGTTGACGTCCTCGACGGTCCCCGCCGCGACATTGGCCACGACCACCCGGGTGTCTGCGGGGTTCGTGCTGGTCGTGGTGGTTGCGGCGGTACGTGTGCCTGCGCCGATGTAAAGCGGTGTGGTTCGGCCGAGCTCGCGTCTCACCATCGCGATGGCGCCATCGAACTCGCGATGCATCTCGGCGTCGTCAGCAGAGAGCGTCGCATAAGTGACCTTGGTCTCGCTGGCCATCGCCCCTCCCTGTTTCAGCGTACGCGGCGTGCCGTGATTGAGCAAGGCGGGCACAAGCCGCTTGTCGGGAACAGTCGAGATGTCCGGTCCATAAGCAGTCGTAGATGTCCGGTCGCTGAAGCCGTCGTGTAAGCCCGCCGAATGCGGGCGGACGCGGTGGCCAGAGAGGCCCGGACGATGACGAGTCGTGACGTGATTCAGAAGGCGATCGAGAAGCGGATCACCTGGACTCAAGCGGCGACGATCTGCCGATTGAGTCCGCGGCACCTGAGCCGGCTGCGGGAGCAGTATGAAAAGCTCGGCCTGCCCGGCCAACATCCCAGGTCACCCAGGCAGCCTGACCCCCTAACCCCCTAACCCCCAACCCCACCCAGACCGGACATCTACGACTGCTTATGCCCTGGACATCTACGACTGTTCCCGACAGGCGGGCACAAGCCGCTGGCGGGCACAAGCCGCGTGCGACTTCGTCATCGCGTGCTTCGTAGGAAGCGCGCCTTGACGTCGGCGTCTGTCCGCCCGTAAAAAGTCGTGGATGTTTGTGCCGCTCGTGCTCGGGCCGTTTCGGGCATGAAAGACCTCTCGGGCCGCCGGGTCCTCATCACGGGTGCGACTTCAGGGATCGGCCGAAGCGCGGCGACCATCCTTGCTCGCCGCGGCGCCGAGGTGGTCATCACCGGTCGCACGCCGGAAAGGGCGCAGGCCGCCGTCGCCGAAATCGTCGCGGCCAGTGGCGAGAGCGCGGTGAGTGCCGTCTTGCTCGAGCTTGGCGACTTCGCCTCGATTCGGGCCTGCGCCGCCGAGGTTCTTCGAGACGGCCGCCCGCTGCACGTGCTGGTCAACAACGCCGGTCAGGCCGGGGGCAAGGGCCTCACGAAGGACGGCTTCGAGATCACCTTCGGTAGCAATCATCTCGGGCCATTTCTGCTGACTTCGCTCCTTCTCGATCGCCTGCTGCAATCGACGCCCGCGCGGATCGTGAACGTCGCGAGTCGCGCGCACGAAGACGCGCTTGGCATCGACTTTTCCGCGCAGCGAAGCGGCCGTCGCAGCCGCACCGGGATCCCCGAGTATGCGGTTTCCAAGTTGGCCAATGTGATGCACGGCAGGGCGCTGGCCCGACGCCTCGCCGGCACCGGCGTCACGACCTACGCGCTTCATCCCGGCGTCGTCGCCTCGGACATTTGGCGCCGGGTGCCGGCCCTCGCGCGCGGCCTCATGAAGCTATTCATGATCACCAACGAGGAAGGCGCGCAGACCATTGTTCACTGCGCGGCCTCGGAATCTGCGGCGGCGGAGACTGGCCTTTACTACGTGAAAGAAGCCCCTCGTCGCCCGAGCCGGATTGCCGAGGACGATGTGCTCGGGGAACGTTTGTGGGCCCAGAGCGCAACTTGGGTGGGGGCTGATTGGGCCGGGGGCAAGGGCTGATCCTTGCCAGAGAGCTTTAACGTCCGACCAAAACGAGGTGTCGTGGACTACGATCTGGAAGGGCCCGCCATCGCCAACATCATAGAAACCGAGGCCGTTTCGAGCCGGCGGCAGGTACGCCCCTCGGCCCGCACCCACCTTCGTGGTCTTTCACTCGTCAGTGGACTCGCGCTGACGCTTTTCGCGCTGCTGGTGTGGCTGCGGGGGCTCGACTATTCGCGTGCCTGGTTCGATCAAGCGAGTCTGACCGAGACGCTCGCAGAGGAGAACACCCTGGGGGGCTTCTCGTGGGATCCCACCCGTTACGTCGGCGATCCGAACCTCGCGACATATGCAGCCTTCAAGCGCCAGCATTGTGGGGATCGAACGGGGCTGGCAGCGGCAACGTGTCTTGGCGACGAACTGGCCGCTCGTTTTCCTCATGGCAAACCGAGTGGGGAGCTGTTCGATCGCAATTATCGGCCCGCGACTCTGTTGAAGCGACACCTCGACGGCGAGCCGGGCCACTGTGTAACTCGCTCGGGGATCATCGCGACGGCTCTGCTCGCAACCGGCATCCCCGCGCGCATGGTACAGCTACATCCCCCTGCGGCGCAGATGGGAGGGGACCACAACGCGCTCGAGGTCTTCGAGCCGGGGCAGGGCTGGATCTTCTTCGATCCCACCTATGGGGGCGAGTTGCGATCACCGTCCGGGCGGCGATCGGCTGCGGCACTGGTCGCCGATGGTGGTCGGGTTCGTTGGGTTCAGACGGGTAACGTTCCAGTTGCCCTCGGCGGCGAGACGCTGGACGGCGCGGCGACCTACGCGGGGGATCCGTCGCCGTTGCTAACCGGCTATCTCGTCTACCCAGAGCCGTGGTTGTACACGCGCGTGGGTGACAAGGTCGCGCCCTGGCCGTTCCAAGCGAGCTACCTGCTCGTCGGTGCCCCGAGCCGTGACCTGACGTATCGGCGGCGCGCGCTCCACGTTTGCATCGCCGTAGCTGCGATCGCTCTCGTCCTGGCAAGCACGCGCACCGCGTACAGCATCGTCCGGGCACGCACCCGCAGCGCCGGTTGAACGCAGGGGCGCGGTGGTTGCCCGCGCGCTCGTCATCGCCGGGAACACGCTCAGCGAGCGCGGACGTCCGCAGGATCGCGCAGCGGGCGCCGCGCGTCTTTGTCGTTTCTCTCACACGGTGAAACGCGCGGTTCTTGTCACCCGTGTTTCACGCTGGAAAACCCGGGATCACTGCGCGCGCGTCGGAGGGTTGTTCGTTGACACCCGAACGCGCGATTGCTTACTCTCGTCGACCCTGCCGCGACGATGAAGAGGGAGCAATGACGAAGGCCGAAATTATCGAGCGGGTGGCGAAGCGCAAGGATCTCCCTCGAGATCTCACCAAGAAGGTCATCGGGCAGATTGTCGATGCGCTCTTCGTTGAGATGGGTGACTTCTTCATTCGCTCGCGCAACGGTCGCAAGGCCGCACGCTTCACGTACCCTCGCTTCGGCACTTTCTCCAAGCGCCGCCGCAACGCCCGCGCGGTCCGCAATCCGCGCACCGGCGAACCGATCCAGATCCCCGAGCAGGTGACGGTGGTCTTCTCGCCCGCTGGGGATCTCCGCGATCTCCTGAACACCGAAGCGCGCGTCACGCAGCGACGCGCGTAGACACCCGCAACCGCCAGGCGCCTGCGTTTCTGGCGGCCCGAAGTGGGCTATCCCTGACACGGGGGATCCCACGCGCTACACTTGAGCATGCTGGACCCCCAGCTCGACCTCGGTGATCTTCACGTCCACGTCGGCGGCGCAGTAGCGCCCCACATCCTCTGGTCGATTGCGCACGACCAGGGTTTGAAGCTTCCGGTTCAGACCTACTGGGAGTTTCGCGATCTGGTCACGGCGGCGCCGTCCAAGGTGGCGTCTCAGGACGATTACCTCGAGATTCTGCATCGCTGGACCGAGAAGATTCAGTCCTCGCCCACGGCGATCGAGCGATCGGTCTACGAGATCATTGGCAAAGAGTTCCGCTCGAGTCGCGTCTCCTTGCTCGAGCTGCGCTTTAACCCAATGAAGCGCAACCTCGGCGGTGAGCGCGATCTCGACCACATCATCCATGCAGCCTTGCGGGGCATGGACCGAGCCTGCCTCGAATACGGCTCGCGAGTTGGGCTCGTCTTCTGCTTGGCGCGCGAATTTTCGATCGAGCTCAACGAGATCCTCGTCAAGAAGGCAATCAAGTACCGCTCTCGCGGCGTGGTCGGCATCGACCTGGCAGGTTCGGAGGGCAACGCGCTCGAGCTGGGACCGCAGGTCGATGCCTACGCCGCCCTCTTTGCCCGTGCTCGTTCGGCGGGGCTCGGCGTCACGATTCACACAGGCGAGACACCATTGACCGGAGCGCAGGGGCTTCTCTCGGTTCTCGATAACTGGAAGCCCGCCCGCATCGGCCACGGCATCGCGGCGGCCGGCAGCGAGGAGGCGCTGGCCAAGCTGGTCGAGCGAGGGACCGTGCTCGAGATCTGCCCGAGCTCCAACTTGCGGACGCGGGTCGTGGCCGATCTTGCGGAACTCCGCCGCATCCTCTCGGTGTTCGTCCAGCGTGGCGTTGCCTTCACGATCAACACCGACGGTCCCTACTTGCTCAACACGCACCTGCGCAACGAGTTCGATCTGCTGTTGCGGGAGGAGGTCCTGAACGACGCGCAGGCCCTGCAGTGCGTGCGAACCGCCGAAGCGGCGACGTTCATTCCCTGACGCCGTGACGAAGCGTTTCGCCATCTACCGCAATGCACCCCTCGACCGAACGCTTGCCACCCCTCCCAGAGGAGCGGTCTTCGATGATATAGAGCGGCCGATGCCCCACCGACCGCACGTTGTTTGTGCCCTGGCCGTTCTGCTCGCCGCTTCGTCGGCTCTCGTTCCCGCTGCGCACGGCAAGGCAGCCCCCCGCGAGATCGTCATCGCCCACGAGTACTTGGCCGAAGCCGGTGAGCACCTGGCGGGCAACGTCGATGCGTTGGTGGCCCGGATCGAAGAAGTCGCGGGTTTCCCCAAAGGAACCTTCCGCGGCCGCGGCTTCAGCAAGCCCAACGAGGCCCTCGCGTACATTCGCAAGAACAAGGTCCCCTTCGCGATTCTGCCAGCGCATCAGTACGTGGAGGCGCGCAAGGCGCTCAAGCTCGAGGTACTCGGCCGCGCGGTGGGCCTCGACCGGGAGATCCTGCAGTTCACGGCGGTCACACGCCGGCCCAAGCCGTTCGGAGATCTGCCGTCCGCCAGCAACCTGAAGGTGGCGACGACCGAGGCCAGCGATCCGATGTGGCTCGCGGTCCTGACCGAAGGTGACGTGGATCCGCGCCGCCGAGCCTTTCAGATGTTGGAAGTGGGAACCAGCAAGGAAGCGCTCGAAGCGTTGCTGGCCAAAAAAGTCGACCTCGCCATCCTCCACCCGCGCCTCTGGCCCGAGATCAAACACCGCGCCGATGCGGGGGGCGATCTGGAATGGGTCGTGACCTCACCGAAGCTGCCGCCTTCGGCCTTCGTCGCTGTCGGGACGTATGTGCGGGCCGCCGAGAAGAAGAAGCTGGCCGCGGCGGTCGACAAGATTTGCAAGACCACCGGCGCGCCAGCCTGCGGCCGGATGGACATTCTCTACGTGGAAGCCGGACGCGGCGAGACCTACCAGGATCTCATCGACGGTTACGAGGCACGCCGCTTCTGAGGACGCATCCCGCCCGGAATGCGGGTCAGCGTTAGCGCCGGCCCTCTTCGAACGCGATCACCTTCGCTCGCAACGCCGAGAGCAACGCACGTTGCTTCGGGTCCCTTGCGAGGTCTCGCTTCTGTTTGGGGTCGGCCGCGAGATCGTACAGCTCCCAGCGGCGGTCGCTGATCTTGTGGACGATCTTCTTGTCACCCTCGACCATCATGACCTCGTGTTTCGGCCAGGCGTTGGCGGGCAACAGCTCGGCAAAGATCGGCCGAGGAGCCAGCGCCGCAGCGTCACCCACCATGGCCGGCAGGAGGCTACGACCACGGAACACGGCCGGCGGTGTCACCCCGACGAGATCGAGGAGCGTGGGGCCGACATCGATCAACGCGGCTTCGGTATCGATGACCTGCGGCTTGTGCCCCGGCACGTTGATGATGAGCGGCACCCGGAGCTGCTCTTCGGTTAGATCCTGGCCATGGAAGTAGAACTTGTGTTCGCCCCAGGCCTCGCCGTGGTCAGCAGCGACGACAATCGCCGTGTTCTTACGTAGCCCCGTCGCATCGAGCGCCGCGAGAATCCGCCCGACCCACTTGTCGACGTAGGCGATCTCGTAGTCGTAGCGCTCCTCGAGCCCTTCGACACCGCGCGTGCGCGAAGGGAATTCGGCGTGTTCCATGTACGAGGCATGCGGCTCGAACAGATGCGTCCACAGCGCGATCCGTTCCTTTTTCGCCGCCGCCTGTTTCAGCCGCGCGATGACCCGCGGGACTGTGCGTGGCGACGCGGTGTCCTTGTTGGACTCCGCGATGGAGCGCGCGCCGTCGTTGTTCCACTCGGCAAAGCCCTGATTGAGCCCCCGCTCGGCGGAAAAGTAGAAGTGCGAGAAGATGCCGACGTTCTTCCAGCCCGCGCGGCCGAGCTGTTCGAAGAAAGTCTCGTTCTGGGGCAGGATCGGTGAGTAGTTCAGCGATCGCTGCGCCCACGCGATGTCGGAGGGATAACGCGAGGTCAGGAAGGCGGGAAAGGATCGCGGCGTGTTGGGCGCGTGTGACCAGACCTTGCGAAAGTAGGCGCCCGAGCGC